>NZ_JAPDIQ010000009.1:0-229343 GCF_029872515.1 Pseudomonas flavocrustae | reverse complement strand
GATTGGGGGTCACCACCGGGGTGGCGACAGTGGGACTGGAGGTGACGGGCGGCGGGATGGGCACTGGTGTCGCCACCGGAGTGCCGGGTGCCGGAGCAGAAGCTACCGTGGCCGGTCGACGGATGATGCGACTGGAACCACTGGCGCTGGAACCGCTGCCGAAACGGATGACCTGGCCGACATGGATGACATAGGGTGCCCCGAGGCCGTTCTGGGCTGCCAGGGCACGCCATTCCCAGCCATTGCGGGAGGCGATGGAGAACAGGGTGTCACCGCGCTTGACGCGATACTGCCCGGAAGTGACCTGGGGTACGCTGCTGCGGCCATCGCCGCGGTCGACCACCGGCGCTCGCGAGCCGTTGCTCGAACAGCCCGCCAGCAGCAGGGCCACGAGCATCCCCGCCAGCCAGCCTGAACGCCCTCGTCCTGGAAATCCTTGCGCTCGGGCCTTCACCCGTTCCTCCCGCAGAGTCTGATCATCTACCGTCCGGCCATCCCGCCGGCCTCAAGCGGCCGCAGCCGCCAGGCAGCCTTGGAGCGCGGTACCGGGGTAACGTTCCCTGTCGCTCACTGGGCCAGGGGTCCATTGAGCAGGGGCACGAAACGGACGGCATTGAGTTCGTGGCGGACGAAGCCTTCGGCTTCGCGCACGATCAGCAGGAGCTTCTGCTCCTCGTCGACGCCTACCGGGATCACCAGGCGACCGCCGGGTGCCAGCTGGTCGAGCAGCGCCTGGGGCACTTCCCGCGCCGCGGCGGTGACGATGATGCCGTTGTAGGGCGCCAGCGCCGGCCAGCCTTCCCAGCCATCGCCCCAGCGAAACACCACGTTGCGCAGATTGAGTTCGAGCAGACGCTCCTTGGCTCTGTCCTGCAGCGACTGGATGCGCTCCACGGAAAACACCCGCTCCACGGTCTGCGCCAAGATGGCGGTCTGGTAGCCGGAGCCGGTGCCGATCTCCATGACCTTGTCCAGCGGACCGCCGGCGAGCAGCAGCTCGGTCATGCGCGCCACCATGAACGGCTGGGAAATGGTCTGGTTGTGGCCGATGGGCAGCGCCGTGTCTTCGTAGGCGCGATGGGCCAGGGCCTCGTCGACGAACAGGTGACGCGGCGTACGGCGGATCACCTCCAGCACCTGGGCGTTGGACAGCCCCTCTTCGTAGAGGCGCTGGATGAGGCGCTCCCGGGTGCGCTGGGAGGTCATGCCGATGCCGTGTCTTTGCATATGCTCTTGCCCCTGAGTCATGCCAGCAGCTCCGTCAGAGCCTGCAGGCCGGCGAAACCCTCGCGGAAGGTGCGATCGAACTGCAGTGGCGTCACCGAGACATAGCCTTCCAGCACGGCATGGAAGTCGGTGCCCGGTCCGCCATCCACCGCATCGCCGGAAACCGAGATCCAGTAGCCCGCCTTGCCACGCGGATTGACCTCGCGCACCGGCGGCTTGGCCTGGGCGCGATGACCCAGACGGGTCAGCTGCAGCCCCTTGATCTGCGCAAGCGGCAGATCCGGGATGTTGACGTTGAGGACGGTGCGCGGCGGCAGATCGAAGCGCTCGTGCAAGGCCACGATACGGGCGGCGATCTCGGCCGCGACCGCCATGTTGTCGGCACTGCGCGACACCAGCGAGAAGGCCAGCGCCGGGCGGTTGAGAAAACGCCCTTCCATGGCCGCGGCCACGGTACCGGAATAGAGGACGTCGTCGCCAAGATTGGCGCCCAGGTTGATGCCGGCCACCACCATGTCCGGCGTAGCTTCCAACAGGCCATTGAGGCCGAGGTGAACGCAATCGGTAGGCGTGCCGTTGACGCCCAGGAAGCCGTTGGGCAGGCGCTGCGGATGCAGGGGGCGGTCCAGCGTCAGGGCACTGCTCACGCCGCTCATGTCATAGAGCGGCGCGACTACCTGGCACTCGTAGTCCGCACGGGCGGAGAGCGCGGCATGCAGCGCGGCGATACCGGGGGCCAGCACCCCATCGTCGTTGGCGATCAGAAGTCGCATGGATGTTCCGTCTGCCCTGCCTCGCCAAGCGTTACCAGCTCGCGAACCACTGCGGTGGCAAAACAGCCGGCCGGCAGGACGAATTCGAGTTGCAGAATGTCAGGAGCGGGATAATGCCACGTCAGGCCGCCGATGGGGAGGCGCAGGATGCGCCGTTCATGCGAGAGGCCGGCACCGGCCAGCCAGGCGGGCAGCTCTCCGGCGGCCCTGGCCACCTCCTGTTCCAGGGCCGCGGCCGGACCCTGCACCAGGGATTCACCGGCGCCCCACAGCGGGCCCGTGGGGTGCAGATCGAGCGCCGCCAGGCGCGGATCCGCCAGATCGGCGGCGGTCGCCGGAAAGTGGCTGCGGCTGTCGGTGAAGGCCAGCAGATCGCCCTCCTGCGCCTGATTCCAGGAGTTGTCGGCGATCCGTTCGGCCAGCACCTGATTGAACAGCCAGCTGCGCGCGGCGGACAGCGTCCGTGAACGCCGGTTGCGCTGTTCGGGCAGACGCTGCTCGCGAGCACACGCCTGGGCGTCGGCCAGATTGCCGCCCTGGTAGCCGAAGCGCTGCGGGCCGAAATAGTTGGGTACGCCGCCGGTAGCGATGGCCTGCAGCCGCGCCTCCAGCAGCGCGGCATCGGCCTGGAGCCCGGTCAGGCGCAGGCGGAAGCCATTGGCGGCATGGGCGCCCCGCTGCAGCTTGCGCCGGTGCCGACCCTGCTGGAGGATCACCAGCGTCTCGTCGCAGGCGGCCGCCAGGTCCGGATCGGCCTTGCCGGGCAGGTGCAGGCTGAACCACTGGCGGGTCAGGGCCTGGCGATCCTTGAGGCCGGCGTAGCTGATCGCCCGCTGCGGCACCCCGGCGGCACGCGCCAGGCGGCGCACGGCTTCCTCGGTGTTGAGGCCGCGCTTCTCGACCCACAGCCAGAGGTGCTCGCCATCACCGCTCAGCGGGATGTCCAGCACCTCGTCCACCTGAAAGTCCTCGGCACTGGCCTTGAGAATCGCCTGGCCGCAGGGCTCGCCATGGGCGCGCGGCCCGAGCAGCTGGTCTTCGGTCATAGTGGCAACAGCAGGGCCACGGCGTGCACGGCGATGCCCTCTTCGCGCCCGACGAAACCCAGACGCTCGGTGGTGGTGGCCTTGACGTTGACCTGGCCCAGCTCGACCTGCAGGTCCTCGGCGATGGCCTGGCGCATGGCCTCGATGTGCGGCGCCATCTTGGGCGCCTGGGCGGCGATGGTGCCGTCGACGTTACCGACCTTCCAGCCCTGTTCACGGACCAGCTCGACCACATGGCGCAGGAGCACCCGGCTGTCGGCGCCCTTGAAGCGCGGATCGGTATCGGGGAAATGCTTGCCGATGTCGCCCAGGGCGACCGCACCCAGCAGGGCATCGGCCAGGGCATGCAGCAGCACGTCGCCATCGGAGTGGGCAACCAGGCCGTGGTGGTGGGGAATACGAATGCCACCGAGGGTAATGAAGTCGCCCTCGCCAAAGGCGTGAACGTCGAAACCGTGACCTATGCGCATGAACAGAGACGCCCTGGAAAATGACAGGGCGTCGATTCTACCGGCTGTGGACAGGCGCCGTCGCCCTTACGAGGTCGACAGGGCCGCCGCGTGATGCCGCAGGTGGTCGTCGATGAAGCTGGCGACGAAGAAATAGCTGTGGTCATAGCCTGGCTGCAGCCGCAGTTCCAGCGGATGACCCGTGGCTTCCGCCGCCCGCTGCAGGGCCTGGGGCTTGAGCTGTTCGGCGAGGAAGCTGTCCTGCTCACCCTGGTCGACCAGCAGCGGCAGGCGCTCCTCGGCCTTGGCCAGCAGCGCGCAGGCATCCCACTCCGCCCAGCTGCTGCGGTCGTCACCCAGGTAGTGGGAGAACGCCTTGTGCCCCCAGGGACAATCCAGCGGATTGACGATGGGCGAGAAGGCCGACACCGAACGATAGCGACCCGGATGCCGCAGGGCGCAGATCAGGGCCCCGTGGCCGCCCATGGAATGACCGCTGACGCCGCGGCGATCCGAGACCGGGAAGTTGGCCTCGATCAGCGCCGGCAGCTCCTCCACCACATAGTCGTGCATGCGGTAATGCTTGGCCCAGGGCTGCTGGGTGGCATTGATGTAGAAGCCGGCGCCCAGGCCGAAGTCCCAGGCCTTTTCGGGGTCGTCCGGTACGCCTTCGCCGCGCGGACTGGTGTCCGGCGCCACCAGCACCAGGCCCAGCTCGGCCGCCAGGCGCTGGGCGCCAGCTTTCTGCATGAAGTTCTCGTCGGTGCAGGTCAGCCCCGACAGCCAGTAGAGCACCGGCAGGTCGCTACGGGCTTCCGCCTGCGGCGGCAGGTAGACGGCAAAGGTCATGTCGCAGTCGAGACTGCGCGCGCGATGGCGATAGCGCTTGTGCCAGCCGCCGAAACTCTTGTTGCTGGAGAGCAGTTCGAGACTCATGGTCATCTCCCGAACAGGGGGCGCCCCTGGGCGCCCGCCTGGTGATCAGTAATGGACGACGGTGCGGATGCTCTTGCCTTCGTGCATCAGCTCGAAGGCCTCGTTGATCTGCTCCAGGCCCATGGTGTGGGTGATGAAGGTGTCCAGCGGGATCTCGCCGCTCTGCGCCTTGCGCACATAGCCGGGCAGCTCGCTGCGGCCCTTGACGCCGCCGAAGGCGCTGCCGCGCCAGACGCGACCGGTCACCAGCTGGAACGGCCGGGTGCTGATCTCCTGGCCAGCCCCGGCCACGCCGATGATCACCGACTCGCCCCAGCCCTTGTGGCAGCATTCCAGGGCCGCACGCATCAGGTTGACGTTGCCGACGCATTCGAAGCTGTAGTCGACGCCGCCGTCGGTCAGCTCGACGATGACCTCCTGGATCGGCTTCTGGTGATCCTTGGGATTGACGAAGTCGGTGGCGCCCAGTTCGCGGGCGATGTCGAACTTCGAGGGATTGATGTCGATTGCGATGATGCGGCTGGCCTTGGCCATCTTGGCGCCGATGATGGCGGCCAGACCGATGCCACCCAGACCGAAGACCGCAACGGTGGCGCCCTCTTCCACCTTGGCGGTGTTGAGCACGGCGCCGATGCCGGTGGTCACGCCACAGCCCAGCAGGCAGACCTTTTCCAAGGGTGCCTCGGTAGGGATCTTGGCCACCGAGACCTCCGGCAGCACCGTGTACTCGGAGAAGGTCGAGCAGCCCATGTAGTGGTAGATCGGCTCGCCGTTGTAGGAGAAGCGGGTGGTGCCGTCGGGCATCAGGCCCTTGCCCTGGGTCGCGCGCACCGAGCTGCACAGGTTGGTCTTGCCGGATTTACAGAATTTGCACTGGCCGCATTCGGCGGTGTACAGCGGGATGACGTGATCGCCCACGGCGACCGAGGTCACGCCCTCGCCCACCGCCTCGACGATGCCACCGCCTTCGTGACCGAGGATGCAGGGAAAGACCCCCTCGGAGTCCTGGCCGGACAGGGTGTAGGCGTCGGTGTGGCAGACGCCGGTGGCGACGATGCGGATCAGCACCTCACCGGCCTTGGGCGGCTCGACGTCCACTTCGACGATCTTCAGGGGCTCATTGGGCGCGAAGGCTACGGCGGCGCGGGACTTGATCATGCTCGACTCCAGTAGGACGAAAAAACGAGGTGATCAGTTTAGACGCCAGAAATCCTGGAACAATCGGGCATACTGGAATTCATTTTTGCCACAGGGAAACAATGATGGGTTGGGAGGGTATCGATGAGTTCGTCGCGGTGGCGAACACCCTGCACTTTGGTCAAGCCGCCGATCGCCTGGGCACCTCCACGTCCCACGTCAGCCGTCAGGTGGCAAGGCTGGAGGAGCGTCTGCAGGCGCGTCTGCTCTATCGCAGCACCCGCAGCGTCGCCCTCACCGAAGCCGGTCACACCTTTCTCCAGCACTGCCGACGCCTGCAGGAGGCACGCGACGAAGCCCTGCGCGAGGTCAGCGATCTCTCCAGCCAGCCCAAGGGGCTGATCCGCATGACCTGCGCCGTGACCTATGGCGAACGCTTCGTCGTGCCCCTGGTCAACGATTTTCTCGCCCGCCATCCCGAGGTGAGTCTGGAACTGGACCTGACCAACCGCACCGTCGACCTGCTGCACGAGGGCTACGATCTGGCCATCCGCCTGGGCCGCCTGGCCGACTCGCGTCTGGTAGCGACGCGCCTGGCGCCACGGGAGCTCTATCTGTGCGCCGCGCCGAGCTATCTGGAGCGCTTCGGTGCGCCCCATACCCTGTCCGAGCTGAGTCGCCATCGTTGCCTGGTGGGTACCAGCGATATCTGGAGCTTTCGCGAAAACGAGCGCGAGGTGCTGCACCGGGTCCAGGGCTCCTGGCGCTGCAACAGCGGCCAGGCGGTGCTCGACGCTGCCCTGCGTGGCTTCGGCCTCTGCCAGCTGCCGGATTACTACGTGCAGCCGCATCTGGCCCGCGGCGAGCTGCGCGCCCTGCTGGACAATCGTCAGCCGCCCAATAGCGCGGTCTGGGCGCTTTATCCGCAGCGGCGCTTTCTCTCGCCGAAGATTCGCCTGCTGGTGGAACACCTCAAGCAGGGCCTGGGCACCCCGCGCCCAGGGGCTCGCCACCCAGTGGATTGAGCGCAGCGAGCGAGTCTTTTCAGCGATGGGCCACTGCGGGCCTGGGTCCTAGGCCTCGGCGAAGACCTGTTGCAGCCGCTGCAGGTCTTCGGGGGTGGTGACCTTGATGTTGTCCGCGCGGCCTTCGACCAGGCGCGGCGCATGACCGGCCCATTCCATCGCCGACGCCTCATCGGTGATGGCAGCGCCCGCAGCCAGGCCGGCGCTCAGGGCGTCACGCAGGGCACCGAGGCGAAACATCTGCGGCGTATAGGCCAGCCAGACCTGGCTGCGATCCACGGTTTCGCTCACCCGGCCATCGCGGCCAACGCGCTTGAGGGTATCCCGTGCCGGCACGCCCAGGAGGCCACCCACCGGGTCCTGGGCCAGTTCGGCCAGCAGCCGGTCCAGATCCTCGCGACAGAGATTGGGTCGCGCGGCATCGTGCACCAGCACCCAGTCGCCGTCGGTGGCGCCCTGCTCGCTCAGCAGCAGCAGGCCACCGAGTACCGAGTCGGCGCGCTCGCGACCGCCCGGTGCGCGCAGGATGCGGGCATCGCGGGCGCAGGCCAGCGTCGGCCACCAGGGGTCTTCCGGCGCCAGGCTCACCGCCAGGCCGCGCAGGCGCGGGTGGTCGAGAAAACAGTCGAGGGTGCGCTCCAGCAGACTGCGGCCGCACAGGTCGAGGTATTGCTTGGGTCGGTCGGCACGCATCCGCGCACCCACGCCCGCGGCGGGGATGACCGCCCAGAAGGAAGGCAGGAGGGACATTATTTGGATTGCAGGAAGAGGGTTTCGCCTTGTTTGACCATGCCGAGTTCGTGGCGGGCACGCTCCTCGACGGTCTCCATGCCTTTCTTGAGCTCGACGACCTCGGCTTCGAGGATCTCGTTGCGCTCCAGCAGGCGCTTGTTCTCACCATTCTGGTCGGCGATCTGCTGCTTGAGTTCGCGCACCTGGGCGAAGCTGCCATCACCGACCCACAGGCGATACTGAAGACCGCCGAGCAGCAGGAGCAGGAAGGGGAACAGCCAGTAGGGACTTCGCATGGGAGATAACGGATTCGCGGACGGCGGATGCCGCAAAGGCGGCGGCAGAGACGAAAACAGGATAGAAGCCCAGCTCTACGCTTGTAAACTGGGCATCTATCCTGTGGTCCGTCGGACGTGGCGGGAGGCGCTGACGTGAGTCAGCACCTCCCCGGTCGCTCAGCCCTTAGCTGCGGAACTCGGCACGGCCGCGGTAAGGCGCCTTGGCACCCAGCTGCTCTTCGATGCGCAGCAGCTGGTTGTACTTGGAGACGCGATCGGAGCGGCACAGCGACCCGGTCTTGATCTGACCGGCGGCAGTGCCCACGGCCAGATCGGCGATGGTGGAGTCTTCGGTCTCGCCGCTGCGGTGGGAGATCACCGCGGTGTAGCCGGCGGCCTTGGCCATCTGGATGGCTTCCAGGGTCTCGGTCAGGGAGCCGATCTGATTGAACTTGATCAGGATCGAGTTACCGATGCCCTTCTCGATGCCTTCCTTGAGGATCTTGGTGTTGGTGACGAACAGGTCGTCGCCCACCAGCTGCACCTTGCTGCCGATCTTGTCGGTCAGCGCCTTCCAGCCGGCCCAGTCGGACTCGTCCATGCCATCTTCGATGGAGATGATCGGGAATTGCTCGGTCAGCCCGGCCAGGTAGTCGGCGAAACCGTTGGCGTCGAAGGCCTTGCCCTCGCCGGACAGGTCGTACTGGCCGTCCTTGTAGAATTCGCTGGAAGCGCAGTCCAGGGCCAGGGTCACGTCGGTACCCAGCGCGTAGCCGGCGTTCTTCACCGCTTCGGCGATGGCGGCCAGGGCGTCGGCGTTGGAAGCCAGGTTCGGCGCGAAGCCGCCTTCGTCACCCACGGAGGTGCTCAGGCCCCGAGCCTTGAGCACGGCTTTGAGGTGATGGAAGATCTCGGCACCCACGCGCAGGGCGTCGGCAAAGCTCTTGGCGCCGACCGGCTGGACCATGAATTCCTGGATGTCGACGTTGTTGTCGGCATGTTCGCCGCCATTGATGATGTTCATCATCGGCACCGGCATGGAGTACTGACCGGGGGTACCGTTCAGGTTGGCGATGTGGGCGTAGAGCGGCAGGTCCTGGTCTTCGGCAGCGGCCTTGGCGGCCGCCAGGGACACGGCCAGGATGGCGTTGGCGCCCAGCTTGGCCTTGTTCTCGGTACCGTCCAGCTCGATCATGGCGCGGTCCAGGGCCTTCTGGTCGCTCGGATCCTTGCCCAGCAGCAGGTCACGGATCGGGCCGTTGATGTTGCCCACGGCCTTCAGCACGCCCTTGCCCAAATAACGGCTCTTGTCGCCGTCGCGCAGCTCCAGTGCCTCGCGCGAACCGGTGGACGCGCCGGACGGCGCGGTGGCGCGACCGACGATACCATTGTCCAGGATAACGTCCGCTTCAACGGTGGGGTTGCCGCGGGAATCCAGGACTTCACGTCCCTTGATGTCGACGATGTTAGCCATTTTTGTATCGATCTCCATGTTACCGGTCATTGACGGATCAGCCTTCGGCTGCGCCTGGGCCTTTTGGTTCAGCCGCCGCTTAGGCAGTTTCGATCGGCGTGAACGACTTCACCAGCTCGTCCAGCGCCTTGAGCTGGGCCAGGAAGGGCTCCAGCTTCTCCAGGCGCAGGGCACAGGGGCCGTCGCACTTGGCATGTTCGGGATCCGGATGGGCTTCGAGGAACAGACCGGCCAGGCCCTGGCTCATGCCCGCCTTGGCCAGGTCGGTGACCTGAGCGCGGCGGCCGCCGGCGGAATCGGCGCGACCGCCCGGCATCTGCAGGGCATGGGTCACGTCGAAGAACACCGGGTAGCCGAAGCTCTTCATGACGCCGAAGCCGAGCATGTCGACCACCAGGTTGTTGTAGCCGAAGGAGGAGCCCCGCTCGCAGAGGATCAACTGGTCGTTGCCGGCTTCTTCGCACTTGGCGAGGATGTGCTTCATCTCCTGGGGCGCGAGGAACTGCGCCTTCTTGATGTTGATCACGGCGTCGGTCTTGGCCATGGCCACCACCAGGTCGGTCTGCCGCGAGAGAAAGGCCGGCAGCTGGATGATGTCGCACACCGCCGCCACCGGAGCCGCCTGATAGGGCTCGTGGACGTCGGTGATCACCGGCATGCCGAAGGTGGCCTTGAGCTCTTCGAAGATGCGCAGGCCGGCTTCCATGCCCGGACCACGATAGCTGGTCACCGAGGAGCGGTTGGCCTTGTCGAAGCTGGCCTTGAAGACATAGGGGATGCCCAGCTTCTCGGTCACCTTGACGTATTGCTCGCAGACCTCCATGGCCAGGTCACGGGATTCCAGCACGTTCATGCCGCCGAACAGCACGAAGGGCTTGTCGTTGGCGATCTCGATGTTGCCGACGCGGACGATCTTCTGCACGGTCATGCTCAATCCTTCTTGGCGTAACGCAGGGCGGCGTTGACGAAGCCGCTGAACAGCGGATGGCCGTCACGCGGGGTGGAGGTGAACTCCGGGTGGAACTGGCAGGCGACGAACCAGGGATGGTCCGGGGCTTCCACCACCTCCACCAGGGCGCCGTCGCCCGAGCGACCGGAGATCTTCAGGCCGGCGGCCTGGATCTGCGGCAGCAGGTTGTTGTTGACCTCGTAGCGGTGACGATGGCGCTCGACGATGACGTCCTGGCCGTAGCAGTCGTGCACCAGGGTGCCTTCGCTCAGCTGGCACTCCTGGGCGCCCAGGCGCATGGTGCCACCCAAGTCGGAGCCTTCGGTGCGGATCTCGGTGGCGCCAGTGGCGTCCTGCCACTCGGTGATCAGGCCGACCACCGGGTGCCCGCTGGCCTTGTCGAATTCGGTGGAGTTGGCGTCTTTCCAGCCCAGCACGTTACGGGCGAATTCGATGACCGCCACCTGCATGCCCAGGCAGATGCCCAGGTAGGGAATCTTGTTCTCGCGAGCGTACTGCACGGTGGCGATCTTGCCTTCCACGCCGCGCAGGCCGAAGCCGCCGGGAACCAGGATGGCGTCCACGCCCTTGAGCAGATGGGTGCCCTGCTGCTCGATGTGCTCGGAATCGATATAGCGCAGGTTGACCTTGGTGCGGCTCTGGATGCCGGCGTGGGTCATGGCCTCGATCAGCGACTTGTAGGCGTCGAGCAGTTCCATGTACTTGCCGACCATGGCGATGGTGACTTCCTGCGCGGGGTTGAGCTTGGCGTCCACCACGCGATCCCACTCGGACAGATCGGCCGGCTTGCACTCCAGGCCGAAGCGCTCGATGACGAACTCGTCCAGGCCCTGGGCGTGCAGCACGGAGGGAATGCGGTAGATGGTGTCGACGTCTTCCAGGGAGATGACCGCGCGCTCTTCGACGTTGGTGAAGAGCGCGATCTTGCGACGCGAGGAGCTGTCGACGGTGTGGTCGGACCGGCAGATCAGCACATCGGGCTGCAGGCCGATGGAGCGCAGTTCCTTGACCGAATGCTGGGTCGGCTTGGTCTTGGTCTCGCCGGCGGTGGCGATATAGGGCACCAGGGTCAGGTGCATCAGCATGGCGCGGCGCGCCCCGATCTCCACCCGCAACTGGCGGATGGCTTCGAGGAAAGGCTGCGACTCGATGTCGCCGACGGTACCGCCGATCTCCACCAGGGCCACATCGGCATCGCCGGCGCCCTTGATGATGCGTCTCTTGATCTCGTCGGTGATGTGCGGGATCACCTGCACGGTGGCGCCCAGGTAGTCGCCACGACGCTCCTTGCGCAGCACGTCCATGTAGATGCGACCGGTGGTGAAGTTGTTGTTCTGGGTCACGGTGGTGCGGATGAACCGCTCGTAGTGACCCAAGTCCAGGTCGGTCTCGGCGCCGTCATGGGTGACGAACACCTCGCCGTGCTGGAAGGGACTCATGGTGCCGGGATCCACGTTGATGTAGGGATCCAGCTTGAGCATGGTGACCTTCAGCCCTCTCGCTTCCAGAATGGCGCCCAGGGAAGCCGAGGCGATGCCTTTCCCCAAAGAAGAAACAACACCGCCCGTGACGAAAATAAAGCGCGTCATGAAAATTCCTAGAATCTGCGTTGAGGCGGAGAGCCGCCGATGAAAGCGAGAGCGGTCGGCCTGGCGCCGGACCAATGCACACCGTCCACTCGGAGCGAGCGGAAAATGCGGTATAAGACGGGAGCGTAGTCTAGCCTAAAGGTCATCCCAGCTCAAACCCACCCATGCCGTCTGCGGGCTGCCACTCAAGCCGCCCTCCCCCTGGCAGAGCACTCAGGCCGGGCAGATTGGCCACGGCCAGCAGTTCGTCGCCTCGCCAGAGCAGCGGCAAACGGCCGCGCAGGAAAGGCGGGACCTCCCGCTCGTTGAGCAGGCGCTTGAGATCGCGACTGCCGCGACCGGCTACGACCAGTCGCTCGCCGCCCTGGCGATAGCCGATTCGCCAGCCGGCTTCGACGGCCTGCCCGGTAAAGATCAGGCGGCCATTGCCCCTCAGTTCCAGGGTGCCGACCCGAGCGGCGACCGGCTGGGGAGAGGGCATGACCTGCCAGGCGTCCGGCACCCACCAGATCCGCCCGGCCCCACGGCGCACACTGCCGCCTTCGAGGCGCCAGACGGGATCGCTGGCCGTGCCCGCCTCGCGCACCGCCTGCCAGCCGGCCCAATGGGCGCTGTCGGGCTGGCGCGTCAGCGCAGCCAGCCAGGCACGCAGGGCATTGCGCTGGCGGGCCTCGCTCAAGCGCTGCAAGGGCGCCAGGGCCAGACTGGGCAAGGGAATCCAGGGGAAGGGTTGGGCGACGAGCCGGGCCTGCTGCAGATCCAGGCTGGCCAGTTCGCCGAGCAGTTCGTCGGCTTCGGCCAGGTGACGGGCGCTGCGCGCCATGACCTGATCGACCCCTGGCCAGCGCTGGCGCAACCGTGGCAGCACCTTGTGTCTCAGGTAATTGCGATCCAGCCCGGTATCGGCATTGCTGGGGTCTTCGATCCAGTCCAGCCCTTCGGCTTCGGCATAGGCCAGCAGTGCGGCGCGGGGCTCGTCCAGCAACGGGCGCCAGAGGCGACCGGCCGCCAGCGATCGGGTCTCCGGCATGCCGGCGAGGCCCTTCACACCCGCGCCACGTACCAGCCGCTGCAACAGGGTCTCCAGCTGATCGTCACGATGCTGGCCCAGCACCAGGCAGCCATCCTCCGGCAGCACCCGGGCGAAGGCGGCATAGCGCGCTTCGCGGGCGGCTCGCTCAAGACTGGCGGCGCCATCGGTGCGGACGTGCAGGATAGCGAGAGGAATGGCCAGCCCTTGGCAGACCCGGGTGCAATGCGCGACCCAGGCATCCGCCGCGGCCTGCAGGCCGTGGTGCACATGCACCGCCTGCAGGTCGACCAGCAGGCCGCGCGCGCGCAATCGCGCGCAGAGGTGCAGGAGAACGGTGGAGTCGAGTCCGCCGGAGAAGCCCACTCGCCAGTGACGGGTGGGCGGCTGCCGCTCCAGGCGGGCGTGCAGCCGGTCCAGCAGACTCATGGCCGCGGTATCAGGAAATGCCGTAGCTCATCAGGCGCTTGTAACGACGATCCAGCAGCGCCGGCAGGTCGTAGTCCTTGAGTTCATCCAGCTGCTCCAGCAGTGCGCTGCGCAGGCTGTTGGCCATGGTCTGGGGATCGCGATGGGCACCGCCCAGGGGCTCGTCGATCACCTGGTCGACGATGTTCAGGCTCTTCAGCCGCTCGGCGGTGATGCCCATGGCCTCGGCGGCATCGGGGGCCTTTTCGGCGGTCTTCCACAGAATGGAGGCGCAACCTTCCGGCGAGATCACCGAGTAGGTGGAGTGCTGCAGCATGTTCAGCTGATCGCAGACGCCGATGGCCAGGGCGCCACCGGAACCACCCTCGCCGATCACGGTGGCGATGATGGGGGTCTTGAGGCGCGCCATGACCCGCAGGTTCCAGGCGATCGCCTCGCTCTGACCGCGCTCTTCGGCGTCGATGCCCGGGTAGGCCCCGGGGGTGTCGATAAAGGTCAGGATCGGCATCTTGAAGCGTTCGGCCATTTCCATCAGGCGGCAGGCCTTGCGATAGCCTTCCGGACGCGGCATACCGAAGTTGCGGCGGACCTTCTCGCGTACCTCACGGCCCTTCTGGTGACCGATGATCATCACCGGACGACCTTCCAGGCGGGCGATGCCACCGACGATGGCTGGATCGTCGGCGAAGTGGCGGTCACCGTGCAGCTCTTCGAAATCGCTGAACAGATAGCTGATGTAGTCGAGGGTATAGGGACGCAGCGGATGCCGGGCCAGACGAGCCACCTGCCAGCTGGACAGGTCGCTGAAGATGCTCTTGGTGAGCGCCTGACTCTTCTCCTGCAACCGGGCGATCTCGTCACTGATGTTCAGCGCATTGTCGTTACCGACCAGTCGAAGTTCTTCGATCTTGGCCTGGAGATCGGCGATAGGCTGTTCGAAATCGAGATAGTTCGGGTTCATGGGCATCCGTTATTACAATCTAGAGCCAGGGGCCGGGGCGCCTACCTTAAGGGATCGGACGGGACAGGTCGAGACTCCTGCCACATCACCGGCACCCGCCGCTGGCGAGGGTTGGGACGGAGCGCACGAGGCGCTCGGACTTAACGATAGTTCAGAAAGACGTTCTCCCTGCCGAACTGGTCACGCAGGGTTTGAATCAGGCCATCGGCCGGGTCGATCCGGTAGTTCTCGCCGAACTGCAGCAGCGCCCGCGCGGTGGGCCCCTGGTAGTCGATGGTGACCGGACAGGCGCCGCGATGGCGACCGCACAACTCGCCCAGCCAGCGCAGCCGATCGCCGGCCAGCGCCTCGCTGCGCACGGCGATCCTGAGGCTTTCCGCCAGGGCGGTACGGGCTTCCTCCAGCCCCAGTACCCGCTTGGCGCGCAGGCGCAGGCCACCGGAGAAGTCGTCCTGGCTGACCTCGCCCTCGACGATCACCAGGGCATCGGTCTGCAACAGCGCCTGGGCGGCATTGAAGGCCTCGGCGAACAGCGAGGCCTCGATGCGTCCGGAGCGATCGTCCAGGGTGACGAAGCCCATCTTGTCGCCGCGCTTGTTCTTCATCACCCGCAGGTTGACGATCAGACCGGCCACGGTCTGGGTTTCGCGCGAGGGCTTGAGGTCGACGATGCGCTGACGCGCCAGCCGCCGGACCTCGCCTTCGTATTCCTCGATGGGGTGGCCGGTCAGGTACAGCCCCAGGGTTTCCTTTTCCCCGCGCAGACGCTCCTTGAGATTGAGCTCGCGGGCGCGCCGGTGGTTGGCATAGACGTCGGCCTCGGGTTCGGCAAAGACGCCACCAAAGAGATCCACGTGACCACTGTTGTGACTGCGGGCGGTCTGCTCGGCCGAGGCGATGGCCTCTTCCATGGCCGCCAGCAGTACGGCGCGATTCTGGTCGATGGTCGCCTGATAGGCCTTGAGCTCATCGTGATAGTGCGGCCCCAGGCGGTCCAGGGCACCGGAACGGATCAGGGCTTCCAGAGTGCGCTTGTTGATACGCTTGAGATCCACCCGCGCGCAGAAATCGAAGAGGTCCTTGAAGGGCCCCTCGGCACGCGCCTCGACGATGGCCTCCACCGGCCCCTCGCCCACGCCCTTGATGGCGCCCAGGCCGTAGACGATGCGCCCACCCTCGTTCACGGTGAACTTGAACTCGGAGATGTTCACGTCCGGCGTGTCGATGCGCAGTTTCATATGGCGGCATTCCTCGATGAGGATCACCACCTTGTCGGTGTTGTGCATGTCCGCCGACAGCACCGCGGCCATGAAGGGCGCCGGATAGTGAGTCTTCAACCAGGCGGTCTGGTAGGAAACCAGGCCGTAGGCGGCCGAGTGCGACTTGTTGAAGCCGTAACCGGCGAATTTCTCCACCAGGTCGAAGATGTTGCCCGCCAGCTCGCCATCGATGCCGTTATTGGCGCAGCCCTCGATGAAGCCACCGCGCTGCTTGGCCATCTCCTCGGGCTTCTTCTTGCCCATGGCCCGGCGCAGCATGTCCGCCTGGCCCAGGGTGTAGCCGCCCATGACCTGGGCGATCTGCATCACCTGTTCCTGGTAGAGGATGATGCCGTAGGTGGGCGCCAGCACCGGCTGCAGGCCGTCGTACTGGTAGTCCGGATGCGGATAGGCCAACTCGGCGCGGCCATGCTTGCGGTTGATGAAGTCGTCCACCATGCCCGACTGCAGCGGACCGGGGCGGAACAGCGCCACCAGGGCGATGAGGTCTTCGAGGCAGTCTGGCTTGAGCTTCTTGATCAGCTCCTTCATGCCGCGGGATTCAAGCTGGAAGACGGCGGTGGTCTCGGCCTTCTGCAGCAGGGCGTAGGTCGGCTTGTCGTCCAGCGGGATGAAGTCGATGTTGAGCGGCTCGCGCCCCTCCTCCACTTCCGTGCGGTTGATGGTCTCCAGGGCCCACTTGATGATGGTCAGGGTACGCAGACCGAGGAAGTCGAACTTGACCAGGCCGGCCTGCTCGACGTCGTCCTTGTCGAACTGGGTCACCAGGCCGTTGCCGTCCTCGTCGCAGGCGATGGGCGAGAAGTCGGTCAGCTTGGTCGGCGCGATCACCACGCCCCCGGCGTGCTTGCCGGTGCCGCGGGTGATGCCTTCCAGCTTCAGGGCCATGTCCCAGATTTCCTTGGCGTCCTCGTCGGTCGCCAGGAAGTCGCGCAGCACCTCTTCCTGTTCGAAGGCCTTCTGCAGGGTCATGCCCACTTCGAAGGGGATCATCTTCGACAGGCGATCGGCCAGGCCATAGGACTTGCCCTGCACCCGCGCCACGTCGCGCACCACCGCCTTGGCCGCCATGGTGCCGAAGGTGATGATCTGGCTCACCGCCTCGCGGCCATACAGGTCGGCCACGTACTCGATCACCCGGTCGCGACCGTCCATGCAGAAGTCGACGTCGAAGTCGGGCATGGAGATCCGTTCGGGGTTGAGGAAGCGCTCGAACAGCAGGTCGTAGGCCAGCGGATCGAGGTCGGTGATCTTGAGCACATAGGCCACCAGGGAGCCGGCACCCGAGCCCCGGCCGGGGCCGACCGGCACGCCGTTGTTCTTCGCCCACTTGATGAAGTCCATCACGATGAGGAAGTAACCGGGGAAGCCCATCTGGATGATGATGTCGAGCTCGAAGTTGAGTCGGTCGACATACTCCTGGCGCTTCTCTTCGTAGTTCGGCGTGGTCTCGCGCGGCCAGAGCACGGCCAGGCGCTCTTCCAGGCCCTCGAAGGACACATGGCGCAGGTAGTCGTTGATGGTCATCCCGTTGGGAATCGGGAAGTTGGGCAGGAAATACTTGCCCAGCTGGATCTCGATGTTGCAGCGCTTGGCGATCTCGACGGTATTTTCCAGCGCCTCGGGCAGGTCGCTGAACAGCTCGGCCATCTCGGCCGCCGACTTCAGGTACTGCTGGTCGCTGTACTTGCGCTCGCGACGAGGATCGTCCAGCGGGCGGCCCTCGCCGATGCAGACACGGGTCTCGTGGGCCTCGAAATCCTCGGCCTTGAGAAAGCGCACGTCGTTGGTCGCCACCAGGGCGCCACCGCAGCGATCGGCCAGGGCCACGGCGGCATGCAGGTGCTCTTCGTCACCGACGCGCTCGGTGCGCTGTACTTCCAGATAGAAGCGATCCTGGAAGACCTGCTGCCATTCCGCGAACAGCTGATCGGCCAGGGCCAGATCGCCTTCGAGCAGCGCCAGGCCGACCTCGCCCTCCTTGGAGCCGGACAGGGCGATCAGGCCTTCGCTGGCAGCCTTCACCCAGTCGCGCTGGATGACGATCTGGCCATCCTGCTGACCTTCCTGGAAGCCCCGCGACAGCAGCTCGGTGAGGTTGCGATAACCCTTGGCGTTCATGACCAGCAGGGTCATGCGGCTCAGCGGCGCATCGCCATCGCGACCGGCCAGCCAGATGTCGGCGCCGGCGATGGGCTTGATCCCGGCGCCCATGGCGGCCTTGTAGAACTTGACCAGGGAACAGAGGTTGCCCTGGTCGGTCACCGCCACGGCCGGCATTCCGGCCGCTTCGGCGGCCTTTACCAGCCCCTTCACCCGCACGATCCCGTCGACCAGGGAGTATTCCGTGTGCAGACGCAGGTGGACGAAGGATGCGGACATGGCAGAGACCCCTTGATGCATGAGGCGCGAGATTGTACTGGATTGTCGACCCGGGGTCAGACCGCCGCGACGGCCGTCAGTAGGTCGCGATGATCTGGGTGGAGGCCTGGGTCTCGAGGGCGTGCCAGGCGTCACGCACCGGCGCGAAGGAACGCCGGTGGATGGGCGTGGGCCCCAGGCGCCTGAGCGCATCCAGGTGCTCGGCGGTGGGATAGCCCTTGTGCCCGGCCAGGCCATAGCCCGGATAGAGGGCATCCAGCACCTGCATCTCGCGATCGCGACTCACCTTGGCCAGGATGGAGGCCGCGGCGATCGCCGGGACCTGGCTGTCGCCTTTCACCACCGGCGAACTGGGCACCGCCAGCTTGGGACAGCGATTGCCATCGATCAGGGCCAGCCGCGGCTCCACCTGCAGGCCTTCCACCGCGCGCTGCATGGCCAGCATGGTAGCGTGCAGGATGTTCAACTGGTCGATCTCGGCGACCTCGGCACGGGCCACGCACCAGGCCAGGGCCTTTTCCTGGATCTCGTCGAACAGGGCTTCGCGGCGCGCCAGCGACAGCTTCTTCGAATCGTTCAGCCCGAGAATGGGCTTGCCCGGATCGAGGATCACCGCGGCCGTGACCACGGCGCCGCACAGCGGACCGCGGCCGACTTCATCCACCCCGGCGACCAGTGCCTCGACCAGGTTGAAATCCAGACCCAGCTGCATCAGCTGCGCGACCGCAGGAGATCCAGCACGGCAGCGGCCGCCTCTACCGAGGCATCGCGCCTCAGGCTGTGATGGATGGCCGCGAAGCTATCGGTCTGCTGCTGTGGCTGTTCCAGCAACGGCAGGAGCTCGGCCACCAGCCGTTCCGGCGTCGCCTCGTGCTGGATCAGCTCGGGCACCAGCTTGCGCCCGGCCAGCAGGTTCGGCAGCGAAATGTAGGGACTCTTCACCAGCTGCTTGAGAATCAGATAGGTCAGGGGCGCCACTCGATAGGCGACCACCATGGGTCGCTTGAACAATAGTGTCTCCAGGGTGGCTGTGCCCGAGGCGATCAGCACGCCGTCGCAGGCGGCCAGCACCTCATGGGAACGGCCATCGGTTAGCAGCAGCGGCAAAGGCGGCCGCCCTTCCAGCAACTGCTCCACCTGCGCCCGCCGCGCGGCATTGGCACAGGGCAACACGAAGCGCACGTCAGGACGCACGGCCAGCAACTGAGCGGCGGCGTCGAGAAACAGCGCACCGAGGCGCCCTACTTCGCCACCGCGACTGCCGGGCAGCAGGGCGACGACCTGACCGTCTTGCGGCAGCCCCAGGGCCTGCCGGGCCGCCAGCCGGTCGCTGTCCAAGGGAATGGTATCGGCCAGCGGATGGCCGACGAAGCGCACCGGCACCTGCTGTTCTTCGTAGAAGCGCGCCTCGAAGGGGAACAGGGTCAGCATCAGGTCGCAGCCATCGCGGATCTTCAATACGCGCTTCTGCCGCCAGGCCCAGACCGAGGGGCTGACGTAATGCACGGCGGGAATGCCCGCGCGATGCAGCTGGGCTTCGATCTCGAGGACGAAATCCGGGGCGTCGATACCGATGAAGACATCGGGACGGGCGTCGAGCAACTGAGCGATCAGCGCCTTGCGCCGCCCCAGGAGTTCGCGCAGGCGGCCGAGCACCTCGACCAGCCCCATGACCGCCAGGCGTTCCATGGGAAATTCGGACACCAGGCCCTCGGCTTCCATCCGCGGACCGCCCACCCCCATGAAGGAGATATTCGGGTGCTGCTCGCGCAACGCCTGCATCAGGCCGGCGCCCAGCAGATCACCCGACGCCTCCCCGGCCACCAGCGCCACGCGCAGCGGGCGCTGGGCGAACTCAGCGGGTGATGCCACGCGTCGCACTCAGAATGGAATCGCGGAACACCGCCACTTCGGGAAACTGCTGAGCCACCGGCTCCAGCTCGCGCAGGGCGTCATCGACGGTCAGGCCCTGGCGGTAGACCACCTTGTAGGCGCGGCGCAATTCCTTGATGGCTTCGGCCGAGAAACCCCGCCGCCGCATGCCTTCGAAGTTCATGCTGCGGGCTTCCGCCGGATTGCCGAACACCGTGACATAGGCCGGTACATCCTTGCCAATGGCCGTGCCCATGCCGGAAAAGCTGTGGGCGCCGATGCGGCAGAACTGATGCACCAGGGTATAGCCGGACAGGATCGCCCAGTCATCGACATGCACGTGCCCGGCAAGGGCCGTGTTGTTGACCAGGATGCAGTGATTGCCGATCACGCTGTCATGCCCGATGTGCACATAGGCCATCAGCAGATTGTGATCGCCAATAGTCGTCTCTTCCCGATCCTGCACGGTACCGCGATGGATGGTGACCCCTTCACGGATGGTATTGTGATCGCCGATCCGCAGCCGGGTCGGTTCGCCCTGATACTTGAGGTCAGGGGTGTCCTCACCGATGGACGAGAACTGGAAGATACGATTGTGACGCCCGATCACGGTCGGCCCCTTGAGGATGACGTGAGGACCGACGACGGTCCCCTCGCCAAGCTCGACATCGGGCCCGATGATCGACCAGGGGCCGACCTGGACATCGGCAGCGAGCCGTGCCTTGGGGTCGACGATAGCCCTGGGGTCAATCAACGTCATAGCTTGCGTTCCGCACAGATGATTTCAGCCGAGCAGACCGGCTTGTCGTCCACACTGGCGTGGCATTCGAACTTCCAGATACCGCGCTTGGTGCTGATGAAGCGAGCGTCGAGCATCAGCTGATCACCCGGCGTCACCGGCTGGCGAAAACGCAGCTTATCCGATCCGACGAAGTAGTACAGGGTGCCATCGGCCGGCGAGGAATTCATCATCTTAAAGCCGAGCACGCCAGCGGCCTGCGCCATGGCCTCGACGATCAGCACGCCCGGCATGATCGGGTGCTGGGGAAAATGGCCGGTGAAGAACGGCTCGTTGATGCTGACGTTCTTGTAGGCGCGAATGCGCTTGGCTTCGATATCCAGCTCCAGCACGCGATCCACCAACAGAAAGGGATAGCGATGCGGGAGATATTCACGGATCTCGTTGATGTCCATCATGGTCGGGGAAGGCCTGTTAAGAAAGGGGGAACATCCGATGCAGAATCAAGCATCAGAAGCAGCGTCATCCCGCGAGGTCACGGTAGCAACGATTTTTTCCAGATGTTGCAGACGGCGGGCCATGTCGTCGAGGTGACGAATCCGCGCGGCGCTCTTCTTCCATTCACCGGCCGGCTGCATGGCCGTGCCGGAGGAATAGGCGCCAGGCTCGGTAATCGAGCGGGTCACCATGGTCATACCGGTAACGAACACGTGATCGCACACCTCGATATGACCGACCATGCCCACGCCGCCGGCGATGGTGCAGTGTTTGCCGATCTTGGTACTGCCAGAGATGCCGACGCAGGCGGCCATGGCGGTGTGCTCACCGACCTGGACGTTGTGCGCGATCATGATCTGGTTGTCGAGCTTGACGCCATCGCTGATGACCGTGTTCGCCAGGGCGCCGCGGTCGATGGTGGTATTGGCACCGATCTCGACGTCGTCGCCGATCAGCACGCCACCCAGCTGGGCGATCTTCTGCCACTGGCCACGCTCGTTGGCGAAGCCGAAGCCCTCGGCGCCGATCACGGCCCCGGACTGCACGACGGCGCGCGCACCGATGGTTACGTCGTGATAGAGCGTGACCCGCGGCGCCAGCCAGCTATCGGCGCCGATGACGCTGCGCGCACCCACCACGCAGTGAGCACCGAGACTGACACCTGCGCCGATGCACGCCTGCGCCTCGATCACCACATAGGGACCAATGGCCGCGGTCGGATCGACCTGGGCATCAGCCGCGACCAGTGCAGTCGGATGAATACCGGCCGCGCTGCGCGGTTTGCGATCGAACAGGTGGGAAAGCCGCGCGTAGGCCAGATAGGGATTCGCCAGGATCAGGGCATCGCCGGCATAGCCGTCGGCGTCCTTGTCCGTCAGCAGCACGGCTCCGGCCTGGGTATCGGCCAGGTAACGGCGGTACTGCGGATTGGCGAGAAAACTCAACTGGTCGGGACCGGCCTCGGGCAGGGTAGCCAGACCGGTGACCAGGCGCTCGGACGAACCGCGTAATTCCACGGTCAACTGGCGGCTTTCCAGCCACTGCGCCAGTTCGCCTAGCGTAAAGGTGCTATGACTCATCAACGACCCGCGTTCATGCGCTCGATGACCTGGCGCGTGATGTCGTATTGCGGCTTCACGTCAACCACGGCGCCACGTTCGAGCACCAGATCGTAGTCACCCTTCTTCAGCACCTCTTCGACGGCCTTGTCCAGGCGCGGCTTGAGCAGCTTGAGCATGTCGCGATCCGAGGCGGCCTTGGCGTCGTTGAGTTCCTTGGACTGGAACTGGAAGTCACGGGCCTTCTGGCGGAAGTCGTTCTCCAGACGGGTACGCTCGGCCTGGGCCAGCTTGTCACCGCCCTTGTTGAGCTTGTCCTGAATGTCCTTGGCGGAGCTTTCCAGCCCCTTGAGCTTGTTCAGCTGGGGACCGAACTTCTTCTCGGAATCCACCGCGTACTTCTTGGCGGCATCGGATTCCAGCAGGGCCATCTGGTAGTTCAGGACAGCGATCTTGGTATCGGCGAAGACCGGGGCGGCAACGAGAACGGCAGCGAACAGAGCGTAACGAGTGTACTTGTGCACAGTTGACTCCTGCGTAAAGCGCAAAGGTGTTGCCTGGGTCAGAACGTCTGACCCAGCGAGAACTGGAAGACCTGCGGATCGGAGTTGGCCGGCTTCTTGACCGGGACGCCCAGGCTGAAGCTCAGCGGGCCCAGGGCTGTAACCCAGGTCACACCGACGCCGACGGAGCTGGCCATGTTGGAGAGGCTGATATCTCCGCAATTCGATGTACCGCCGACGCCATCAGCCGCCTTGTAGCAGTTGCCCGTCGAGAACACATTACCCACGTCCCAGAACAACACGGTACGCAGCGATTTCTGATCCTTCACGAACGGCAGAGGGAAGAGGTATTCCACGCCGCCTGTGATCAGGACGTTGCCACCGAATGCCTCTGACTTATCACGGTCACGATAACCCTGCCCCTGAGGCCCATAGTTGGTCTGACCAGTCGCTGGATTGATTCGTGGCGGTGTAGTCCGCGGACCCAGGCTGCTGTCCTCGAAGCCCCGTACCGAGTTGAAGCCACCCGCGTAGTAGTTCTCATAGAACGGCAGGCCGTCGGTACTGCCATAGCTGTCGCCATAGCCCAGCTCGGTGTGGAAGCGCAGCGCCGTAGTGTCGGTCAGCGGAGTGAACAGCTGGCCGCGATAGTCGAGCTTGTAGAAGCTCAGGTCGCTACCCGGGATGGTGATCTGGCCGGTCATGCTCTGAGAGGCGCCACGGGTCGGCAGGACGCCACGGTTCAGCGTCGAGCTCGACCAGCCGATGCTGGCCTTGAAGTTGGTGAAGTTGTCCCCTTCGCGCTCGACGAAATCGTAGATCTCGTCGGCACTGTAGGTACCGGGGTTGATCTCGTCGTTCTGCACGCTCAGACCATAGGTCAGGCGCGAGGTCTCGCTGATCGGATAGCCCAGGGTGACACCGGTACCCAGGCTGTTGATCGAGTAGTAGGAGACGTCACTGTCGTACAGTTTGCTGTAGTCGGTGCTGCGATAGAAGATGTTGTAGCCCAGGCTGACGCCGTCCGGCGTGAAGTAGGGATCGGTGAAGCTGAAGTTGTAGCGACTCTGGTACTGGGAACGGGTCAGACCGATGCTGACCTGGTTGCCGGTGCCCAGGAAGTTGTTCTGGCTGATGGAACCACCGAGGATCAGACCGGCGCTCTGAGCGAAGCCGATGCTGGCGGTGATGGAGCCCGACGGCTGCTCTTCGACGTTGTAGTTGACGTCGACCATGTCGTCGGTGCCCGGTACCTGGGGCGTCTCGACCTTGACTTCCTTGAAGTAGCCCAGGCGCTCGAGGCGGGTCTTGGACTGGTCGATGAGATAGGTGGAAGCCCAACCGCCTTCCATCTGACGCATCTCGCGACGCAGCACCTCGTCCTCGGTCTTGGTGTTGCCGCGGAAGTTGATGCGATTGACGTAGGCACGCTTGCCCGGATCGACCACATAGGTCAGGGACACGCTGTGATCGTCGTCATGGGGCTCGGGCAGACCATTGACGTTGGCGAAGGTATAGCCTTCGTTGCCCAATCGGCGGGTGATCAGATCCGAGGTGCTGGTCATGACCTTGCGCGAGAAGACCTGGCCAGGCTGGACCAGCATCAGTTTGCGCAGCTCTTCCTCCGGCACCTTGAGGTCGCCGGACAGCTTGACTTCACGAACGGTGTACTTCTGCCCTTCGTTGACGTTGACGGTGATGTAGACGTGCTTCTTGTCGGGCGTGATGGACACCTGGGTCGAGGTGATGTCCATGTTGATGTAGCCACGATCCAGGTAATAGGAGCGCAGGCGCTCGAGGTCACCTGACAACTTTTCCCGGGAGTACTTGTCATCGTTACGGAAGAACGACAACCAGTTGCTCGGCTTGAGCTCGAACAGCGAGGTGAGGTCATCTTCGGGGAAGACCGTGTTGCCCACCACGTTGACGTGGGAGATGGTCGCGACCTCGCCCTCGTTGATGGTGATCTTCAGCTGCACCCGATTACGGGGCTGAGGCACCACTTCGGCGTCGATGCTGGCCGAATAACGGCCCTGGGCGACGTACTGGCGCAGCAATTCATTGCGCACGCCTTCCAGCGTCGCACGCTGGAAGATCTCGCCTTCGGCGAGGCCGGCCTGCTTGAGACCCTTCATCAGGTCGTCGCTGGAGATCGCCTTGTTGCCTTCCAGGGTGATGCTGGAAATGGAGGGACGCTCGACCAGGTTCACGACCAGGACGTTACCGTCACGACCCAGCTGGATGTCCTGGAAGAATCCGGTACGGAAGAGCGAGCGCGAGGCTTCGGCCAACTTGTTGTCGTCGACGGACTCGCCGACATTGAGCGGCAGGGCACCGAAGACGCTGCCGGACGATACTCGTTGCAGTCCGTTGACGCGGATATCGGAGATGGTGAAGGACTCGGCGTGTACCTCGCCGATCATCAGCGCGGCTATTACCGCAGGTAGCAGCAGGCGTTTCATGAGTCCCTTTTATTCCAACTGGCAAATAAAGAATCTGCCGCACTGGGCGGCAGATTCGGCAATCAGCAGAGTGTCAGAGGCGACCGAGGTCATTGACCAAGGCCAGCAGCATCACACCCACGACGAGGCTAATACCGATCTGCATGCCCCATGTCTGTACACGCTCGGACAAGGGCCGCCCGCGAATCCACTCGACGAAGTAGAAGACCAGATGACCACCGTCGAGCACAGGGATAGGCAACAGATTCAGAACCCCCAGGCTTATGCTCAGGTACGCCAGAAAATTGAGGAAATCCCCCAGGCCTGACTGAGCTGAAGCGCCCGCCACTTTAGCAATGGTTATCGGCCCGCTCAAGTTTTTTACCGACAGCTCTCCCAAGAGCATCTTCTTCAGGGAAACCAGCGTCAGCACGCTCATCTGCCAGGTTCGGCCGATACCTTCGCCTACGGCAGCCACGGGTCCATAGCTGATTTCGCGAACCATTTCCGCTGGCCACTTGACCGGGGCCACACCCGCACCGAGGTAACCGCTCTCGGTGGAATCGACGCGCCGCGCGCCCAGGCGCAGGGTCAGGTCCCGTTGCTGGCCCTCGCGCTCATAGGTCAGCCTGACCTGCTGACCGGGATGCGCCCGTACCCAGTCCACGGCCTGTTGCCAGTCGCCGATGGAAGTATCGTTCAGGGCGATCAGGCGGTCTCCCGCCTGCAGGCCGGCCGCTTTCGCCGGGCCGGCCGGATCGAGCTCGGCGAAGACCGCCGGAATCTGCGGTCGCCAGGGTTTCAGGCCCAGGGCCTGGATCGGATCGGGATCTTCCGCACCACGCAACCAGGCATCGAGCTGGATGACGCTGCTCTGTTCGGCGGTGGTGCCCGGCACCCGGTAGCTCAGGCGCAGCGGACCGCTTTCACCCAGGCGATCGACCAGCCGCAGATTGACCGCCGACCAGCTGTCTACCGCCGCATCATCGACCGCGGTCAACTCTGCACCGACGGGAATGCCCGCAGTGGCAGCCGGAGTATCGGGCGCGATCGCTCCCACGACCGGGCGCGGCTGCTGGGAGCCAAGCATGGCCAGCAGCCAGAAGAACAGGATGGCGAGCAGGAAATTGGCGATCGGTCCGGCGGCGACGATGGCGATACGCTGACGGACCGTCTTGCGATTGAAGGCCGCATGCTGCTCTTCGGGCGCCACCGGCGCTTCGCGCTCGTCCAGCATCTTCACGTAACCGCCCAGCGGGATCGCGGCCACCACGAATTCGGTGCCTTGACGGTCGTGCCAGCGCAACAGCGGCTTGCCGAAACCTACGGAAAAACGCAGGACCTTGACGCCGCAACGGCGCGCCGTCCAGAAATGGCCATACTCGTGGATGGTCACCAGCACGCCTAGGGCGATCAGGGTTCCCAGTATCGTATAAAGGATGGACATTGGCTGCCTCCGCTACCTCAGTGTGCAGATTCTGCGGACTCGCAGGCCAGGTGTCGAGGCGCGGGATCAGCGTCTCGACAGCCACTCCCCAGCCAGCCGCCGAGCGGTGTTGTCGGCCGCGAAGACCGCAGCGAGATCAGTGGCCGCACCGGGCTCGACACCCTTGAGGACCGCTTCGATCAGCAGGGGGATCTCGGTGAAGCCCAGCCGCCCTTCGAGAAAGGCTTCGACGGCGATCTCGTTGGCCGCGTTGAGCGTCGCCGGCATGCAACCGCCCGCCTGAGCCGCCTCTCGCGCCAGGCGCAGACAGGGAAAGCGCTCTTCGTCGGGCCGCTCGAAGTCGAGGCGGCCGATCTCGAACAGATCCAGCGCCGCAACACCGGAGTCGATCCGCTCGGGCCAGGCCAGGGCATGGGCGATCGGCGTGCGCATATCGGGATTGCCCAGCTGGGCCAGCACTGACCCATCCACGTAGTCCACCAGCGAATGGATCACGCTCTGGGGATGGATAACCACCTCGACCTGCTCCGGCGTCGCCTCGAACAGCCAGCAGGCCTCGATGAGCTCCAGCCCCTTGTTCATCAGGGTGGCCGAATCCACCGAAATCTTGCGCCCCATCGACCACTTGGGATGGGCACAGGCCTGGTCCGGTGTCACGCCGATCAGCTCTTCGGCCGGTGTCTCACGGAACGGACCGCCCGAGGCCGTGAGCAAGATTCGACGCACACCCTTACGGGCCAACCCCGGAGTCGCCGGATCGACCAGGCACTGGAAAATCGCATTGTGCTCGCTGTCGATGGGCAGCAGGGTCGCGCCACTGGCCTGCACCGCCTCGATGAAGAGCGCGCCGCTCATGACCAGGGCTTCCTTGTTGGCCAGCAGCACGCGCTTGCCGGCCTTGACCGCAGCCAACGTCGGCTTCAGACCCGCCGCGCCGACGATCGCCGCCATGACGGTATCGACCTCCGGATGAGCCGCGATAGCCTCCAGGCCACCCTCCCCCACCAGGATCTCGGGGCGCTGCTCGACATCCTGCAGCAGGCCAGCCAACTGCTCGGCGGAGGCCTGGTCAGGCACGGCCGCATAGATCGGCTGGAAACGCCAGCAAAGGTCAGCCAGCTCCTTCAGCCGACGATGTCCGCTGAGGGCGAAGATTCGATAGCGATCGGGATACCGGGCCACGACATCCAGGGTGCTGGCGCCGATGGAGCCGGTCGCACCCAGCACGCAAAGCTGCTGGAGACTCACTGAACACCCCAGCCAGCCCACCAGAGCAGCAGGGCAAACAACGGAACGGCGGCCGTGAGGCTGTCGATGCGATCCAGCACGCCACCGTGTCCGGGCAGCAGCTGACTGCTGTCCTTGAGTCCGGCCTGGCGCTTGAACATGCTCTCGGTGAGATCGCCGACCACGGAGATCAGCACCACGCAGGCGGCGCCGATGAGCGCCTGCAAGAGATCACCCAGCCCCCAGCCACGCACCAGGCCGAGCACCAGGGTCGCCACCAGCGCGGCGGCCAGGCCGCCGTAGAGGCCTTCCCAGCTTTTGCCCGGACTCACGGCCGGCGCCAGCTTGCGCTTGCCGAAGGCCCGCCCGGAGAAATAGGCGAAGATGTCGGCCAGCCACACCAGCATCATCACTTCGAGAATCAGCAGATTGCCACCCGGTGCCACCTTGAGCAGCATCAGCCCCTGCCAGGCCGGAACCAGCACCACCAGACCGATCAGCAGACGCCGCCAGGAAGCCTGCCAGGCCCGGGCGCTGTCGGGATAGGTAAGCACCAGCACGGTCGCATAGAGCCACCAGGCCAGACTGATGAACAGCAGACCATGAGCACCGCCGGGCAACCACCAGCAGAGCAGCAGCGCCAGCGCGATCACGGCGGCATAGGCGCAACGCAGCGGCTGGGTTTCCAGCCCCGCCAGGCGCGCCCACTCCCAGGCACCCAGGACCACGACCGCACCGATGAACAGGGCGAAGGTCGCCCCTTCCAGCCAGAAAAATCCGGCCAGGGCGATGGGCAGGAGCACCATCGCCGTGATAACTCGCTGCTTCAACATTAGGCGCGTAGCTCCGCTTCCACCTGTTCGCAGGTCCGACCGAACCGCCGCTGGCGGGTGGCGAAGTCGGCCAGCGCGGCACGCATGGCCTCGTGCTTGAAGTCCGGCCAGAACAGGTCGGAGAAATACAGCTCGGCATAGGCGATCTGCCAGAGCAGGAAGTTGCTTACCCGCCTCTCGCCGCCGGTGCGGATGCACAGATCGGGCAGTGGCAGGTCGGCCGTCGCCAGACGGCCTTGCAACAGCTCGGAAGTGATCTCACCCGGCTGCAGCGTGCCCTGCTGAACCTGCAGCGCCAGCTGCTGGGCGGCCTGGGTGATGTCCCACTGCCCCCCGTAGTTCGCGGCAATCTGCAGCACGAACCGGGTGTGATGGGCAGTGAGTGCCTCGACTTCCGCCATGGCTGCCTGCAGTTCCGGATGGAACAGCGAGCGATCGCCGATGATGCGCAGCCGGATGCCGTTCTGGTGCAGCTTCTTGGCCTCCCGCCGCAGGGCGGAAAGGAAGAGCTCCATCAGAGCGCCGACCTCGTCGGCCGGACGCCGCCAGTTCTCGCTGGAGAAGGCGAACAGCGTCAGCACCTCGACGCCCGCATCGCCACACACCTCGATGACCGCGCGCACGGCGTCCACTCCGGCCTTGTGACCGGCGACGCCCGGCAGCAACCGTCGGCGCGCCCAGCGATTGTTCCCATCCATGATGATCGCCACGTGACGCGGCACCACCTTGCCTGGCTTGCTCATGCCCATGTTACATCCCAACCGTTGTCAAACAGCCATCAAGTCGGCTTCCTTGGCCTCCAGAGCCTTGTCCACCTCGGCGACGAATTTATCAGTCAGCTTCTGGACTTCATCCTGAGCGCGACGATCCTCGTCTTCACTGATTTCCTTTTCCTTGAGCAGATCCTTGAGCTGAGCCAGGGCATCGCGGCGGATGTTGCGCACGGAAACGCGCGCCTGCTCGGCCTCGGAGCGCGCCTGCTTGGTGAAGCCCTTGCGGGTCTCTTCGGTCAGCGCCGGCATCGGCACGCGAATGGTGGTACCGGCGGTGGCCGGGTTGAGGCCCAGGTCGGAGGTCATGATGGCCTTCTCGACCGCCTGGATCATGCTCTTGTCGAACACGCTCAGGGCCAGGGTCCGCGAATCCTCGACGGTGACGTTGGCCACCTGACGCAGCGGGGTATCGCTGCCGTAGTAGGACACCATGACGCTATCCAGAATGCTCGGATGAGCGCGTCCGGTACGGATCTTGGCAAAGGCGTGGCCCAGGGCTTCCAGGGTCTTGGTCATGCGCGTCTGCGCATCCTTCTTGATCTCGTTGATCATGCTGCTCCCTCCTCGATCAGGGTGCCCTCACCTCCGCCCACCACGATATTGAGCAGGGCGCCGGGCTTGTTCATGTTGAAAACCCGCAAGGGCATGTTGTGATCACGGCAGAGACAGATGGCCGTGAGATCCATGACACCCAGCTTGCGGTCGAGCACCTCGTCGTAGGTCAGACGCTCGAATTTTTCGGCGTTGGGATCCTTGAAGGGATCTGCCGTGTATACACCATCCACCTTGGTGGCCTTGAGCACCAGATCGGCTTCGACCTCGATGGCCCGCAGGCAGGCGGCGGAATCGGTGGTAAAGAACGGATTGCCGGTACCGGCGGAGAAGATGACGACTTCGCCGTCCTTCAACTGACGCAGGGCCTTGCGGCGGTCGTACTGGTCGGTCACGCCGACCATGGAAATGGCGGACATCACCGTGGCAGGAATGTTGGAACGCTCCAAGGCGTCGCGCATGGCCAGGGCGTTCATCACGGTAGCCAGCATGCCCATGTGGTCGCCGGTCACCCGGTCCATACCCACGGCGGACAGCGCCGCACCGCGGAACAGGTTGCCACCGCCAATCACCAGACCGACCTGGACACCGATGCCCACCAACTGGCCGATCTCCAGCGACATGCGATCCAGCACCTTCGGATCGATCCCGAAGTCTTCACTTCCCATCAGGGCTTCGCCACTGAGCTTCAGCAGAATACGCTTGTAACGGGGTTGGCGACCACTCATCTGCTGTGCCATTCACTCTCTCCTGTGGCGATGAACATGTGCGGGGGATTTTGATCCTGCGATAGGAAAGCGCAACCGCAGTTGCGTTCACTCCAATCGGCAAAAAACTCCTTGGAAGAGCAGAAATCAGACCTACCTTCCAATTTGACAAAGAGGCCGCGCGCTCGAAGCGGGCGGCCTCCTGGTCAACGGCGGATGCCGGTCTTACTGCTTGCTGGCAGCCAGCTGGGCAGCGACTTCGGCAGCGAAGTCGACTTCAGCTTTCTCGATGCCTTCGCCTACTTCGTAACGCACGAAGGAAACGATTTCGGCGCCGGCCTTCTTGGCCAGCTCACCGACCTTGACTTCCGGATCCTTGATGAAGGGCTGCTCAACCAGGCTGGCTTCGGCCAGGAACTTGTTGATACGACCCTTGACCATGTTCTCCACGATGTTTTCCGGCTTACCGGCGATCTTGTCGGCATTCAGCGCCAGGAAAATTTCCTTTTCCTTGGCGACAGCTTCTTCGGAAACCTGGGAGGGATTCAGGAACTGAGGATTGCTCGCCGCGACGTGCATGGCGATTTCCTTGGCCAGTTCGGCGGTGCCACCCTGCAGGGTAACGACCACACCGATGCGGTGACCGTGGAGGTAGGCGCCAACGACATCGCCTTCGACACGGGTCAGGCGACGGATGTTGACGTTCTCGCCGCACTTGGCGACCAGCGCTTCACGGGCGCTTTCCTGAGCGGCGATCAGCGGAGCGGCATCGCTCATCTTCTCGGCGAAGGCCTTGTCCAGGCTGGCGGCGACGAAGCCCTTGAAGTCGTCCTGCAGAGCCAGGAAATCGGTCTGGGAATTGACTTCGATGATGACGGCAGCCTTGTGGTCGTCAGCGACCTTGACCGCGATGGAACCTTCGGCAGCCACGTTACCGGCTTTCTTGGCAGCCTTGATGGCGCCAGCGGCACGCATGTCGTCGATGGCTTTCTCGATGTCGCCACCGGCAGCGGTCAGGGCCTTCTTGCAATCCATCATGCCTTGGCCGGTGCGCTCGCGCAGTTCTTTGACCAGGGCTGCAGTGATTTCTGCCATGTTTGAAATCCTCTTGAATCGGTTTCGAGGTCACTCCGCACGCAGGCGGAGCCAATGAAACGCCAGTAGGCAAAAAGGGGGCTAGGCCCCCTTCTCGCACGTCGAACCGCTCGACCCTAGGGTCGAAATGCTCAGCCCTCGACGGCTTCGGCAGCGGGTTCTTCGACGAATTGCTCGTTGGCACCGCCATTGCTGCCGCCACGGATCACGGCATCGGCAACGCTGCTCAGGTACAGAGTAACGGCGCGGAAGGCGTCATCGTTGCCGGGGATGATGTAGTCAACACCTTCCGGGCTGCTGTTGGTATCGACGACGCCGATGACCGGGATGCCCAGCTTGTTGGCTTCGGTGATGGCGATGCGCTCGTGGTCAACGTCGACCACGAACAGGGCATCCGGCAGACCGCCCATGTCCTTGATACCGCCCAGGCTGCGCTCGAGCTTTTCGAGGTCGCGGGTACGCATCAGGGCTTCTTTCTTGGTCAGCTTGTCGAAAGTACCGTCCTGGGACTGGACTTCCAGATCACGCAGACGCTTGATCGAGGCACGGATGGTCTTGTAGTTGGTCAGCATGCCGCCCAACCAGCGATGATCAACGAAGGGCTGACCGCAACGCGCGGCTTCTTCGCGAACGATCTTGCCGGCGGCGCGCTTGGTGCCGACGAACAGGATCTTGTTCTTGCCGGACGCCAGGCGCTCAACGAAGGTCAGGGCCTCGTTGAACATCGGCAGGGTCTTTTCGAGGTTGATGATGTGGATCTTGTTACGCGCGCCGAAGATGTACTTACCCATCTTCGGGTTCCAGTAACGGGTTTGGTGGCCGAAATGCACGCCGGCTTTCAGCATGTCACGCATGGAGACTTGAGACATTTAGATGTTCCTCGTAGTCGGGTTGGGCCTCCACGCATCCCAATGACCAACTTCCCATCGGGAAGCACCCAGGTCATCGTGTCGATGCGTGTGTGGGGTTAGGAGCGCTGAAGGGCATAGCCCCGAAAAAGCGCGCGACTTTATATCACGCCCTGCCGGATACCACCAGCGGCGATTGCCGCATGCCGGAGGTCCGGGGTACCGCCGGCAGCCACAGCGCGGGCGCCGGCTCTGATAGAATAGCGGATCGAAAGCTGACACCCGGCGTGATACCTAGAGATTTCCGATGACCGTCATCCTCAAGACCCCTGAAGACATCGCCAAAATGCGCATCGCCGGCCAGTTGGCCGCCGAAGTGCTCGAAATGCTGGACGAACACGTGCGTCCCGGCATCACCACCGAAGAACTGGATCGGCTGGCCCACGACTACATCGTCGACGTGCAGCAGGCCATCCCCGCCCCGCTGAACTACAAGGGCTATCCGAAATCCATCTGCACCTCGCTGAACCACGTGGTCTGCCACGGCATTCCCAATGACAAGCCGCTCAAGAGCGGCGACATCATGAACGTGGACATCACCGTCATCAAAGATGGCTACCACGGCGACACCAGCAAGATGTACCTGGTGGGCGACGTGCCCGAGTGGGCCGACCGGCTCTGCCAGGTCACCCAGGAATGCCTCTACAAGGGCATCGACCTGGTGCGCCCCGGCGCGCGGCTGGGCGATATCGGCGAAGTGATCCAGAAGCACGCTGAGAAGAACGGCTTCTCGGTGGTTCGCGAATACTGCGGCCACGGGATCGGCAAGGGCTTCCACGAGGAGCCGCAGGTGGTGCACTACGGCCGTGCCGGCACGGGCCTCGAACTGCAGGCCGGGATGATCTTCACCATCGAGCCGATGATCAACCAGGGCCGCTACGAGACCCGCCTGCTGGGCGATGGCTGGACCGCCATCACCAAGGACCGCAAGTTGTCCGCGCAGTGGGAACACACGGTGCTGGTCACCGAAGAGGGTTACGAGATCCTGACCCTGCGCAAGGACGAAACCTTTCCCCGCGTTTCTGCGTGAGTGAGCGCCCATGCCCCAGGTCGATTCGGAGTTGTTCGACGCCGGTCAGTTCCAGGCTGAGCTTTCGCTGAAAGCCAGCCCTCTCGCGGCCTTCAAGAAATTCATCCGGGCCGCGAACGCCACTCTCGATGCCCGCTTCATGGCGGGCCGCAGCGTGCGCCGGCTGGTCGAGGATCGCGCCTGGTTCATCGACCAGATGCTGATCGCCGCCTGGAATCGCTTCAGTTGGCCGGAGGATGGCATCGCCCTGCTCGCGGTGGGCGGCTATGGCCGCGGTGAGCTGCATCCGCACTCGGACATCGACCTGCTGATCCTGCTGGCCGAGGAGGAACAGGAACGCTTCCGCGAATCCATCGAGGGCTTCCTGACCCTGCTGTGGGACGTGGGCCTGGCCGTGGGGCAGAGCGTCAGATCCCTGCGCGAATGCACCACCGAAGCCCTGGCCGACCTGACGGTGATCACCAACCTGATGGAAAGCCGTACCCTCGCCGGCCCCGAGCACCTGCGCCAGGCGATGCTGGCGGCCACGAGTGTCGAGCACCTCTGGCCGGGACGCGCCTTCTATCTGGCCAAGCGCGCCGAGCAGAGTGCGCGGCACGCCAAGTATAACGACACCGAATACAACCTCGAACCCAACGTGAAGGGTTCGCCCGGCGGCTTGCGCGACATCCAGACGCTGCTGTGGATCGCCCGGCGGCAGTTCGGCACCCTCAACCTGCAGGCGCTGGTAGGCCAGGGCTTCCTGACCGAAAGCGAATGCAGCCTGCTGATCTCGGCGCAGGAATACCTGTGGAAGGTCCGCTATGCCCTGCACATGCTGGCCGGGCGCGCCGAGGATCGGCTGCTGTTCGACCACCAGCGGCGCATCGCCAGCCTGCTCGGCTACGAGGACAACGACGCCAAGCTGGCGGTAGAGCGCTTCATGCAGAAGTACTACCGGGTGGTGATGGACGTGTCCCAGCTCAGCGATGTGGTCATGCAGCACTTCGAGGAAGTGAATCTGCGCGACGAGCAGGTACCGGTCGCGGTGACCCCGCTCAACAACAGATTCCAGATCCGCAACGGTTATCTGGAGGTGGTGCACCCCCAGGTATTCCTGCGCACCCCCTTCGCGCTGATGGAGCTGTTCGTGCTGCTGGCGCAGAATCCCGCGATCAAGGGACCCAGTGCCGGCACCATCCGTCTGCTGCGCGACAGCCGTCACCTCATCGACGATGCCTTTCGCCAGGACATCCGCAACACCAGCCTCTTCATCGAACTGCTCAAGAGCGAATCCGGCATCCATCGCAACCTGCGGCGGATGAATCGCTACGGGCTGCTGGGGCTCTACCTGCCCGAATTCGGCCAGATCGTCGGCCAGATGCAGCATGACCTCTTCCACATCTATACGGTCGACGCCCATACCCTCAATCTCATCAAGCATCTGCGCAAGATGAGCTACGACGTCCTGGCGGAGAAGTATCCGCTGGCGACGCGGGTGATCCACAAGCTGCCCAAGCCGGAGCTGATCTACATCGCCGGGCTCTACCACGACATCGCCAAGGGCCGGGGGGGCGATCACTCGGAACTGGGCGCGGCAGACGTCGAAGCCTTCGGTCGCCGTCACCAGTTGCCGGAATGGGATACCCGCCTGGTCAGCTGGCTGGTGCGCAATCACCTGGTGATGTCCACCACCGCCCAGCGCAAGGATCTCTCCGACCCCCAGGTGATCCACGATTTCGCCCTGACGGTCGGAGATCACACTCACCTGGACTATCTGTACGTCCTCACCGTGGCCGACATCACCGCGACCAATCCGTCGCTGTGGAATTCCTGGCGCGCGACCCTGCTGCGCCAGCTCTATACCGAGACCAAGCGCGCCCTGCGGCGCGGCCTGGAAAATCCGGTCAATCGCGAAGAGCAGATCCGCAGCACCCAGCAATCGGCGCTGGACACCCTGATGCGGCGCGGCATCGATGCCGATGACGCCGAGCAGCTCTGGTCGCAGCTGGGCGACACCTATTTCCTGCGGCATACCGCGCTGGACGTCGCCTGGCATACCGAGGCCATCCTCGGCCATGGCGATACCGCCGAGCCGCTGGTACTGATCCGCGAGACCACCCAGCGCGATTCCGAAGGCGGCACCCAGATCTTCATCTATGCCGCGGACCAGCACGATTTCTTCGCGGTGACCGTGGCGGTGATGGACCAGCTCAACCTGAACATTCAGGACGCGCGCATCATCACCTCCAGCAGCCAGTTCACCCTGGACACCTACATCGTGCTGGATACCGATGGCGGCTCGATCGGCAACAATCCCGCGCGCATTGCCCAGATCCGCGGCGGCCTGATCGAGGCGCTCAAGCATCCCGAGGAATACCCGAGCATCATCAACCGCCGCGTGACCCGCCAGCTCAAGCATTTCGCCTTCTCGCCCCAGGTGAACATCTACACCGACACCACGCGCTCGGCGAGCCTGATCGAACTGACGGCACCGGATCGACCCGGACTGCTGGCGCGGGTGGGGCGGATCTTCCTCGACTTCGACCTGTCCGTACTCAACGCCAAGATCGCCACCCTCGGCGAACGCGTGGAAGACGTCTTCTACGTCACCGACGCCGAGGGTCGTCCGCTGGCGGATCCCGGCCTCTGCAGCGCCCTGCAGCAGGCCCTGATCAAACAGCTGCGCGAGCCGGACAGCCAGACGCCGCCGCTCAGTCGTATCAGCATCTAGCTCCCTGATCTAACGCCTCGAACGAAGGACCACCCGACGATGAATCCCACCCTCGACCTGCTGCAGCCCTATCCGTTCGAGAAGCTGCGCGCCCTCCTCGCTGGCGTGACCCCGCCGGCGGCGCTCAAGCCGATTCCGTTGTCGATCGGCGAGCCCAAGCACCCGTCACCGGCCTTCGTCGCCGAGGCCTTGACCGCCAACCTGGATCAGCTGGCGGTCTATCCAACCACCCTTGGCATCGCCGAGTTGCGCGAGGCCATCGCCAGCTGGGCCGGCCAGCGCTTCGGCGTACCCGCGGGCTGGCTGGATCCGGCGCGTCACGTGCTGCCGGTGACCGGTACCCGGGAGGCGCTGTTCTCCTTTACCCAGGCGGTGGTGGATCGCAGCCAGGCGGGTCTGGTGCTGAGTCCCAACCCCTTCTATCAGATCTACGAAGGCGCGGCCCTGCTCGCCGGCGCCGAGCCCCACTACCTGCCGTGCCTGGCGGACAAGGGCTTCAATCCCGATTTCGACAGTGTGCCGGACGAGGTCTGGCAGCGCTGCCAGCTGCTGTTCCTGTGCTCACCCGGCAATCCCACCGGTGCCCTGCTGCCGGTGGCGACGCTGAAAAAGCTCATCGCCCTCGCCGATCGTCACGACTTCGTGATCGCCGCCGACGAGTGCTACAGCGAACTCTATTTCGACGAAGCCAGCCCGCCGCCCGGCCTGCTTACCGCCTGCGCCGAACTGGGTCGCAGCGACTTCGCCCGCTGCGTGGTCTTCCACAGCCTGTCCAAGCGCTCCAATCTGCCGGGCATGAGATCGGGCTTCGTCGCGGGCGATGCCGCCATTCTCAAGCGCTTCCTGCTCTATCGCACCTACCACGGCTGCGCCATGCCGGTGCAGGTGCAGAAGGCCAGTGCCGTGGCCTGGCGCGACGAGGCCCATGTCCGTGAGAACCGCGAGCTCTATCGGCAGAAATTCGCCGCCGTGCTGGATATCCTGCAGGGCAGCCTGGAAGTGTCGCTTCCGGATGGCGGCTTCTATCTCTGGGCCCGGACACCGGGCGATGACGAAGCCTTCGCCCGCGATCTGTTCGCCCGCGAACACGTGACCGTGGTGCCGGGCTCCTACCTGTCGCGGGACGTCGCGGGCATCAATCCGGGCGCCGGTCGGATCCGCATGGCGCTGGTCGCGCCCCTGGCCGAGTGCGTGGAGGCGGCGGAGCGCATCCGCCGCTTCTGCCAGGGCTAGCGGTTGCCCTGATCGCGCATCAGCGCGGTCTCCTGAATGTCCAGCTCACGCAGGAATTCGCTGACCACCAGGTCATCGATCACCCCGGCGATACGCAACCGATAGAGTTCGCGGCGCTGGGCGCGGATGGCGAGCAGGCGCAGCTCGCCATCCAGGGTATCCCTCAGCCGCGCCAGGGAACGGGCATCCTCGCTGTCATCGGCGGAATTCAGCTCGTCGCGGAATTCGGCGATGATGCCGGCCTTGATCTCCGCCTGCAGCGCGGCCCGCGCCGGCTCGTCGGCATCGCTCGATGCCACGTCTTCCAGCGCCGCGATGGCGGCTCGGGCGGCATTGATTCGCACCTCGCAACGCTCCCGCTCCAGCAGGTCGTTGGACTGCTCCGGCAAGCGCGCCAGCAGCAACGGAATCCCGATGCTCGCCACCACCAGCGACAGCAGGATCACGCCCGCGGCGATGAACACCAGGATGTCACGCAGGGGAAAGGGCGTGCCATCCGAGAGCAGCAGCGGCAGCGACAGCACACCGGCCAGGGTCACGGCGCCGCGGACCCCGCTGAGCGAGGCGATGGCGGCGATCAGGCGGGGGTCGCCCGCGATGGTGATGGGCCCGCTGCTAGGCTGGGTCAGGTGCCAGTAACCAAGGATGACCCCGAAGCGAATGGCCATGATCACCCCGTAGGCACCCAGCACATAGAGCGTCAGCCAGCCCGCGGCCGGCCAGAGCGCCTGGGAGGCCGGCAGCGCGGCCGCAAGGATGTCGGGCAGCTGCAGACCCAGGATCAGGAACACCAGGCCGTTGAAGGCGAACTCCACCAGCCCCCAGACGCTGTGATTGAGCAGGCGGGTAGCGGTCTGGCGGGGCAGCATGTCGACCCGGCTCTGCATCATTCCGGCGGCCACGGCGGACAGGATGCCGGAAACGCCCAGTCGCTCCGCCAGCACATAGGCGGCGAAGGGCAGCAACAGCATGAAGACGACATGGGGCGCGGCGTCGCTCCAGCCGCGCTTCACCACCATCCAGGCGCGCGCTTGGCCGACCAGCCAGCTCAGCACCCCGCCGACCAGTACGCCGCCCACCGCGACGATGACGAATTCCAGACTGGCCTGGCTCAGCGAAAAGGCGCCGGTCAGGGCCGCCGCCACGGCGAACTTGAAGGTCACCAGACCCGAGGCGTCATTGAGCAGGGCCTCGCCCTGGATGACGTGCAGCAGGGCGCTGGGCAGCCGGCCGCGGACGATGCTGGAGACCGCTACGGCATCGGTGGGCGACAGTACCGCCGCCAGGGCGAAGGCCACCGCCCAGGGCAGGTGCAACATCCAGTGCAGGAACCAGCCGGCACCCAGCACCGTGAGGAACACCAGGCCGAAGGCCAGGACGAAGATCGGTCGGCGAAGGCGCCAGAACTCCCGCTTGGGCATGCGCCAGCCATCGGAGAACAGCAATGCCGGGATGAACAGCAGCAGGAAGAGTTCGGGGTCCAGGGCGACATGCAGCCCCAGGGTGGGCCAGGCGAGCAAGGCGCCGACCACCACCTGGATCAGGGGCAGCGGAATGGGAATGAGATGGACGCTGAGACGGGTGGCACCCACCATCAGCAGGAGGATCAGAGCGGTATAGAGAATCTGCACGGTGGTCTCGTGGTCAGGGCACCGGTCGCGGTACCAGATACAGGAGATGCATCCCGCGGGAGTGGGGACACGTCGACCTCGAGTTGTTGGGACTGATGTCCCCGTATTTGGTTTTACCCAAACTTTACCCGTGTCGATCTAGGCGACTCGCCGCCCTTGCGGTCTGATAGACATACCCGGTTTCATATCCCCGGGTTGCAGGAGAATGATCATGCTACGTCGCATCACTCAAGTCGTGGTGCTTGCCGGTTGCCTCGCCATCGCCGGTCAGGCGTCCGCCCACGGTCGTGGCCCCGGTCCGGCCTTTCTCGGTGCCGTAGTGGGCGCCGTGGTTGGCGGAGCCATCGTCTCCCATTCCTACGCCCGCGAGCCAGTCTATGTCGAAGGGCCACCGCCGCCTCCACCGCGCGTGGTCTATTACGAACCGGCACCGGTCTACGAATATCGCGTGGTGGAGCCGCGCCCCGTGTACTACGGCCCGCCGCCCGGCGCCTACTATTACGGCCCGCCCCCGCGCTGGTAAAGGCCCATGAAAAAACCCGCCGAGAGGCGGGTTTTTTCATGATTGAACGCCCTAGATCACCTGACGCCGACGCAGGACGTCGAGGATCTGCTGGACGCCCTCCTCCACCGACAGCTGCTCGGTGTCGAGCACCAGATCGGCGTCTTCCGGGGAATCGTAGGCGAAGGACAGGCCCGGGATATTGTCACCACCGGCCGCATAGAGCCCCTGGGGATCGCGCTCGGCACAGGCCTTGGGCGATGCCTTGACATGCACGGTCAGCAGCCGCTCGGCGCCGATCAGCGCCTGGGCCTGGGCCCGGCCCTCGGCATCGGGTGCAACGAAGGCAGCCAGGGCGATCAGGCCAGCCTCGTTGAACTGGCGGGCCACCTGGGCGGCGCGCAACCAGTTCTCGCGACGACCGGCGCGATCCTGCGGCAGCCCCTTGTTCAGGTCGTGGCGCAGATTCTGGCCGTCCAGCACGAAGACCGCACGCCCGGCATCGAACAGCCGACGCTCCAGCGCATAGGCCAGGGTGGTCTTGCCGGCACCGGAGAGACCGGTAAAGAGCACCGTGGTGGGCTGCTGACCGAAACGGGCCGCCCGCTCGCTGGTGGCGACGTGCAACTGATGCGCGCCCTGGCCGTGGCCGGTAGCGCCCACCGGTTCGGCGATGATCATGCCGGCGCCCACGGTGCCGTTGGTCAGGCGGTCGATGACGATGAAGGCACCGGTGGTGCGGTTGACGCCATAGCCGTCCAGGGCGATGGCGGTATCCAGGGCCACCTTGACCCGGCCGATCTCGTTGAGCTTGAGTTCGCTGGCCGCGCCGTGCTCCAGGGTGTTGACGTCCACCGTGTGCACGATGCTCGGCAGCGAACCCGGCACATAGCTGGTGGCCCGCTTGATGTCGTACTTCTTGCCCGGGCGCATGGGCTCCTCGGCCATCCACACCAGCATGGCCTCGAAGCTGTCGGTCACCTGCGGACGATTGTCGGCATGCACCAGGACATCGCCACGGGAGATGTCGATCTCGTCTTCCATGGTCAGGGTCACCGCCTGGCCAGGACCCGCCTGCTCCAGCTCACCTTCGTAGGTGACGATGGACTTGACCCGGCTGCCCTTGCCCGACGGCAGGACCACCACGGCATCGCCCTTGGTGACCACGCCCGAGGCCAGGGTCCCGGCGAACCCGCGGAAGTTGAGGTTGGGCCGGTTGACGTACTGCACCGGGAAGCGCAGGTCGTCGAGGTTGCGATCCGCAGCGATCTCGACGCTTTCGAGGATCTCCATCAGCGGCTTGCCGCTGTACCAGGGAGTCTGCTCGCTGCGATTGACCACGTTGTCGCCCTTGAGCGCCGACATGGGCACGAAATGGATGTCCTTGGCGTTCAGCTCGATGCGCTGGGCGAAGGCCAGGTAGTCGTCCTTGATACGCTCGAACACCGCTTCGTCGAAGCCCAGCAGGTCCATCTTGTTGATGGCGACCACGATGTGCTTGATACCCAGCAGCGAGGCGATGTAGCTGTGCCGGCGGGTCTGGGTCTGGATGCCGTAGCGGGCGTCGACCAGGATGATCGCCAGGTCGCAGGTGGAGGCACCGGTGGCCATGTTGCGGGTGTACTGCTCATGGCCGGGGGTGTCGGCGATGATGAACTTGCGCTTGGCGGTGGAGAAATAGCGATAGGCCACATCGATGGTGATGCCCTGTTCGCGCTCGGCCTGCAGGCCGTCCACCAGCAGCGCCAGGTCGACCTCTTCGCCGGTGGTCCCCACCTTCTTGGAATCGCGGGTGATGGCTTCCAGGTGATCCTCGTAGATCATCTTGGAGTCGTGCAGCAGGCGCCCGATCAGGGTGCTCTTGCCGTCGTCGACATTGCCGCAGGTGAGGAAGCGCAGCAGCTCCTTGCGTTCGTGCTGCGCGAGGTAGGCCAGGATGTCCTGGCCGATCAGATCGGATTGGTGCGACATCTTAGAAATACCCCTGACGTTTCTTCTCTTCCATGGATCCGGCGCCATCGTGGTCGATGACCCGGCCCTGGCGTTCGGAGGTGCGGGTGAGCAGCATCTCCTGGATGATGTCCGTCAGCGTGGTCGCCTGGGACTCCACCGCGCCGGTCAGGGGGTAGCAGCCGAGGGTACGGAAGCGCACCTGGCGCTTGTGGATGCGTGCCTTCTCCTCGGGCGAGAGGTGTTCGAGGATGCGGTCGTCGTCGATCATGAGCAGGGTGCCGTTCTTCTCGATCACCTCGCGCTCGGCGGCGAAGTACAGCGGCACGATCGGGATGCCTTCGAGATAGATGTACTGCCAGATGTCCAGCTCCGTCCAGTTGGACAGCGGAAAGACGCGGATCGACTCGCCCTTGTTGGTCTTGCCGTTGTAGATGTTCCACAGCTCGGGACGCTGGTTCTTGGGATCCCAGCGGTGCTTGCTGTCGCGGAAGGAATAGACGCGCTCCTTGGCGCGAGACTTCTCCTCGTCGCGGCGCGCGCCGCCGAAGGCCGCGTCGAAGCCGTACTTGTCCAGCGCCTGCTTGAGGCCCTGGGTCTTCATGATGTCGGTGTGCTTGGCGCTGCCATGGGTGAAGGGATTGATGCCCTGGGCGACCCCTTCCGGATTCTTGTGCACCAGCAGATCGAGCCCCATGTCGGCGACCATGCGATCGCGAAATTCGTACATGGCCTGGAATTTCCAACCGGTGTCCACGTGGAGTACCGGGAACGGCAGCTTGCCGGGAAAGAAGGCCTTGCGGGCCAGGTGCAGCATCACGGCCGAATCCTTGCCGATGGAATACAGCATGACCGGGTTGTCGAACTCGGCGGCCACTTCACGGATGATGTGGATGCTTTCCGCCTCAAGCTGTTTGAGGTGCGTCTGTTTGTCGAGCATGGCTACTCACGATTGCAGAAAGGTGGCCTAGGAGATGTCCGTTGCGGCATCCAGTCGACTGGACACACCGGACAGAGCGGGCCGTGGACGAACCTCAACCTTACCATAGGCAACGGTTATGGCCCGCCAGGCCATCTAGATCCAGAAGTTATATGCTTATGACGCTCAGGCGGGATTGTCGCAGTCGATGAAGCGATGCTCGATGCCCAGCTGCGCGGCCAGAAAGTCGCCCAGCGCCTGGACCCCGTAGCGCTCGGTGGCATGGTGGCCGGCGGCAAAGAAACTCACCCCGTTCTCGCGGGCACTGTGCACCGTCTGCTCGGACACCTCACCGGTGAGATAGGCATCCACTCCCGCGGCAATGGCCTGATCGATGTAGCCCTGGGCACCGCCGGTGCACCAGGCCAGGCGCCGGATCGACCGTCCGCCATCGACCACCAGCGGCCCGCGTTGCAGCACGTCCGCCACCCGCCGAGCGAAGTCGACGGCGGATTGCGCCTGCGGCAACTCGCCCTGCCAGATCAGTCCCTTGGCGTCACCCGGCAGCGGCCGGATATCCTGCAGACCCAGGCGGCGACCCAGCTGGACGTTGTTGCCCACCTCGGGATGGACGTCCAGCGGCAGGTGGTAGGCCAGCAGGCTGATGTCGTGGCTCAGCAGCGTCTTGATCCGCCGGTGCTTCATGCCGATGAGGCGGGCATCTTCGTTTTTCCAGAAATAGCCATGGTGCACCAGGATGGCATCGGCCCCGGCCGCCACGGCGGCGTCCAGCAGCTGCTGGGAGGCGGTGACGCCACTGACCAGCAGACGCACCTGCTCGCGGCCCTGGACCTGCAGGCCATTGGGGCAATAATCCTGGATCCGGGCCGATTCCAGGTAGCGATCGGCGGTCTCCACCAATTGATCAAGGGACAGGGTCACGGACGGCTTACCTCCTCACTGGCGGCGCCACAGCGTGTCTTCGGGTGGCGCCGCTCCTTATAATGCCCACCAGCTTATCCGGCGCACCCCGGGTGGACAAATTCAAGGATGTGATCGATGTACAAGGCTTTGCGTTATCTCGGCTGGCCCGTGCTGTGCGGTCTGCTCGTTGCGGCCCTGATCATGCAGCGCTATCCGCAATGGCTCGGCCTGCCCGCCCAGCCGCCGCTGTTCGAGGCGGCCCAGGCGCCCGCGCATTCGCGCCAGCAGGGACCGGTCTCCTATGCCGACGCGGCGAGTCGCGCCGCGCCAGCGGTGGTGTCGCTGCGTTCGACCAAGGCGGCCAAGCCGGGCAAGGCCGGTGACACGGCCAGTGACCGCAAGGGTGTGACCAAACCAGTGGAGGAGCTCAGCCTGGGCTCGGCCGTGCTGATGAGCCATGACGGTTATCTGCTGACCAACAACCACGTGACCCTCGATGCCGAATCCATCGTGGTGGCGCTCGCCGACGGGCGTCAGACCCTGGCCAAGCTGATCGGCAACGATCCGGCCACGGACCTCGCCGTGCTCAAGATCGACCTGCCCAACCTGCCGGCCATTTCGGTGGGCGATTCGACCGCCATCCGCATCGGCGACGTGGTGCTGGCCATCGGCAATCCCTTCGGCGTCGGCCAGACGGTGACCATGGGTATCATCAGCGCCACCGGCCGCAACCAGCTGGGTCTCAATACCTACGAGGACTTCATCCAGACCGATGCGGCGATCAACCTGGGCAATTCGGGCGGAGCGCTGGTGGATGCCAACGGCAATCTGATCGGCATCAACACCGCCATCCTTTCCGGCGGCTCCCAGGGCATCGGCTTCGCCATCCCGATCAAGCTGGCCATGGAGGTCATGCGCTCGATCATCCAGCATGGCCAGGTTATCCGCGGCTGGCTGGGGGTGGCAGTGGAAGTCATCACGCCAGAGCTGGTCAAGACCTACGGCCTCAAGGTCGACCAGGGCATCGTGGTGACCGATATCGATCCGGAAGGACCGGCGCACAAGGGCGGTCTGCGTGCCGGCGACGTGCTGGTCAAGCTGGCCGGCCAACCGATCAGGGACGGCCGGCTGGCGATGAACCAGATCGCCCGCAAGCAACCCGGCGACAGCATCCCCATCGAGGTGCTGCGCCAGGACAAGACCGTGCAGGTCAAGGTTACCGTCGGGCTGCGCCCCCTGATGGAAAAGGCACGCTAGGCTCTATACGTAAAGTGCCTACGCTCGGTGATGCTTCGTTGAAAAGCGCTTCGGAATGCTCATTTACCATTCGTAAACTCCGCTTCCTCGGCGCTTTTCGCCTCGCTTGACCATCGCTCGGCAACTTTTCGAACAGAGCCTAAGCTCAGAGGGTATCGAGGGCCTTGATCAATGCCTGATTCTGCACGGGCGTACCAATGGTGATGCGCAGGAAGTCGGCGATGCGTTCGGGACGGCTGAAGTGGCGCACGATGACGCCATGCTCGCGCAAGCCCGCGGCCAGCACCGCCCCGCCCTTCTGCACATGACGGGCGAAGATGAAGTTGGCGGCCGAGGGCAGGACTTCGAAGCCGCGCTCCAGCAACTGGCCGACCAGGGCTTCGCGACTTTCGACCACCTGCCGGCAGGTCTCGTCGAAATAGGCGCGATCCTCGAAGGCAGCGGTCGCGCCGGCCAGGGCCAGGCGATCCAGCGGATAGGAGTTGAAGCTGTTCTTGATCCGCTCCAGGGCCTCCATCAGCGGCGCCTGACCCATGGCCAGGCCTACCCGCAGACCGGCCAGGGAACGGGACTTGGACAGCGTCTGGGTCACCACCAGATTGGCATGGCGCTCGATCAGGGCGACCGCCGACTCCGCCCCGAAGTCGACATAGGCTTCGTCCACCACCACCACCGAGGTCGGATTGCCGGCGACGATGCGCTCGATGGCGTCCAGCGCCAGGGCGCTGCCGGTCGGTGCATTGGGGTTGGGGAAGATGATGCCGCCATTGGGGCGCAGATAGTCCTCGGGGACGATCTGGAAATCCTCGTCCAGCGCCGGGGTCTCGAAGGCGATGTCGTAGAGGCCGCAATAGACCGGATAGAAGCTGTAGCTGATGTCCGGGAACAGCACGGGTCGGCCATGGCCGAACAGCCCCAGGAAGATGTGCGCCAGCACCTCGTCCGAGCCGTTGCCGACAAACACCTGGTCGCTCTGGATGCCGTAGTAGCGGGCGACGGCGTCCTTCAGCGCCTGGCCGTTGGGGTCGGGATAGAGGCGCAGGTCGTCGGTGGCTGCGGCGCGGATGGCGTCCAGCGCTCGCGGCGACGGACCGTAGGGATTCTCGTTGGTGTTGAGCTTGACCAGGTTGGTCAGCTTGGGCTGCTCACCGGGTACATAGGGCACCAGATTCTTGACGAAGGGACTCCAGAGTTCGCTCATGCATGCTCCTACTGAATGCGGTATTCGGCGCTGCGGGCGTGGGCGGTCAGGGACTCGCCACGCGCCAGGACCGAGGCGACCCGGCCCAGCGCGGAAGCGCCAGCGGCCGAGCAGTGGATGATCGAGGAACGCTTCTGGAAGTCGTATACGCCCAGGGGCGAGGAGAAGCGCGCGGTGCCCGAGGTCGGCAGCACATGGTTGGGACCGGCGCAGTAGTCGCCCAGGGCCTCGGCGGTGTAGCGCCCCATGAAGATGGCGCCGGCGTGGCGGATCTTGGGTAGCCATTGCTCGGGCTCGGCGACGGACAGTTCCAGGTGTTCGGGGGCGATGCGGTTGGCCACCTCGATGGCCTGGGCCATGTCGGTAACCTGGATCAGGGCACCCCGCCCTTCCAGGGAGGCGCGGATGATGTCGGCGCGCTCCATCTCCGGCAACAGGCGGGCAATGCTGGCCGCCACGGCGTCGAGGAAGGCGGCGTCCGGACTGACCAGGATGGCCTGGGCGTCCTCGTCGTGCTCGGCTTGGGAGAACAGGTCCATGGCGATCCAGTCGGGATCGGTCTGGCCATCGCAGACCACCAGGATCTCCGACGGGCCAGCGATCATGTCGATGCCGACCTTGCCGAACACGTGGCGCTTGGCGGTGGCGACATAGATGTTGCCGGGACCGACGATCTTGTCCACCGGCGGTACGCTTTCGGTGCCATAGGCCAGGGCGGCCACGGCCTGGGCGCCGCCAATGGTGAAGACGCGATCGACACCGGCCAGGGCCGCAGCGGCCAGCACCAGTTGATTGACCTCGCCGCGGGGCGTCGGCACCACCATGACCACCTCGCGCACACCGGCGACCTTGGCGGGAATGGCGTTCATCAGCACCGAGGACGGATAGGAGGCCTTGCCCCCCGGCACATAGAGACCGGCACGGTCCAGCGGGGTGACCTGCTGGCCAAGCACGGTGCCATCGGCCTCCTGGTACTGCCAGGAATCCTGGCGCTGCTTTTCATGATAACGACGGACGCGCTCGGCGGCGGCTTCCAGGGCGGTGCGCTGCTCCGGCGTGATCCGGGTCAGGGCTTCTTCCAGACGCGCACGCGGCAGGATGAGATCGCTCATCGAGGTCGTTTCGACACCGTCGAAGCGCCGGGTGTATTCCAGCAGGGCCTGATCGCCCTGATGACGGACGTCGGCGATGATCGCCAGGACCCGCTGGTTGATGTCGGCGTCGGACACCCCTTCCCAGCTCAGCAGATGATCCAGATGCTCGGCGAAATCCGGAGCGGCAGCGGCGAGTCGGCGGATGGCGAGCGGAGCGGTCATGGCGGATCCTCTTCAGGAGAGCGAAAGGGGCGCCCGAGAGTAACAGCCGGCTCCGTGTGGGCGCCCGACAATTTGGCTATGGCACGGATAGGCGAAGCTGGAGGGATGGAAGCGGTCCGGGCCGGCATTAACCTGCCGGCCAGGACCCAGAGCCTGTTCAAAGTCTCGCGAGCTAGAGACAAACAAGGCGAAAATGGCTGAGGAAGCGGAGTTTACGAGTGGTCAATGAGCATTCCGAAGCCATTTTCAACATAGTTTGGCCGACGCGCAGCAGGCTTTGAACAGGTTCTCAGGCGCCGCGCGCCTCGACGGCGTGTCGCAGGGTCTCGATGAGCGCCTGGATACGACCGTGCTGCATCTTCATCGAGGCCTTGTTGACGATCAACCGCGAGCTGATGTGGGCGATCAGCTCCTGGGGTTCGAGACCGTTGGCCTTGAGGGTATTGCCGGTGTCGACCACGTCGATGATCTTGTCGGCCAGCCCCACCAGCGGTGCCAGCTCCATGGAGCCGTACAGCTTGATGATGTCGACCTGGCGGCCCTGCTCGGCATAGTAGCGCTTGGCAACATTGACGAACTTGGTCGCCACCCGCAGCCGGCCACGCGGCGCCGGAGCGCCAACGGCGCCCGCGGTCATCAGCTTGCAGCGGGCGATGCGCAGGTCCAGCGGCTCATAGAGGCCATCGCCGCCGTATTCCATCAGCACGTCCTTGCCGGCCACGCCCAGGTCCGCGGCGCCATGCTCCACGTAGGTGGGCACGTCGGTGGCGCGGACGATGAGCAGGCGCACATCGTCCTGGGTGGTCGGGATGATGAGCTTGCGGCTCTTGTCCGGATTCTCGGTCGGCGCGATCCCCGCCGCTGCCAGCAGCGGTAGGGTGTCGTCGAGGATACGGCCCTTGGACAGGGCGATGGTCAGCATCGGAGGTCCTTACTTGGGCGTACGACGGATCTTGGCACCGAGCAGCTGGAATTTCTCCTCGATGCATTCGTAGCCGCGGTCGATGTGGTAGATGCGATCGATCAGGGTATCGCCTTCGGCCACCAGGGCCGCGATGACCAGGCTCGCCGAGGCGCGCAGGTCGGTCGCCATGACCGGGGCGGCCTTGAGGCGCTGGACGCCGGTGACGATGGCGGCATTGCCTTCGATAGCGATGTTGGCGCCCATGCGCACCATCTCGTGAACGTGCATGAAGCGGTTCTCGAAGATGGTCTCGACCACGGTACCGGTGCCTTCGGCGACGGCGTTCATGGAGATGAACTGGGCCTGCATGTCGGTGGGGAACGCCGGGTAGGGCGCCGTGCGGATGTTGACCGCGCGGGGGCGATTGCCCTTCATGTCCAGCTCGATCCAGTTGCTGCCGGTCGAGATGTGGGCACCGGCCTCTTCCAGCTTGGCCAGCACGGCCTCGAGGATGGTCGGATCGGTGTCCTTGAGCTTGACGCGACCGCGGGTGGCAGCGGCGGCAACCAGGTAGCTACCGGTCTCGATGCGGTCCGGCAGCACCGAATAGGTGGCGCCGCCGAGGCGCTCGACGCCTTCCACGGTGATGGTGTCGGTACCGGCGCCCTGGATGTTGGCACCCATGGCGATCAGGCAGTTGGCCAGATCGACGACCTCGGGCTCGCGAGCGGCGTTCTGGATGACGCTGCGACCCTTGGCCAGGGTAGCGGCCATCAGCACGTTCTCGGTACCGGTCACGCTGACGGTATCGAAATGGTAGTGGGCACCGCGCAGGCCACCGGCCGGCGCCTTGGCCTTGATGTAGCCGCCTTCGACGGTGATCTTGGCACCCATGGCCTCCAGGCCGCGCAGGTGCAGATCGACCGGACGCGAGCCGATGGCGCAACCGCCGGGCAGGGCGACTTCCGCTTCGCCGAAGCGCGCGACCATCGGACCCAGCACCAGGATCGAGGCGCGCATGGTCTTGACCAGTTCATAGGGCGCGACCAGGGTCTTGATGCTGGACGCATCCACCTCGACATTGAGCTTTTCACCGATCACCGGCTGGACGCCCATTCGGCCGAACAGCTCGATCATGGTGGTGATGTCGTGCAGGTGCGGCAGGTTGGCGATGGTCACCGGGGTGTCGGCGAGCAGGGTCGCGGCGAGGATCGGCAGGGCGGAGTTCTTGGCCCCGGAAATGCGAATTTCACCGTTCAGGCAGTTGCCGCCGGTAATGATCAGTTTGTCCATAGCGAGTTCTCGGCGCTGCGAATCAGGCGCGTTCGGCCCAGGCAGCACGGGTGAAGAATTTCATGGTGACAGCATGGATGCTGCCATCGGCGATCTGCGGCTGGAGATGGGAGTAGACCTGCTGCTGACGCTTGACCGGGCTGAGTGCCTGGAGCTCGTCGCTGATCAGGTAGAGCTGGAAATTGCAGCCCTCGCCTTCCACTTCGACCTGGGTATCGGCCAGTTTTGCCTCAAGGAGGCTTTTGACTTCTTGGGCCTGCATGGCGGCACCTCGGCAATCTAGTACAGCCGGCGATCATACAAAAAAACCGGCTGTACGGCGACTGCGATGACCGTTACCCGTGAGCGTCGTCCGCCAGGGGCAGCAGTTCGAGGGCATCCGAGACCTCGGCGATCTGCCGCAACTCGGAGGGCAGGCCAGCGATGGTCAGCGAGCACCCTGCGGCCTGGGCATCGCGCAACCAGGCCAGCAACAGCGCCAGGCCGGCGCTGTTGGAATGTTCAACGCCAGCGCAGTCCAGCACCAGCGGACCGCTGCCCTGGGCGATCAGGGTACGACCTTGCTCGCGCAGGGACGGCACACTGGCGTGATCGAGTACACCCGACAGCTGCAGCCGGGCGCCCTCGCGGGTGATGGCGGCGCGACTCACGAACCGACCTTGGCCTTCTGGGCCTCGGGAGAATCCTTGGCCTTGGCCACGGTGCCCGCCCAGTTGTTGATGGTCTTGTCCAGGTCGTTGCCGTTTTCCTGCATCGCCTGGGCGAACTGGTCGCGGAACAGCTTGCCGAGATTCAGACCATTGATGATGACATTGCGCACCTTCCAGTCATTGCCCTGCTTGACCATGCTGTACTGCACCGGGTAGACGGCGCCGTTGTTGCCCTTGACCTCCATGCCCACGCTGGTGCGATCGGGACCATCGGACGGACCTTCGGGCAGTACCCGGATACCCTGGTTGTTGTACTCCAGCAGCGCGTTGCCATAGAACTGCATCAGGCTGCGCTTGAAGTTTTCCTGGAAGCGCGTCATCTGCTCGGGCGAGGCGCTGCGGCTATAGCGCACGGTCATGATGCTGCGCGAGATGCCTTCGGCATCCACCACCGGGCCGAGGATGTTGTTGAGCGACTCGTAGAAGGCTTCCGGACTGCTGCGATACTTGTCGCGATTGGCCTCGAGATCGCTGAGCAGCGTGCTGGTGGTCTGCTGGATCACATCGTGGGCCGAGGGTGCCGCCTGGGACACCAGGGGCAGCAGGGCCAGGATCGCGATCACTCCGTGACGAAGTAGCTTGAGCATGGAGAAGCCTCTCATCATTTATTGGTGGAAGAGTCTTTATTGACCGAATTGAGCAGGAATTTGCCGATCAGGTCTTCGAGAACCAGGGAGGATTGTGTATCTCGAATGGTCGAGCCTTCCTTGAGCACCTGTTCATCCCCGCCCACGCTGATGCCGATGTATTTCTCGCCGAGCAGGCCGGCAGTCAGGATCGAGGCGATGGAGTCGGTCGGCAGGTTGTCCACCTGCTTGTCGATCTGCATGGTGACCCGACCACGGTAGCTGTTGCGGTCGAGATCGATGGCGGTGACCTTGCCGATGGTCACGCCCGACATGGTCACCCGCGATCTCACTGTGAGACCGGCGATGTTGTCGAAGTAGGCATAGACCTTGTAGGTATCGTGATGGTCGCTCATCGTCAGACCGCTTACCCGCAGCGCCAGCAGCAGCAATGCGAGCACGCCGGCCAGCAGGAAGAGTCCGACACCGATTTCCTGGGTGCGGGTTTGCATCAGAGATCTCCAAACATCAGGGCGGTAAGAATGAAGTCGAGGCCGAGCACGGCAAGCGACGCATAGACGACGGTACGGGTGGTGGCGCGACCGATGCCTTCGGAGGTCGGCTCGCAGTCATACCCCTGGAAGACGGCGACCCAGGTCACCACGAAGGCGAACACCAGGCTCTTGATCACGCCATTGAGCACGTCACTGAGCATCACGCTGTTCTGCATGGTGGCCCAGAAGGAACCGTCGTAGACGCCGAGCCAGTCGATGGCGACCATGGCCGCGCCCCAGATACCCACCACATTGAACATGGCGGCCAGCAAGGGCATGGAAATGAAGCCGGCCCAGAAACGCGGCGCGACGATGTACTTGAGCGGATCCACGCCGATCATTTCCAGGCTGGACAGCTGCTCGGTGGATTTCATGTTGCCGATTTCGGCGGTCAGGGCGGAACCGGCCCGACCGGCGAACAGCAAGGCCGTCACCACCGGGCCCAATTCGCGCAGCAGCGTCAGGGCGACCATCTGCCCCACGGCCTGCTCGGAGCCATACTTGACCAGGATGTTGTAGCCCTGCAGGGCGATCACCATGCCAATGAAGAAGCCCGACACCACGATGATGGGCAGTGACATCACGCCCACCGAATAGAGTTGCTTGCCCAGCAGCTGCAGGCCGCTGCCCACGCCACCACGACCGAACACCGCCAGGAGCAGGACGATGACGGAGCGGCCAATGGCCGCCACGACGTCCAGCCCGGCCTTGCCCAGCCGACGAATCCGCTCCACGGCGGAGACCTTACGCATCAGTGTTTCCCCAGCAAGGCATCGCGCAGATCAGGCGCGGCGTAGTGGAAGGGTACCGGGCCATCGGGGATGCCCTGCATGAACTGACGAACCCGCGGATCGGGCGATTCGCGCAGCTCCTTCGGCGTGCCCTGCCCGAGCACCTTGGTATCGCCGACCACATAGAGGTAGTCGGCGATGCTGGCCGTCTCGGCCAGGTCGTGGGAGACCACGATGCTGGTCAGCCCGAGCGCCTGGTTGAGCAGGCGGATGAGCCGTACCAGCACGCCCATGGCAATGGGGTCCTGGCCGACGAAGGGCTCGTCGTACATGAGGATCTGCGGATCCAGGGCGATGGCCCGCGCCAGGGCGACCCGGCGCTTCATGCCGCCGGACAGCTCGTCCGGCATCAGCTCGACGGCACCGCGCAGGCCCACCGCCTGCAGCTTGAGCAGGACGATGTCGCGGATCATCTCTTCGGGCAGCTTGGTGTGCACGCGCAGTGGAAAGGCCACGTTCTCGAACACATCGAGATCGGTGAACAGCGCGCCGCTCTGGAACAGCACGCCCATCTGCCGGCGCATGTCGAACAACTCACCCCGGGACAACTGCGGCAGGTTGGCGCCATTGACCCAGATCTCGCCACTGCTCGGTCGCAACTGGGCAGCGATGAGGCGCAACAGGGTGGTCTTGCCACTGCCGGACGGTCCCATGATCCCGGTGACCTTGCCCCGCGGGATGCGGATATCGACCCGGTCGTAGATGAGACGCGTGCCGCGCTTGAAGGAAACGCCCTTTAGCTCCACGGCGTACGGGCTATCGACGGTCATCGAGACTCCTAAGGTTCAACTCTGTGCAGGGAGACGCCGCTCCGCCGCTTCAGGGCACGCGGCTCTCGCGTTCGGCGACCCCGGCAAAAGGGCGGCACTATAGCATTCGTTGCCGATGTGACTCCTGAACTGCGGGCGGCGTTGCTGAGTGTCGCGGCTTTGCGCATATAATTTCCGATTGTCCCGTCACCTGCCTTCTGACCCATGCCCGACTCAATAGATTTCATCGCTTCCGCCAAGCGCACCATAGATGTAGAGCGAGCGGCCGTGGCCGCCCTGGGCGAACGCATCGACGAAAGCTTTGCCGCCGCCTGTCGCCACCTGCTCGCCTGCCGTGGGCGCATCGTGGTCCTGGGCATGGGCAAATCCGGGCATGTCGGCAACAAGATCGCCGCGACCCTGGCCAGCACCGGCAGTCCGGCCTTCTTCGTACACCCGGCCGAAGCCAGCCATGGCGACATGGGCATGATCACCCGCGATGACGTCATCATCGCCATCTCCCAGTCGGGCACCTCCAGCGAGATCCTGACCCTGCTGCCGCTGATCAAGCGCCTTGGCGTCCCGCTGATCAGCTTTGCCGGCAATCCGGCCTCGCCGCTGGCCAAGGCCGCGGACGTCAACCTGGATACCAGCGTCGCCACTGAGGCCTGCCCGCTCAATCTGGCGCCCACCTCCTCCACCACTGTCGCCCTGGTGCTGGGCGACGCCCTGGCCATCGCCCTGCTCGAGGCCCGTGGCTTCACCGCCGAGGATTTCGCCTTTTCCCATCCGGGCGGCGCCCTGGGTCGGCGCCTGCTGCTCAAGGTGGAAAACGTCATGCATGCCGGCGTCGACCTGCCGCAGGTCAGCGAAGACACCCTGGTCTCCGATGCCCTGCTGGAGATGTCGCGCAAGGGACTGGGCATGACCAGCGTGCTCGGCACCGATGGCCGTCTGGCGGGCATCTTCACCGACGGCGATCTGCGTCGCGCCCTGGATCGCGGCATCGACGTGCGCACCACGGCGATCGCAACCGTGATGACCCGTGGCGGTCGAACCGCCAGGGCGCAGATGCTCGCCGCCGAGGCGCTGAAGATCATGGAAGAGCACAAGATCAACGCGCTGGTGGTGATCGATGACGAGCACCGGCCGATCGGCGCCCTCAACATGGGTGACCTGCTACGCGCCGGGGTGCTGTAGGCCGGGTTATACTGCCCGACTAATACGCCGCAATCTCGTGTTCAACCCGCCGCCCCTGGTGCGGCCCACCACAGGTACCCTCATGTTTCGCAGCTTGCGCCGCCCCGTGCTGTTGGTCCTGATCGCCGCCGCGCTCATCGCGATCGGCTACTGGAACATCCTGCCGCAGCGCTTCGTCGATGCTCCGGCCTCGTCGACCCCGCAAGACAGCGCCATCGACGGCTATGCCCTCAATACCCGGACGATCCAGTATCGCCTGGACGGCAAGATCCAGTACGAACTCAAGGCGGAGCGCAGCGAACACGTCAAGGCGACCGACGTCACCCTGGTGACCCGGCCCGACATGCTGGCCTTTCGCGGCACCGACTATCCCTGGCACATTCGCAGTGCCCGCGCCGAGGTCGCCCCCGGTGGCAGTCAGGCGGAGCTGATCGATGACGTGCGTGTCGAGCGTACCGATGAAAAAGGCCGCCCGGTGGTGTTGACCACCACCCGCATGACCGTCTTTCCTGACAAACAATATGCGCAAACCGAGCAAGCCGTTAGAATCGAGGCCGCCAATGGGGTGACCACGGCCAATGGCATGAAAGCGTATCTAGAAGACGGCAGAATGCTCCTGCTGTCCAACGTAAGAGGCCAGCATGAGGTTCGTTAAAACCCTCCCCTTCCTGTTCACCCTCGGCGCCACCTTTGGCAGTGCCGCGGCTTGGGCCCTGCCGACCGATCGCACCCAGCCGATCCGCGTGCAGGCCGACAGCGCCGAGCTCGACGACAAGCAGGGCGTGGCCGTGTACCGCGGAGACGTGGTCATCACCCAGGGCAGCATGAAGATCACCGGCAACACGGTGACCTTGACCCAGGACAATCAGGGCAACATCAAGGTCGCCACCGCAGTGGGCAAACCGGCCTACTACGAGCAGAAGCCCTCGGCAGACAAGGACATCGTCAAGGCCTATGGTCTGACGATCCAGTATTTCGCCCAGGAAAATCGCATCATCCTGATCGATCAGGCCAAGGTGGTCCAACAGGGCAACACCTTCGAAGGCGAGAAGATCGTCTACGACACCCAGCGCCAGATCGTCAACGCCGGGCGCGCCAACGGCAGCAAGGTCACCACGCCGCGGCCGCGCATCGACATGGTCATCCAGCCCAAGGATCAGCAGCAGTCGGGGCAGGGACAATGACGGTCACGCTCAAAGCCCAGCATCTGGCCAAGAGCTACAAGGGTCGTCAGGTCGTTCGCGACGTCAGCGTCAGCATCGACAGCGGTCAGATCGTCGGCCTGCTCGGTCCGAACGGCGCCGGCAAGACCACCTGTTTCTACATGATCGTCGGCCTGGTCAAGGCCGATCAGGGTCGCGTGCTGATCGACGATCAGGATGTCACCGCCCTGCCCATGCATGGCCGGGCCCGCGCCGGGATCGGCTACCTGCCGCAGGAAGCCTCGATCTTTCGCAAGCTGACCGTGGCCGACAACATCCTCGGCATCCTGGAAACCCGCAAGGATCTGGACAAGGCCGGTCGCCTGCGCGAACTGGAAAGCCTGCTGCAGGAATTCCACATCACCCATATCCGCGACAATCGCGGCATGAGCCTGTCGGGTGGCGAAAGACGTCGCGTCGAGATCGCTCGCGCCCTGGCCACCGCACCCAAGTTCATCCTGCTGGACGAACCCTTCGCGGGCGTGGACCCCATCTCGGTGGGCGACATCAAGCAGATCATTCGCCACCTCAAGGCCAAGGGCATCGGTGTGCTCATCACCGACCACAATGTCCGGGAAACCCTGACCATCTGCGAAACGGCCTACATCGTCAACGACGGCCAGCTCATCGCCGAGGGTACCGCCGAGGAAGTCCTCGCCAACGATCTGGTCAAGGAAGTCTATCTGGGCCACGAATTCCGCCTCTAGGCAAACCCGGGGAAACAAGGCATATAATTTGCTAACGCTCGCAGGGTTCGCGAGGTTCGGTGGCGCTGTTCGCGTCGGTAGACAAGGTGTATTTCCGCAGCCATGAAACCATCGCTAGTCCTCAAGATGGGCCAGCAGCTGACGATGACGCCGCAGCTGCAACAAGCCATACGTCTGCTTCAGCTCTCGACGCTCGACTTGCAGCAGGAAATCCAGGAAGCCCTGGAATCCAATCCGATGCTGGAACGCCAGGAGGAAGGTGAAGACTTCGACCAGAGCGAAGCCTCGAGCGAAGGCGATGAGAGCTCGGGCGCGGGCAACCTGGAAACCACCTTCAAGGAAACCTCGGTCGCCGTCAACGAGATGGCCGACGACTCCGAATGGAGCGAGCGTATTCCCAGCGACAGCGAGCTGCCGGTCGATACCGCCTGGGAAGACATCTACCAGACCAGCGCCAGCAGCCTGCCCAGCAATGACGACGACGAGTGGGACTTCACCACCCGCACCTCGGCGGGCGAGAGCCTGCAGACCCACCTGCTCTGGCAACTCAACCTGGCGCCCATGTCGGATCTCGATCGCCTGATCGCCGTGGCGATCATTGACGGCATCGACACCGACGGCTATCTGCAGGAAAGCCTCGAAGACATCCATGCCTCGCTGGATCCCGAGCTGGAAGTCGATCTCGATGAAGTCGAGGTGGTGCTCAGACGCGTCCAGCAATTCGAGCCGGCCGGCGTCGCCGCCCGCAATCTGCGCGAATGCCTGCTGATCCAGCTGGCCCAGCTACCGGCCAATCTCCCCCTGCTCGGCGAGGCCAGGCGCCTGGTCAGTGACTATCTCGATCTGCTCGGCAGCCGCGACTATGCGCAGCTGATGCGGCGCATGAAGATCAAGGAAGACGAGCTCAAGCCCGTCATCGAACTGATCCAGACCCTGCATCCGCGCCCCGGCTCGCAGATCGAATCCGGCGAAGCCGAATACGTGGTGCCGGACGTCATCGTCCGCAAGCACAACGAGCGCTGGCTGGTGGAGCTCAATCAGGAAGCCGTGCCGCGTCTGCGGGTCAATCCCCAGTACGCCGGCTTCGTCAAGCGCGCCGACAGCAGCGCCGACAACACCTACATGCGCAACCAGCTGCAGGAAGCGCGCTGGTTCATCAAGAGCCTGCAGAGCCGCAACGAGACCCTGATGAAGGTGGCGACCCAGATCGTCGAGCACCAGCGCGGTTTTCTCGAATACGGTGAAGAGGCGATGAAGCCGCTGGTCCTGCATGACATCGCCGAGGCGGTGGGCATGCATGAGTCGACCATCTCCCGGGTGACCACCCAGAAGTTCATGCACACCCCGCGTGGCATCTACGAACTCAAGTATTTCTTCTCCAGCCACGTCAGCACCGCCGAGGGGGGCGAATGCTCCTCCACCGCGATCCGCGCGATCATCAAGAAATTGGTGGCGGCGGAAAACGCGAAAAAGCCGTTGAGTGACAGCAAGATCGCTGGTTTACTGGAATCGCAAGGTATACAAGTCGCTCGTCGCACGGTGGCTAAGTATCGGGAATCCCTGGGTATCGCTCCGTCCAGCGAACGCAAGCGTCTCATCTGACGCGTCCTGATGTGTGACCGTGCTTCGTTCGATCCTTGTCATGTCGGCGAGCAGCTTCGCCGATCGCAGCCCGGCAATAAGGAGAAGCGGTATGCAAGTCAACATCAGTGGCCATCAGCTTGAAGTGACAGAAGCCCTGCGTGACTACATCGGCGAGAAACTCGCCCGCCTCGAACGGCACTTCGACCGTATCACCAACGTCCAGGTCATCCTGGAAGTGGACAAGCTCAAGCAGAAAGCCGAAGCCACCCTGCACGTCGCCGGCGCCGCGGTGGTTGCCAATGCCGAGCACGACGACATGTATGCCGCCATCGATCTCCTGGCCGACAAGCTCGACCGCCAACTGATTAAACACAAGGAAAAATCGATCGAACGCCAGCAGGGCGTCGGCGTCCGCTGAGGTTTCGATCGCCGCTTTATGATCAGACTCGAAAACATCCTGACCCCCGGCCGCACCCAGACGGGTGCGCCGGGTGGCAGCAAAGCCGCTGTACTGGAACGCATTGCCGAACTGGCCGCGCAGGAACTGCCCGGCCATGACGCGGCGCACATCCATGAATGCCTGATGGCGCGCGAGCGCCTGGGCTCGACCGGTTTCGGCAATGGCATTGCCATTCCCCACTGCCGCCTGGCGGGGCTGCAACAACCGCTGTGCGTGCTCTTCCACCTGCAGCAACCGGTGGACTTCGATTCCCTGGACGGCGCTCCGGTAGACCTGGTGTTCGTCCTGCTGGTCCCGGAAGCCGCCACCGAGCAGCACCTCACCCTGCTGCGCCAGATCGCCGGCATCCTCGATCGCGCCGACATCCGCGAGCGGCTGCGCAAGGCCAGGGATAGCCAGGCGCTCTATCAGATCGTCGTCGAGGCCCAGAGCGGACACTGACATGCACCTCATCATCGTGAGCGGACGTTCCGGGTCGGGCAAGAGTACGGCGCTCAACGTGCTTGAGGACAATGGCTTCTATTGCATCGACAACCTGCCGGCCAGTCTGCTGCCCGATCTGGCCCAGCATGCGCTGACCGACATGGAGCGCCCCCAGCCCAAGGTCGCCCTGTCCATCGATGCGCGCAACCTGCCCAGTCAGTTGCAACGCTTTCCCGAATTGCTCGAACAGGTGCGCAGTCGCAACATCCGCTGCGACGTCCTCTACCTGGATGCCGATGACCAGGCGCTGCTCAAGCGCTTTTCCGAGACGCGCCGCCGGCATCCGCTGTCGAACCAGGAAAGGTCCCTGGCCGAAGCTATCCATGACGAGCAGGTGCTGCTGTCGCCCATCGCCGACCTGTCCGACCTGAAGATCGACACCACCCACCTGAATCTCTATCAGCTGCGTGACATCCTCAAGTTGCGCCTGCTGAACGCGCCGGAGCCCGGTACCGCCTACCTGGTGGAATCCTTTGGCTTCAAGCGCGGGCTGCCGGTGGACGCGGACATGGTGTTCGATGTGCGCTTCCTGCCCAATCCCTACTGGAAACCGGACCTGCGCGACTTTTCCGGACTGGATGCGCCGGTACGCGACTATCTCGAGCAACAGCCCGAGGTAGAGACCCTGTACAATGACATCCGCGATTACCTGGTGAAGTGGCTGCCGCGTTTTGCCGCCAACAACAGGTCCTATGTGACCGTGGCCATTGGCTGTACCGGTGGTCACCACCGTTCGGTCTATCTGGCCGATCGCCTGGGTCGCGAACTCAAAGACCTGCTCAAGAACGTCCAGATTCGTCACCGCGATCTCTGACGCCCGTTTTGTTTCGACAAGGACAGACTCAATGCCTGCCCAACAGATCACCATCATCAACAAGCTGGGCCTGCACGCCCGTGCGGCTGCCAAGTTCGTCGGCGTGGCCGGCCGCTATCCTGCCAGCATTCGTGTCGGCCGCAGTGGCGAGCCGCCCGTGGATGGCAAGAGCATCATGGCGGTCATGATGCTGGCCGCTGGCAAGGGCACGGTGCTGCAACTGGAAACCGAGGGTGAACAGAGCGACGAGGCCATGCGCGCCCTGGTCGAGCTGATCAACAACTACTTCGACGAAGGTGAGTGATCGGCCCTCCTCCAGCATCGCCCAATAAAAAAGCCGCCCGAGGGCGGCTTTTTTATTGGGCGTCGACTCAGGCGTTCAGCGCCGCTTCGTAGCGACGGGTCACTTCCGGCCAGTTGATGACGTTGAAGAAGGCGCCGATGTACTCGGGACGGCGGTTCTGGTAGCGCAGGTAGTAGGCGTGCTCCCAGACGTCCAGGCCGAGGATCGGGGTGTTGCCGGTCATCAGCGGGCTGTCCTGGTTACCGGTGCTCTCGACCACCAGCTTCTTCTCGGGGGTGACGCTCAGCCAGGCCCAGCCACTGCCGAAGCGGGTCAGGGCAGCCTTGGTGAAGGCTTCCTTGAAGGCATCGAAGCCGCCCAGCTGGGACTCGATGGCTTCGGCCAGGGCGCCTTCGGGCTTGCCACCGGCGTTGGGGGCCATCACGGTCCAGAACAGGCTGTGGTTGGCATGGCCGCCACCGTTGTTCTGCACGGCGCCGCGCTTGTCCTGGGGCAGCTTGTCCAGCTGGCGAACCACGTCTTCGGCCGACAGGTTGGCGAACTCGGTGCCTTCCAGCGCCGCGTTCAGGTTGTTGATGTAGGTCTGGTGATGCTTGGTATGGTGGATTTCCATGGTCTGGGCATCGACGTGCGGTTCCAGCGCGTCGTAGGCGTAGGGCAGCTGAGGCAGAGTATGCGGCATGCGGATTGTCTCCATGGTGGCTTTGGTAAGGACCCATTGCCTTTGGGCGATGGGGTGTACGGCTGGTGCGCCACGGCGCACCGTCTGAAGCCTGGGCCGTCCGGTCAGCAGATTCAACCGCACGGCTATGTCCTAGTGCATTGCTAGGATACTAACGAGTAACGGGGTGGGCTGTCTCCCGTTCGACAGGATTTTCCTTTCCACCACGTCTGCGGTGACCTGCACTAGCTGCCCGCCAGGGTCATGCCATCGATCAACACCGAGCCGGTGCGCAGACTGCCGCGGCGTTCCACGTCGCTGCCCACCGCCAGGATCTGGCGGAACATGTCGCCCAGCCGCCCGGCGATGGTGACCTCCTGGACCGGAAACTGGATCTCGCCATTCTCGACCCAGAAGCCGCCCGCGCCACGGGAATAGTCGCCGGTGACCAGGTTGGTGCCCTGCCCCATCATTTCCGTGACCAGGAAGCCGGTGCCCATCTGCCGGATCAGTTCGGCCTGGCCCGCCGTGCCGTGGCTGACATGGAGGTTGTGCACGCCGCCGGCATTGGCCGTGCTCTGCATGCCCAGCTTGCGCGCGGAATAGCTGCCGAGCACATAGGAGACCAGGCGGCCATTCTCGACGAAGGGCTTGGCGTAGGTGGCCAGGCCCTCGCCGTCGAAGGCGGCACTGCCCAGGGCGCGCGGCAGGTGCGGCCGCTCGTCCAGGGTCAGCCAGTCGGGAAACACCTGCTGGCCCAGGGCGCCTTCGAGGAAGGACGACTTGCGATAGAGATTGCCGCCGGAGATGGCGGCGAGAAAGGTGCCGAACAGACCGGCCGCCATTTCCGGGGAAAACAGCACCGGGACCTTGGCGGTGGGCACCGGCCGCGCGCCCAGGCGGCTCACGGCGCGCTCGGCGGCGCGGCGGCCGATTTCCTCGGCACTCATCAACTCGCTGCCGATCCGGTTGACGTCGTAGTAGTAGTCGCGCTGCATGGCCTCGCCACTGCCGGCGATCATCACGCAGCTCAAGCTGTGGCGGGTGCTGGCATAGCCGCCGACGAAGCCGTGGCTGTTGCCGTACACCCGGCAGCCCTGGTGGGTATTGAGGGTGGTGCCGTCGGCGTTGCCGATGCGACTGTCGGCGGCATAGGCCGCCGCCTCACAGGCCAGGGCCTGCTCGATGGCCTGCTCGGGGGTGATGTCCCAGGGATGATAGAGATCGAGATCGGGCAACTCGCCGCGCGCCATCAGCTCGGCGTCGGCCAGGCCCGCACAGGGATCCTCGGAGGTGTGCTTGGCGATGGCCAGGGCCGCAGCCACGGTTTCGCGGATCGCCTCGGGACCGGTAGCGGAGGTACTGGCCGAGCCCTTGCGCTGACCGGCATAGAGGGTGATGCCAAAGCCCTGGTCGCGATTGAATTCGACCGTTTCCACCTCGCCCTTGCGGACCGAGGTGGACAGGCCCTGGTCGACCGATACGGCCACTTCACCGGCACTGGCGCCCTGGCGCCGGGCCTCGGCCAGGATGGCCTCGACCTGTTCGCGCAATTCGGGGAGCGCAGCGGGACCCACGGCGGCGTTGCGATTCATGACGTTCTCCTTACGGACGGCGCCGGCCAGGCCGGACAACCGTGCGGCAACTCGTTATGATGGCGCCCATTCTTAGCTGGACCCCATAGTTCATGGTTGATTCTTACGACGACGACGCGCCGCTGGGCGAAAAGAGCAAGACACAGGTCAAGCGCGAGCTGCATGCGCTGCAGGATCTGGGCGAACGCCTGGCCGGTCTGCCGGCCGAGCAGCTGGACCGCCTGCCGCTGACCGATCCGCTGCGCAAGGCCCTGGCCGAGGCGCCCAAGCACAAGACGCACATTGCGCGCAAAAGGCATGTCCAGTACCTGGGCAAGCTGATGCGCGACCAGGACCTGGAAGCCATCCTGGCGCTGGCCGACCAGATGGACACCTCGACGCGGCAGTACAACGAGCGCTTCCATGCCCTGGAGCGCTGGCGCGACCGGCTGATCGCCGAGGGTGACCAGGCCCTGGAAGCCTTCGTGGCGCTCTATCCGGAAACCGACCGCCAGCACCTGCGCGGCCTGGTGCGACATGCCCAGCACGAGGCGGCGCACAACAAGCCGCCGGCGGCGGCGCGCAAGGTGTTCAAGTACATCCGCACCCTCGACGAGAGCCAGCGCGGTCTGCGCTAGGTCCCTGTCCGCGATGGCCACGGCCGGCGCCTGCATCAGGCGCCGGTGCCGCCCACGGTGATGGCATCGATCTTCAGGGTCGGCTGACCCACGCCCACCGGCAGTGACTGGCCGTCCTTGCCGCAGGTCCCTACCCCCGCATCCAGCGCCAGGTCGTTGCCGACCATGGACACCCGGTTCATGACCTCGGGGCCGTTGCCGATCAGGGTGGCGCCCTTCACCGGGCGACCGAGCTTGCCGTTCTCGATCAGATAGGCCTCGTTGGTGGTGAAGACGAACTTGCCGCTGGTGATGTCCACCTGACCGCCGCCCAGGCTGGCGCAATAGATGCCCTTCTCCACCGAGGCGATGATCTCGGCCGGATCGCTCTGGCCGGCCAGCATGTAGGTGTTGGTCATGCGCGGCATGGGCAGGTGCGCATAGGATTCGCGGCGACCGTTGCCGGTGGGCGCCACGCCCATCAGCCGGGCGTTGAGCTTGTCCTGCATGTAGCCCTTGAGGATGCCGTTCTCGATCAGCACGTTGTAGCCGCTGGGCGTGCCCTCGTCGTCGATGGACAGGGAGCCGCGACGATCCGGCAGGGTACCGTCGTCGACGATGGTGCACAGCGAGGACGCCACCTGGCGACCGAGCTGGCCGCTGTAGTTGGAGCTGCCCTTGCGGTTGAAGTCGCCTTCCAGGCCATGGCCGACCGCCTCGTGCAGCAGCACGCCGGACCAGCCGGCGCCCAGCACCACCGGCAGGGTGCCCGCCGGGGCCGCGGTGGCTTCGAGATTGACCAGCGCCTGGCGCACCGCTTCGCGGGCATAGCCCAGGGCGCGGTCGTCACGCTGGAAATAGCGGTAGTCGCAGCGACCGCCGCCGCCGCTGTTGCCGCGCTCGCGGCGGCCGTTCTGCTCGACGATGACACTGACGCCCAGGCGGACCAGCGGGCGTACGTCGGCAGCGAGGGTGCCGTCGACCGCGGCCACCAGGGTGCGCTCCCAGACCCCGGCCAGGCTGATGGTGACCTGCTGGATGCGCGGATCCAGGGCGCGGGTCGCCTCGTCCAGCTGCTTCAGGAAGGTGACCTTGGTGGCGCGATCCAGCACTTCGAGGGGATTGTCCTGGCCATAGAGCCGCTGCGCCGGCTCTACCGCGCGAAACGCCTGGACCTGGCCTTCGGCACCGGTGCGGGAGATGGAACGCGCGGCCTGGGCGGCCAGATCCAGGGCCTCGCCGGTAATGGCGTTGCTGTAGGCGAAACCGGTCTTCTCGCCGGACAGCGCCCGCACCCCGACGCCCTGGTCGAGGTGGAAGCCGCCTTCCTTGACGATGCCGTCTTCCAGCAGCCAGGACTCGGAGACGATGCTCTGGAAATACAGGTCGGCGGCGTCGATGCCGGGTCCGGCCAGACGCTGCAGCACGGGTTGCAGATCGTCCACCGCGAGTCCGCCGGGGCCCAGCAGGGCCGAGCCGACGCTATTCAGGTAATCACTCATGGAAACTCCAGACGACGCCACCGGGGGCGTCGGAACGATGAAAGGGCCGCGAGGTGACCTCTAGCCTACTCGCGGAAGTGACTGATCCCTGATGCAAAAGACCAATGGCCGTCATTGCCGTTCGGCCAGGCGCGCCGGCAGGAAGCGGCGGTGCTGGGTGACGGGCATTCGCTGGCGCGATTGGGCCTGGCGCTCGGCATCGCGCTCGATGAGCAGCACGGCCTCGCCGCTGGCCTGGACGGCAAGCACCTCGCCCCAGGGATCCACGGCCATGGCGTGGCCCCAAGTCGTGCGGCCATTGGCGTGGACACCGCCCTGGGCAGCGCCCAGCAGGTAGCTCTGGGTCTCCACCGCCCGGGCGCGCAGCAGCAGCTCCCAGTGGGCCTGGCCGGTGGGCACGGTAAAGGCCGAGGGAGCGCTGATCAGCTCCGCACCGGCGGCGCGCAGGGCGCTGTAGAGTTCGGGAAAGCGCAGGTCGTAGCAGACGCTCAAGCCCAGGCGGCCAACCGGGGTGTCCACCACCGTGAGGGTCTCACCGGCGGCATAGTGGTCGGATTCGCGATAGCTGCCCTGGCTGTCGCTGACGTCGGCATCGAAGAGGTGCAGCTTGTCGTAGCGGGCGACGCGGCGACCTTGGTCGTCGAACAGCAGCGAACAGGCACAGGGCTTGCCCTCGGTGGCACCGTCGGGCAGCAGCGGCAGGGTACCGGCGAGCAACCAGAGCCCCAGTTCGCGCGCCCGACTGGAGAGCCAGGGCAGGATCTCGCCCTGCCCCAGCGCCTCGGCCCGCGCCAGCTCGGCGGGGGCCGGATGGCCGATGGCGACGAAGTTTTCCGGCAGCACCGCCAGGCGCGCGCCCGCTCCGGCAGCGCGTTCGAGCAGTCGCTCGGCGGCGCGCAGATTGGCCGCCACCGCGGGGCCGCTGACCATCTGCAGGATGGCTATGGACATGCAGGCACTCCAGAAGGGAGCGTCCATCCTAAGCAGCGGTGCGGCCGCAGGGCAATGCTCAATCGCGCTTGCCCGTGGTCATGGTCGGATTCTGCCAGGGGCCTTCGATGTGGTAGTTGATGCTGGCCATGCGCGTGATGCGATCGCCGATCAGTCGATCGACGATGAACAGCGCGCCACCGATGGCCGGTGCCCCGGCGATCAGCGCGGCCAGCGGCAGGGAGTTGCTGACCGGCAGCCCTACCTTGAGGTTGGCATCGACCCGGTTGCTGGCCATGTCCAGCAGGCCCTGCAGACTCATCTCGGCACCCGGCCCGCTGAGGCTGATGGGCTTGCGGGTGCGGAAGGCCCCCTGCTGGGCGTCGAGCACCCCGGTGATGCTGTCGTAGCTCAGGCCCTTGCCGAACAGATCGGAGAAATCCAGCCGCAGGCGGCGGCGGATGGATTCGAAATTGAGCAGACCGAAGATGCGCAGCGCCGAGGCCGTGCCTTCCACCTGGCGCAACTGGCCGTCATTGAAGCGGGCATCGAGGCTGCCATTGAGGCGGGCCAGGGCGACATAGGCTGGCGAGCCGGGCCAGTCGACCCGGGCATCCAGGCGGAAATCGCGACTGGTGACGCTGGAGGCGAAATTCCAGCCCAGCAGGATATCGGCGATATTGCCGCCGGCGAGGCGGCCCTGGTAGTAGCTGTGGGTTGCACCTGGCGCGCCTTCCCAGCGCAGCGCGCCCTGCACCTTGAGGCCCCGCAGGTCGAGATCCAGGGCGTTGAAGTTGGCGCCTGAGGGCGAAGGCCTGAGCTGCAGGCGCTGGGCACCCACCAGACGGCCGCCCAGCTCCAGGCGATCGATGACCAGATTCAGCGCCGGCAGGCTGCGCGGATCGACGTCGGCCAGCGGATCGGGGCGCGGCGCCTCGCTTTCCACCGAGGGGTCCGCCGGCGTCTGGGGGATGCGCAGGTGCTGCAGGTTGATGTCGATCGGCTGGCCGGTCTGGCGCGGGATGCGCACCTGGCCGGCGATGGTCTGGCTGGCCAGGCCGAGTTGCCAGGCGCTGCCCTGGGGTTCATAGGTGAGGCGCAGGTTGTCGATCTGTTGCCCGAAGGCCAGGAAGCGCCCGAAGCTGAGATCGCCCCGCCCGAGGCTGGAGACGTCCAGGGTGTTGCCACCGCCCTGCCCTGCACTGCCGCCGCTCCCCGCCTTGCCATAGCGCTGGTAGATGTCCTGCCAGGCGGCCAGGTCGAATTCCGCCAGTTGCCCGCGCAGGTCGTAGCCGGCGGCGGTGGGCAGATTGGCGGTGCCGCCGCCCAGCACGATCTCGCCGCGGCCCTTGGCGATGGCCTTGGGATCGAGCAGCAGCACGGCATCGGCGAGGCCCTTGTAGGTCGCCTCCACCCGCCGCTCGCCGTCGTTGAGCGCCAGGCTGAAGAAGCCGTCACGTGCCTCGTCGGCATTCTTGCCGAAGGGCGCCGGCAGATCGATGGCCACCCCGCGCAGATCCGAGGTGACCGCCAGTTCGCCGTGCTCGGCCAGGGTCAGGCCGAGGCGATAGCCGAGCAGGCCGCGCGCCGGGATGGGTCGTCCTTCGCTGCCCAGCCAGCGCGCCAGCTGGTCGACGTCGACCCGGCCGTCCACCACCAGCCGGGTGCGCGGATCGTCGGGTTTGCCCTCGGCCAGCGCCTGACCGCGAATGGGCTGGTCGAAGACCCGCGCCTGGATGTCGGGGGCACTGAGGCCGCTGCGGGTGTCGTAGCGGAAGGTGCCGCGCAGCTCGGTGAGGGTCAGCGGGGGATCGGCCAGTTCCAGGCGCGCCTTGTCCGGCGTCAGCTCGACCACCACCACCGGTGGCTGCCCCTTGGCCAGGGGGATGTCCAGGTTCAGGCTGCTGTTGGCGAGCGCGCCCTCGCCCTTCCAGCCGGCAAAGACCTTGGCGGTCGGCAGCGGCGTTTCCTGGAGGATCTTCAGTCCATCGCGCACACTGCTGTCGAGTCGCGCGCTGAGCCGCAGGTGCGGCGCGCTGCCATCGTGCAGCAGCGGGATGCGCGCCTCGACGTCCCTGACCCGGGTGTCGAGGATGCGTCCTTCGGGGACCTGCACCTTGACCCCATCGCTTTCGATGAAGACATCGCCGCGCGCCTCGCGCAGGGCGGGCCAGCCAGGCTGATAGGCCAACTGGGCGTCGTGCACCCGGAAGAACAGACTCATGGTGCGCGAGTGCGCCGGCGAGCCGTGGCGCAGCGATCCCTGGTACTGGTAGATACCCTCGTCGATGCGACCGCCGACGATGGCGGTGCTCAGCCACTGGGCCAGCTCCGGGCTGAAATCCGTGGCCGGCAGTTTGGTCGGCAGGTACTTGCGGGTGTAGCTGGCGTCGCCATCCTTGAGGCCGACGCGCAGGTCCATGTAGCTGTCCACCTCGGGATGCAGGCCGAGCTGGATATGCATGTCGCCACTGGCAGCGCCTTCCGGGCCGGTGACCTGCATCAGGGCACTGCCCAGGGTGAAGCGCTGGTCGTCGAGACTCCAGGTCAGCCGCGCCCTGGCGGTGCGATAGCGCCAGGGTTCGGGAAAGAGATCGCTCAGGTGCAGCATGAAGTCGGTGGTATCCAGACGCAATTCGCCACCGCCCAGGCTACCGCTCAGGCTGCCGGTGACGCCCTCGGCGGCCGGGGCACCGTGATAGGCGGCAAAGCCCACGCGATCCAGGTTGGCTGCATAGGAAAGGCGCTCGCGCAGCGGCTTCTGCGGATAGAAGTCGGCATTGAGGTTGCGCAGCTGGCCATGGGGCGCCAGGGCCAGGAGCGCCTGGGCAACCGGTGCCGGCAGGGGCGCCAGGTCCCGCGCCAGCCTGGCGGCCTGCCTGAGATCCAGCTGGTCGCCGCGCACCTGCAGGTGCTGGGCGGTGCTGTCATAGCCAAGGCCATAGCGGGCCTCCAGCGGCTTGCCGTCGAGCTGGGCCTTGAACGCCAGGGCACCACGGTACTGGCTGGCGTCGCCGGCCTGCTGGTCGGCGTCCAGGGTCAGGGCCTGCAGGCGCACCGGCGGATGATCGGCGTAGGCGAGTGTCAATTCATCCGCTTTCAGCCGCAGGTGGGAGCGCTCCAGTCGACCTTCGGCCCAGGCGAACCAGAGCTCGCCTGCCGCCTGGGCACGCCGCAGTTGCCACTGCCGGGTCAGGGCCGCCGGCACCCAGCGGGACCAGTCGCTGGCGGGCAGGCTGAGATAGCCTTCGACGGTGCTGGCACGCCAGTCTTCGGGACGCGGCATGGCGGTGAAGTGCGCCGCTACCGTGCCACCGTCGGGCAGCCGGAAACGGGTCGCCAGTTCCAGGGCGCCACTGAGCTGCCGGGACAGACTGGCCTCGGCGTACCTCAGGGTCACCGGCGAACCCCGCTGGGGAATCAGGCTGAGCTGGCTGTCCAGCAGACTGGCATGCCCCAGACGTGCCAGGCCATCGAGCAGCGGACCCGGATCGAAGGGCTTGGCATCCGGCGCTCGCGGCGGCAGGCCGCGCAATTGCCAGTGCCCCTGGGCGTCTTCCTGCAGGACCAGATGGACGCCATCGACCTGTACGGACTTGAGTCGCAGTTGGCGATGCCAGAGGCTGCCGAAGACATCCGGCACCACCTGGAGATGATCCAGCTGCACCATGCCCTCGCCGCGTCCCAGGGACAGATCGCGCAGGATCAGCACCGGATTCCAGCGGGCCCAGCGTCCTTCGAGTCGGCCCAGGCGCACCGGCTCGCCGAGCGCCGCCGCAGCGCGCGACTCGACTTCGTTGCGGTATTCGCCGACCCAGGGCATGAGCAACCGCCCCAGGCCGAGGTAGAGCGTCAACAGGACGAGCACCAGCAGCGCCAGACCCAGCGCGCCGCGTTTGAGCAGGGACATCAAGACCCGGACCTAGAGCAGCACGACATCGTACTGCTCCTGGGAATACATGGTCTCGACCTGGAATTTGACGGTGCGGCCGATGAAGGCCTCGAGATCGGCGACGTTGCCCGATTCCTCGTCCAGCAGCCGATCCACCACCTTCTGGTTGGCCAGCACCAGGTAGGAATTGGCCTGGTAGGCCCGCGCCTCGCGCAGGATCTCGCGGAAGATCTCGTAGCAGATGGTCTCGGCGGTGCGCAGGATGCCGCGCCCCTGGCAGTTGGCGCAGGGCTCGCAGAGCACCTGGGACAGGCTCTCGCGGGTGCGCTTGCGGGTCATCTGCAAGAGGCCCAGTTCGGTGATGCCGATGATGTTGGTCTTGGCATGGTCGCGTTCGAGCTGCTTTTCCAGGGTACGGATCACCTGGCGCTGGTGCTCTTCGTCTTCCATGTCGATGAAGTCGATGATGATGATGCCGCCGAGATTGCGCAGCCGCAGCTGGCGGGCGATGGCGGTGGCCGCCTCCAGGTTGGTCTTGAAGATGGTCTCTTCCAGATTGCGATGGCCGACGAAGGCGCCGGTGTTGACGTCGATGGTGGTCATGGCCTCGGTGGGGTCGATCACCAGATAGCCACCGGACTTGAGCAGCACCTTGCGCTCCAGGGCCTTCTGGATCTCGTCTTCCACGCCATAGAGGTCGAAGATCGGCCGCTCGCCCGGATAGTGCTCCAGCCGCGTCGCCACCTCGGGCATCAGCTCCTCGACGAACTGGCCGATGCGCTGGAAATTCTCGCGACTGTCGACGCGGATCTTTTCCGTGCGCGGCCCGACCAGATCGCGCAGGGCGCGCAGGGCCAGGGTCAGGTCTTCGTAGATGGGCACCGGCACCGGTCCCTGGAGGTTGCCGGAAATCTGCTGCCAGAGCCGTCGCAGGTAGCGGATGTCGGCGAGGATGTCTTCTTCGCGCGCCGCCTCGGCGGCGGTGCGCAGGATGAAGCCGCCCTCGTGCTCGATGCCCTCGCTCTCCACGCAGCGCGCCATGATCGCCTTGAGCCGCTCGCGCTCGGCTTCGTCCTCGATCTTCAGCGAGATGCCGACGTGGGAGGTACGCGGCATGTAGACCAGGTAGCGTGAGGGAATCGACAGGTGGGTGGTGAGGCGGGCGCCCTTGGTGCCTATGGGGTCCTTGGTGACCTGCACCACCAGCGTCTGGCCCTCGCGTACCAGGGCGTTGATGCTTTCCACCGCCGCACCCTCGCGTTGGGATATCTCGGCGGCATGGATGAAGGCCGCCCGCGCCAGGCCGATGTCGATGAAGGCCGCCTGCATGCCCGGCAGCACCCGCACCACCCGCCCGCGATAGATGTTGCCGACGATGCCGCGTCTCAGGGTGCGCTCGACGTGCACCTCCTGCAGCACACCGTTTTCCACGACGGCGACACGGGACTCCATGGGAGTGATGTTGATGAGGATCTCTTCGCTCATGGAGGACTCTTGGACAACGTGGAAGGGCAGAAAGGGGACCGTGGCGCCAGGCGCCTCAGCACGGGATATTCGGCCGTCAGACAGACCGCCAACAAGGGATGGCGAAAGCGCTCAGCAGTTCCGCGGTCTCGCACAGCGGCAGCCCTACCACGGCGCTGTAACTACCCGTCAGGCCGCGCACGAAGACCGCGCCGGCGCCCTGGATGGCGTAGCTGCCGGCCTTGTCGGCCGGCTCGCCGGTGTCCCAGTAGCGTTCGGCCTCGCCGGGCGCCAGGGGGCGGAATTCCACCTCGGCGGACACCACGCGACTCAGGCAGCGCTCGCCATCGGCGACGGCGACGCCGGTCACCACCCGGTGCCGGCGTCCGCTGAGGGCGGCGAGCATGGCCAGGGCGTCGGCGCGATCCCGGGGTTTGCCGAGCAGCTGGTCATCGAGCACCACACAGGTATCGGCGCCCAGCACGCAGCCGGCGGAGGCACCGCCCAGCACCTGTCGGCCCATGGCTGCCTTGGCCCGCGCCAGGCGTTCGACATAGGCGTCCGCCGCCTCCCCCGGATGCGGGGTTTCGTCCACCGTTGCGACGACCTTCTGGAAGGCCACGCCGATCTGTTCGAGCAGTTCGGCGCGGCGGGGCGAAGCGGAGGCGAGGTAGAGCTGGGACATCGACAACAACCAGACGGCGGGGGGATGACGGGAGAATGCCAGCCTGTTGCAGGTGAAACCAGCTTAGTTGACGCCGAATCTGAGGCGCAGCCCGCGGAGCAGCAGGTAGATCCACGGCCAGAGCAGCGCACTGACCAGCGAGGGGGTGAGAAACACCAGGGTCGGTGGCCGGCTGCCAGCCAGGGCGTTGAGCCACAGCGCCAGCAACTGGGCGATGCCGTAGACCACCAGCAGCACGAAGCTCTGCTGCCAGATGGGAAAGGCCCGCAGCCGCTGCGCCAGGGAGCGCACCAGAAAGACCACCAGGCTCAGCACCAGGGCGGTCTGGCCCAGCAGGTTGCCGTAGAGGACATCTTCGGCGATGCCCATCGTCCAGGCGGTGAACAGGCCGACGCGGTGCGGCAGGGTCAGGGTCCAGAAGGTAAGCAGCATCGCCAGCCACAGCGGCCGGCCGATCTCCATGAACTCGGGCATGGGCACGACGGACAGCAGCAACCCGACCAACAGGGTGAGCCAGATCACCCACCCGTTGTGGCCGATGCGCAGCGCCATCAACGATCACCCTCGTCCGGCAGTTCCGGCGCCGGTTGCTGGACCCGGCGCTGCGGTTGAGCGGCGTTAGCGGCCGGATGGCTCGGCGTGGCGGTCGCGCCCTGCGCCGGCGGCTTGGCCGGTGTCACCGGATGCGCCGCGCTGCCGCTCGCGTTCGCGGGTGGCTTGGTCGGCGTGGCGGGATGGGCCGAGCTGCTGCCCTGGCCCGCGGGCGGCTTGGCCGGCGTCGCGCTGCGACTACCGGTGCCGGTGCCGGGCGCCGGCGTGACATTGGCGGCCGCCGGCTGCGCAGCCGAGGCGCCGGCCGGCGGCGGATTCGCCGGCGCGGCCGGGCGCTGGGCCGCGTGGCGATCGGCGGCCTCCTGGGCCTCGGCGGCGTCGTTGGCGCGCTGCTCGGGTGTGCGGGTATCGCTGAACACCAGCAGCATGTAACGACTGCGATTGAGCTTGGCGGTGGGAATGGCGCGCACCACGGCGAAGGGTTGCCCCGAGTCGTGGATCACCTTGGAGACGGTGGCCACCGGATAGCCCGCCGGGAAGCGCTGGCCCAGGCCGGAACTCACCAGCAGGTCGCCTTCCTTGATGTCGGCGGTGTCGGCCACATAGCGCAGTTCCAGCCGCTCGGGATTGCCGGTGCCGACGGCGATGGCGCGCAGGCCGTTGCGATTGACCTGCACCGGAATGCTGTGGGTCACGTCGGTGAGCAGCAGCACCCGCGCCGAATAGGGCATCACCTCCACCACCTGGCCCATCAGGCCGCTGGCGTCGAGCACCGGCTGGCCGACGAAGACGCCGTCCTTCGCGCCCTTGTCGATGATGATGCGATGGGTATAGGGATTGGGGTCGACGCCGATCAGTTCGCCGACCAGTACCTTGTCGTCCACCAGAGCGGCGGAATTGAGCAGCTCGCGCAGGCGCACGTTCTGCTCGGTGAGGGCGGCGAGTTTCTGCAGGCGGCGCTGCAGCAGCAGTTGCTCGGCCTTGAGCCGCTCGTTTTCCGCCATCAGTTCGGTGCGGCTGGAAAACTGGTCGCTGACGCCTTCCCAGGCACGCAGGGGAAAGCCCGCCACCTCATAGAGGGGCGAGAGGACCAGCGCCAGTTCGCTGCGTACCGGTTTCAGGTAGTCGAAGCGCGCGTCGGTGACCATGACACCCACCGAAAGGGCGGCCAGGATCAGCAGACGAATGCCCAGCGCCGGGCTTTTGCTGAAAATCGGCTTGATGGTGAGTTCCTCGCAGAACGCGCCCGGCGCTCCGGCCGCCAGGGGCGGCCGGAGCGGGGCCTGTAGCCTGGAACTGCCTTATTCGGTGGACAGCAGGTCCATGGCGTGGCGATCCATCATGTCCAGCGCCTTGCCGCCGCCACGGGCCACGCAGGTCAGCGGGTCTTCGGCGACGATCACCGGCAGGCCGGTTTCCAGCGACAGCAGCTTGTCCAGGTCGCGCAGCAGGGCGCCACCACCGGTCAGCACCAAGCCACGCTCGGCGATGTCGGAGGCCAGCTCCGGCGGCGACTGCTCCAGGCAGCTCTTGACCGCCTGGACGATGGTCGCCAGGGATTCCTGCATGGCTTCGAGCACCTCGGTGGAATTGAGGGTGAAGCTGCGCGGTACGCCCTCGGCCAGGTTGCGGCCACGGACGTCGATCTCGCGGACCTCGCCGCCCGGGTAGGCGGTACCGATTTCCTGCTTGATGCGCTCGGCGGTGGATTCGCCGATCAGGCTGCCGTAGTTGCGACGCACGTAGGTGACGATGGCTTCGTCGAAGCGATCGCCGCCGACGCGGACGGATTCGGCATAGACCACGCCGTTCAGCGAGATCAGGGCGATCTCGGTGGTGCCACCGCCGATGTCGACGACCATGGAGCCATGGGCTTCCTCGACCGGCAGACCAGCGCCAATGGCCGCGGCCATCGGCTCCTCGATCAGGAATACCTCACGGGCACCGGCGCCCAGCGCGGATTCGCGAATGGCGCGGCGCTCGACCTGGGTCGACTTGCAGGGCACGCAGATCAGCACCCGCGGACTGGGCTGCAGGAAGCTGTTCTCGTGCACCTTGTTGATGAAGTATTGCAACATCTTTTCGCAGACGCTGAAGTCGGCGATGACGCCGTCCTTCATCGGGCGGATGGCGGCAATGTTGCCCGGCGTCCGACCGAGCATGCGCTTGGCGTCGGTACCGACGGCGACGACGCTCTTCTGGTTGCCATGGGTACGGATGGCGACGACCGACGGCTCGTTGAGCACGATGCCACGCTCGCGGACATAAATCAGGGTGTTGGCGGTTCCCAGGTCGATCGACAGATCGCTGGAGAACATGCCACGCAATTTCTTGAACATGAGGTGACCCTAGGCGGTGACAAGCAGGCACGCGACAGGACAAACGTGCGGGTAAAAAAGTGCGGCAGACTCTAACAATCGCAGGGATTTAGGGCAAGGCGCCGATATGCTAGATTGAGAGCTTTTCCGGGCCGTTAAGCCCCTGTTCAACGCGGCGCCCGACCCGCCCAGCCCGTCTCCAGCATACGCGGCCGCCAACCGGGTCACGCCGCCTTCCTGCTTGGAGAAGCCGATGGCGCTCGAACGCACCGACGTCGAAAAGATCGCTCACCTGGCCCGCCTGGGTCTCGATGAAGCGGATCTCGCCGCTACCACCGCCACCCTCAACGACATCCTCGGCCTCGTCGACCAGATGCAGGCCGTGGATACCACGGGTATCACCCCCCTCGCCCACCCGCTGGAAGCCACCCAGCGCCTGCGACCCGACCAGGCTACCGAAGACGACCGGCGCGAGGCCTACCAGGCCATCGCCCCGGCCGTGGAAGCCGGCCTGTACCTGGTTCCCAAGGTGATCGAGTGAGACACGACATGCATCAGCTGACCCTGACCGAAATCGCTGCCGCCCTGGCCGCCAAGGATTTTTCCGCCGAGGAGCTGACCCGCAGCCTGCTGCAGCGGATCGAGCAGCTCGACCCGCGGCTCAACAGCTTCATCACCGTGACCACCGACCAGGCGCTGGCCCAGGCGCGGGCTGCCGACGCGCGGCGCGCCGCCGGCGAAAACGGCGCCCTGCTCGGTGCGCCTCTCGCCCACAAGGATCTGTTCTGCACCCAGGGGGTGCTGACCAGCTGCGGCTCGAAGATCCTCACCGGCTTCAAGGCGCCCTATGACGCCACCGTGGTGGAGCGACTGGCCGCGGCTGGCGCCGTCTCCCTCGGCAAGCTGAACATGGACGAATTCGCCATGGGTTCGGCCAACGAATCCAGCCACTACGGTCCGGTGAAGAATCCCTGGGACGTCACCCGGGTACCGGGCGGCTCTTCCGGTGGCTCCGCCGCGGCCGTGGCCGCGCGCCTGCTGCCGGCCGCCACCGGCACCGACACCGGCGGCTCGATTCGCCAGCCGGCGGCCCTGACCAACCTCACCGGCATCAAGCCCACCTACGGCCGCGTCTCGCGCTGGGGCATGATCGCCTACGCCTCCAGCCTCGATCAGGGCGGCCCGCTGGCGCGCACTGCCGAGGATTGCGCCCTGCTGCTGCAGGCCATGGCCGGTTTCGACCCCAAGGACTCCACCAGCGTCGACCAGCCGGTGGACGACTACCAGGCGGCCCTGCAGCAGCCGCTGAGCGGCCTGCGCATCGGTCTGCCGCGGGAATACTTCGGTGCCGGCCTGGACGCCCGCATCGGCGAGAAGGTGCTGGCCGTGGTCGAGGCGCTCAAGAAGCTCGGCGCCACCGTCAAGGACATCTCGCTGCCCACCCTGCAGCACGCGATTCCGGCCTACTACGTCATCGCCCCGGCCGAAGCCAGCTCCAACCTGTCACGCTTCGACGGCGTGCGCTTCGGCTATCGCTGCGAGAATCCGGTCAATCTGGAAGATCTCTACAAGAGATCCCGTGGCGAAGGCTTCGGCGCCGAGGTGAAGCGCCGCATCATGGTCGGTACCTATGCCCTGTCGGCCGGTTATTACGACGCCTACTACCTCAAGGCCCAGCGCATCCGCCGGCTGATCAAGAACGACTTCGTCGCGGCCTTCGCCGAGGTCGACGTCATCCTCGGCCCGACCACGCCGAACCTGGCCTGGAAACTCGGCGAGAAGAGCAACGACCCGGTCTCCGCCTATCTCGAAGACCTCTACACCATCGCCGCCAACCTCGCCGGCATTCCCGGCCTGTCGATGCCGGCCGGCTTCGTCGACGGCCTGCCGGTGGGCGTGCAACTGCTCGGCAACTATTTCCAGGAAGGCCGTCTGCTCAACGTCGCCCACCAGTACCAGCAGGTCAGCGACTGGCATCGCCAGGCGCCGAGCGGCTTCTGAGGAAGGATAGAGACATGCAATGGGAAACCGTGATCGGGCTTGAGATCCACGCTCAGCTCAGCACTCAATCGAAGATTTTCTCCGGCAGCGCCACCAGCTTCGGCGCCGAGCCCAACGCCCACGCCAGCCTGGTCGACCTCGGCATGCCCGGCACCCTGCCGGTGCTCAACGCCGAGGCCGTGCGCATGGCCTGCAAGTTCGGCCTGGCCATCGATGCCGAGATCGCCGAGCGCAACGTCTTCGCGCGCAAGAACTACTTCTACCCGGACCTGCCCAAGGGCTACCAGACCAGCCAGATGGATCATCCCATCGTCGGCAAGGGGCACCTGGACATCACCCTGGAAGACGGCACCGTCAAGCGCATCGGCATCACCCGCGCGCACTTGGAAGAAGACGCCGGCAAGAGCCTGCACGAAGACTTCCACGGCATGAGCGGCATCGACCTGAACCGCGCCGGCACGCCGCTGCTGGAGATCGTCTCCGAGCCGGACATCCGCAGCGCCAAGGAAGCCGTGGCCTACGTCAAGGCCATCCATGCCCTGGTGCGCTACCTGGGCATCTGCGACGGCAACATGGCCGAGGGTTCGCTGCGTTGCGACTGCAACGTCTCGGTACGCCCCAAGGGCCAGGAGGCCTTCGGCACCCGCGCCGAGATCAAGAACGTCAACTCCTTCCGCTTCATCGAGAAGGCCATCAACCACGAGGTTCAGCGCCAGATAGAACTCATCGAGGACGGTGGCAAGGTGGTGCAGGAAACCCGCCTGTACGATCCCAACAAGGACGAGACCCGCTCCATGCGGAGCAAGGAAGAAGCCAACGACTACCGCTACTTCCCCTGCCCCGACCTCTTGCCGGTGGTGATCGAGCCGGCCTTCCTGGCCGAGGTGCGCAGTCAGTTGCCCGAGCTGCCGACCGAGAAGCGCGATCGCTTCCAGAGCGAGTACGGGCTGTCGGTCTATGACGCCAGCGTGCTGTCCGCCAGCCGCGAACTGGCCGACTACTTCGAGGAAGTCCAGCAGGTGAGCGGCGACGCCAAGCTGGCGGCCAACTGGGTGATGGGCGAATTGTCGAGCCTGCTCAACAAGCAGGACCTGGACATCGCCCAGGCACCGGTGAGCGCGGCCCAGCTGGGCGGCCTGATCCTGCGCATCAAGGACGACACCATCTCCGGCAAGATCGCCAAGATGGTGTTCGAGGCGCTGGCCGCCGGCGAAGGCGCGAGCGCCGATGCCATCATCGAAGCCAAGGGTCTCAAGCAGGTCACCGACAGCGGTGCCATCGAGGCGATGCTGGACGAGGTCCTGGCGGCCAATGCCGCCCAGGTAGAGCAATACCGCGCCAGCGACGAAGCCAAGCGCGGCAAGATGTTCGGCTTCTTTGTCGGCCAGGCGATGAAGGCCTCCAAGGGCAAGGCCAACCCCGGCCAGGTCAACCAGCTGCTCAAGCAGAGACTGGAAGGCTGACGGCAGTCGTACGGGGTTACGGACCGGGGCTGACAGCCTCGGTGCGAGCCCTTAAGCTGCTGCCGGTCGTTTTGCCAGGAGGCATCGAGATGCATAGGATCCACCGTGCCGGACTGCTGTCGCTGGTCCTGCTGTTCGCCGGTTGCGCCAGTCAGGAAAGCTTCCCGCCCACGCTGTCCCCTACCGCTGCCCATGACTATCAGGACACCGGCATGGCGTCCTTCTACTCCAAGTGGCACGCCGGTCGCCGTACCGCCAGCGGTGAAAAATACGACCCTGGCGCCCTGACCGCCGCCCACCGCACCCTGCCCTTCGGCACCCGCGTCCAGGTCACCAATCTGGCCAACGGCCGCAGCGTGGTGGTGCGCATCAACGATCGCGGCCCGACGGTTCGTCGACGCCTGATCGACCTGTCGCGCAGCGCGGCCGATCGGCTCGACATGGTGGCCGACGGCACCTCCCGGGTCAGCATCCGCAGCCTGGACTGATAGGGGCGCTAGCCCTGACAGGCCGGGGCATAGGCCCACAGCATCCGCGGCGGTGCCGCAGCGAGCTGGTGGGCGATGGACGCATAGCGCGGATCGAGCAGACTGGCCGACCAGTACAGGTTTCTGGCGCCCCGGGGCTGCCAGGTGCCTGCATAGCCGGGCAGCCCGGCCTGGGCACGCTGCACATCGAAGCGTACCGTCGTATTGCGGAATTCCTCATGGCTGCGCTGGCCTTTCGCATAGGGCAGCAGCCAGTCGAGCGCCCTGGCCAGGGTCTGGCCTTCAGCGCCTGGCAGGTGCAACCAGTCCTCGCCGCGCCCCTGGGCCACCGCCGCCGCCAGCACCAGGGGCTCGAGGTCGTAGACGACATAGTGCAGGGCATCGCGCTCGCCGAAGTCCAGCACCTCGCCATCGGGCTTGAGATTGACCGACAGCTGCGCCACGAAGGCCGCCCGCGCCCGGGCGAACAGCGCCGGATCGTCCAGCGCGCCGGCAGCCAGGGTCGCCAGCTTGATCCTGTGACTCTGCCAGTTGTTGCTCCAGACTCCGTGGGCGTCCCCCCGATGCGCCGCCATCTGCTGCAGATAACCCTCGGCCAGGGTCGTGATGAAGGCGCGGGAACGCCGAGCCGTCGCGGCGGGCAGATCCGCCGCGGTCAGCTGATAGGCGACGATGAGATTGCTCAGATTGGTCTCGTCGATGGGCTGGAAGCTGGGCCGATACCCTGGCAGCCAGGCATCGAGATAGCTGGCCAGGCGCGCCAGGGCCGCGGCATCGCGACTGTCCCGCCAGGCCAGCGCCAGATCGAGCATGTAGCCGAAATCCCGTACCGCCGCGGCGGACTGGTCGTGGATGCCGGTATGCGGCAGGGTGCCTGCGGTATGGAGGACCGGCAGCGCCTGGGGCTCGGCCGCGGGAGGATGACTGACCGCCTGCGCCAGCGCCGCGGCCGAGGGCGGTCTTGCCGCCAGGCAGGTCGTGTGTCCGGGGGCTGCAGCCAGGGCGAGATACAGCAGGGCGGCGCTCATGGCGGGGACCTCCAAGCGAAGCGTTGCTCAGGAAAGGGCTGGAGCGCCACCCTGCCCGGCTTCACGCTCAGGCGCGCTGGTCTGCTCAGACTCGCACCCGGTCCTTAGCGATAGCTTAAGCCGATCGCCTTTCGCCGCGTGCTGCCGAAGGTCTGCCAACCCCGGCGAGCGGGCAAAAAAAAGCCCGCGACCAAGCGACTGGCCGCGGGTTGTGCAACGGGAGGAGAGATGCCGGAGCACCTCCCGGGTAGCAGACCTTACTGCGGACCGAGCTTGTCCATCAGCGCGGCCAGCTGCTCGTATTCGTCCCGCTTGAGATCGGTCAGCGGAGTCCGCACGGGACCGGCGTCGTAGCCGGCGATCTTGGCGCCCGCCTTGACGATGCTGACGGCATAGCCGGCGCAACGGTTGCGGATTTCCAGATATGGCAGGAAGAAGTCGTCGATCAGCTTGCCGACCGCCTCGTGATCGTCACGGGCGATGGCCTCGTAGAATTGCACGGCGGTCTTGGGCACGAAGTTGAACACGGCCGAGGAATAGACCGGCACGCCCAGCGCCTTGTAGGCGGCGGCATAGACTTCGGCGGTGGGCAGGCCGCCCAGGTAGCTGAAGCGATCGCCCAGGCGACGGCGAATGGCGACCATCAGTTCGATGTCGCCCAGGCCGTCCTTGTAGCCGATCAGATTCGGGCAGCGCTCGGCCAGTTGCTCCAGGTGATGGGGCTGCAGGCGGCAGACGTTGCGGTTGTAGACCACCACGCCGATCTTGACCGACTTGCAGACGGCTTCGACATGGGCGGCCACGCCGTCCTGGCTGGCTTCGGTCAGGTAGTGCGGCAGCAGCAGCAGGCCCTTGGCGCCCAGCCGTTCGGCTTCCTGGGCATAGGCGATGGCCTGGCGGGTGGAGCCACCGACACCGGCGAGGATCGGCACGCTGCCCTGGCAGGTGTCCACCGCGGTCTTGATGACGCCGCTGTATTCGCTGGCTTCCAGCGAGAAGAATTCACCGGTGCCGCCGGCGGCGAACAGCGCGGTCGCGCCATAGGGAGCTAGCCACTCCAGGCGCTTGGCATAGGTATCGGGGCGGAAGTCGCCGTTGGCATCGAAGTCGGTCAGCGGGAAGGACAGCAGACCGGAAGAGAGGACGTGTTTGAGTTCTTGTGGAGTCATCTTGAGTGCCTCGGCATAGGTTGGACTGAGGTGCGGCAGGTCCGCTACCTGTTGTAAGTCATCGTACAACCTCTTTTATGGAAGGGGCAAGCCCCAACCAGAAAAATGCTCCTCAAGACGCTCCAGCCCCGTTTCAGACCTCTTCCGCCTGGCGCTCCATTTCTTCGTGAGCGCGTCTCAGGCGCTCGCGGCTGTTGCTCAGGTGCAGACGCATGGCTGCGCGAGCCGCTTCCAGGTTGCCGTCTTCGATGGCCTGGAGGATGGCTTCGTGCTCGGCATCCAGACGACGCTGGTAGAGCTGCTGGTCATCGTGGGCGAGATAGGCGGAATTGAGGCGGGTCCGGGGAATCAGCACCGTGCCCAGGTAGCTCATGATGTCGCTGAAATAGCGATTGCCGGTCGAGCTGGCGATCAGCAGATGCAGCTCCAGGTCGGCGCTCACCGCACGATCGGGCTGCTCGACGCCGGTACGCATGGCTTCCAGCAACGCCCACATGGCCTGCAGTTGCTCGGCCGAGCGGCGCTGGGCGGCCAGGCCGGCGGCCTCGACTTCCAGGCTGATGCGCAACTCGAGCATCGCCAGCACGTCCTTGAGGGTGGTGATGGTGGCCGGATCGATCGGCAGCGGCGACTCGGGGCGCCGCTCCAGCACGAAGGTGCCGATGCCGTGGCGAGTCTCCACATAGCCACCGGCCTGCAGTCGGGAAATGGCCTCGCGCACCACGGTGCGGCTCACGCCCTGGGCCTGCATGATGGCCGACTCGGTGGGAAGCTTGTCGCCGGGCTGGAATTGGCCGTCGCCGATCTGCTGAATCAGCACCCCGACGACCTCTTCTGCCAGGCTACGGGGTCTTTTTCGGGGGCGGGATACGGTGGGTGCTGACATGGATTCTCGTACCGATTGAAGGGACTCTGGAATCATAGCACCCCCCTCCTCCCAAACGCCCGATTTAGACCGCTTAGTCCATATCAGGATGCCTCGCCGACCGCTCTAGGACGCAACTCTTGCCCCTCCAGCAGCAGGTGGCGACGGTGGTAGGCGCGCAGACTCGGACGATGGCCGACGCTGACCAGGGTCAGGCCGGGGTTCTCCGCCAGCAGGCGCTCATAGAGCGCGCGCTCGTCCGCTTCGCTCAGCGCCGAGCTGGCTTCGTCGAGAAACAGCCAGTCGGGTGCATAGAGCAGCGCCCGGGCCAGGGCGACGCGCTGCTGCTCGCCCGGCGACAGGGTACGTTCCCAATGACGGCTTTCGTCGAGGTGCTCCACCAGGTGATCCAGGCGACAGTGCCGCAGGACTTCGGTCAGGCGCTCGTCACTGTAGGCCGCCACGGGTTGCGGATAGGCCAGGGCTTCGCGCAGGGTGCCAATGGGCAGATAGGGTTGCTGCGGCAGGAACAGCTGGCGCCCCGGCGGTACGGCGATACCGCCCTGCCCTTGCCGCCAGAGTCCGGCGAGGGCCCGCAACAGGGTGCTCTTGCCACTGCCCGAGGCACCTTCGATCAGCAGGTGTTCGCCACGGGCGATGCGCAGATCGGTGGGATGCAGCAGCAACCGGCCGGCGGCGCCCAGGGAAAGCCCTTCCAGGATCAGGTCGCTGTCACTGGCATGGGGCACCAGGATGTCGGCCTCCTGGCTGAATTCGGCCATGGTCTCGCGAAAGGTCAGCAGACGGTCGGAGACGGCGCGCCAGCCGGCCAGGCTGACATAGGCGTCGACGAACCAGCTGAGACTCTCCTGGACATTGCCGAAGGCCGAGTTGATCTGCATCAGGTCGCCCAGCTGGATCTTGCCGGAGAAATAGCGCGGCGCGGCCAGCACGAAGCCGGCGATGATGGCGATCTGGCTGTAGCCGGCGGTGAAGAAGGTCAGCCGCTTGGTGTAGTTCATCACCAGGTGGTAGTTGCCCCAGACGTAGCCGAAGCGATCCAGCAGGCGCCGGTGCTCGTTGGCTTCGCCGCGGAACAGCGCCACGCTCTCGGCCCTTTCGCGGACGCGGATCAGGCCGAAGCGCAGGTCGGCTTCATAGCGTTGCTGCTGGTTGTAGAGGCCGATCAGTCGCCGGCCGATCAGATGGGTCAGCCAGGTGCCGATGGTGGCGTAGATCAGCGCGGCCCAGAACATATAGGCCGGGATGGTGATGCCGAACAGGGTGATGTCGCCGGAGATGCCGAACAGGATGACGCTGAAGGACACCAGGCTGACCACCGTACGGATGAAGCCCAGCCCAAGGCTCAGGGTGGTGTCGGCGAAGTCGCGGATGTCTTCGGTGAGGCGCTGGTCGGGGTTGTCGGCGCCGCCTTCGCGTTCCAGCTGGTAGTAGTTGCGATCCGACAGCCAGAGGCCAAAGTGCTTTTCGGTCAGCCAGCGCCGCCAGTTGATGGTCAGCGCCTGGGTCAGATAGAGGCGGTACACGGCCAGCAGGATGGCGGTGGCGGCCAGTCCGCAGAAGTACAGCATCAGCCGGATGAAAGCGGCCAGATCACGATTCTGCAGGGCATCGTAGAAGTAGCGGTACCAGGTGTTCAGGGCCACCGACAGGCCGACCCCGGCGAGGGACAGGGCGATGACCACGGACAGCAGGAGCCAGGCCTTGCCTTTCTCTTCGCTGCGCCAGTAGGGGGTGATCAGGGCCCAGACGCGGGCCAGGAAATGCCCACGGGAAGCACCGTAGACGGAGGGCACGGGTACGGCGGATTCGGACATGCTCGGACTCTCAGGGACTGCTCAAGGAGACGCCTGCACAGCCTATGCCGGAAAGCCTGAACGAATTCTGACTGAAACAATGTAACAGTTTGTCGCCCACGAAGGTCGTGGGCGATGGCGAGCAGAAAGAGCCTGTTCAAAGTTGCGCGAGCTAAAGCCAAACAAGGCAAAAAGACCTGAGGAAGCGGATCGGACCCGCGCTCGGGTTTACGAGTGGTAAATGAGCATTCCGAAGGTCTTTTCAACGCTGATTGGCCGATGCGCAGCCGACTTTGAATAGGTTCTCAGCGGCGGACCGGACGCTTCTGCAACTTGCGCTGCAGAGTACGGCGATGCATGCCCAGGGCGCGTGCGGTCGCCGAGATGTTGCCTTCGTGCTCGGACAGCACCCGCTGGATGTGCTCCCACTGCAGGCGGTCCACCGACATGGGATTGTCCGGCACCAGGGTATCCAGATCGGCGTGCTGGGCGAGCAGGCCGGCCAGGACGTCGTCGGCATCGGCCGGCTTGCACAGGTAGTTGGTGGCGCCGCGCTTGATGGCTTCCACCGCGGTGGCGATGCTGGAATAGCCGGTGAGGATCACCACGCGCATCTCCGGATGCAGCTCCAGCAGCTGGGGCAGCAGCACCAGCCCCGAGTCGCCTTCCATCTTCAGGTCGAGCACGGCGTAGTCCGGCAGGTCTTCCTTGGCCAGTTGCAGGCCTTCCTCGGCGCTGTCGGCGATGGACACGCGTAGACCGCGGCGGTCCATGGCGCGGGCCATCACCCGGGTAAAGGTGGGATCGTCGTCGACCAGCAGGATGTGGGGCTGGTCGTCGAAACCGCTGTTGAGGTCGTCAGTCATAGAATTCTCCAGGCATTCACGCCAGGGCGTAGTGCCGCGGCAGGCGCAATTCGGTCAGGGTGCCGCCTTCTTCGTGATTGTAGAGCTTCACCGTGCCGCCGGCGCGGGTGACGCTGGCCTGGCTGAGAAACAGGCCTAGGCCGAAGCCCTTGCCCTTGGTAGTAAAGAAGGGCTTGCCGAGCTGCTCGGCGATGGCCAGGGGCACTCCGGCACCGTGATCACGAATCGACAGGCACAATTCGCGGGCGTCCCAGTGCAGACGGATGGCCAGGTTTTCCGGGCAGGCGTCGGCGGCGTTGTTGAGTAGATTCAGCAGTGCCTGGGTAAGTTCGACCGGCGGCGTCAGGCGCGGCGGCGTGCCCAGACTGACCACCTCGAAGCTGTAGGTGGCTTCCGGTCGCATCAGGTGCCAGCGATCCATGGTCGCCTCCAGCCATTCCACGGCGGTCTGCTCCTGCACCGTCTGGCGGCGGTCCGCTTCGGCGGCGCGTACCAGTTGCTGCAGGGTCTGCTTGCACTGCCCGACCTGGGCCTGCAACAGCGCCAGGTCTTCGCTCAGGGTCGGCTGGCCGGCGTACTCCTGCTGCAGCTCCTTGAGCAGCACGCTCATGGTGGACAGCGGCGTGCTCAACTCGTGGGCGGCGCCGGCGGCCTGGGTGGCCACGGCCAGCAGTTGCTGATCGCGCATGGCCTGCTCGCGGCGCTGGGCCTGCAGGCTTTCCTGCTCGCGCAGGGCGGTGGCCATGCGCGCGACGAACAGGGTGATGACGGCGGCGGACAGGGCGAAGCTCAGCCACATGCCGTAGCTGAGCACCGCGCCATCGTTGGCCACCAGCAGGTGCAGCGGCTCGTAGGACAGCAGCATCAGCGAGAAGACCGCCAGGGTCAGGGCCGCCAGCACCAGGGTATAGAGCCAGGGCAGCGTGGCCGCGGCGATGGTCAGGGGCACCAGGTAATAGGAGGCGAAGGGGTTGGTGGGTCCGCCGGCGAAATACAACAGGGCGCTGTGAATGGCCAGGTCGCAACCCAGGTGCGCGGCGTACTCCTGCTCGGTGACCGGCCAGGGGCGGGTCAGCCGCAGGGCGGCGAACAGGCAGAGCACCGCCGAGACGCCCAGAGTGATGGCCAGGGCCGTCCAGGGCAGCTGGACGATGCCCGACAGCCGGGCGATACCCACCGAGCCGGCCTGGGCGGCCAGTACCAGCACGCGGATAAGGACCAGGCGCCCGAGATTCTGGCGATTGGCGGACAACCATTGAACGGGCAAGGAGAACATGCGAGGTTCCAGGCGCAAGAAACGATCGAGACGGCAGCCCCGAGGGACCTGCCGGTCAGAGCAGACTTGGCATTATAGCGATGGGTATCCGTCCGCAGCCGCCGACGCGGCAAAGCGACGCACCATCCGCCGGGTCCGCGGTCACACCGCTGTCGTACTGCCAACCAGGAGAACACCATGATCCCTTCCCTACGCCCGCTCGTGCTGGGCGCCGCCCTGTTCAGTACCCTGCTCGCCACCGGCGCCCAGGCCGACGAAGCGCGCTACAACCAGATCAGCCTGAGGGCCGAGGTCAGTCGTGAGGTGCCGCGCGACCGCATGCAGGTCATGCTCTACACCGAAAGCCAGGGCCAGGATCCGGCGGCCCTGGCCAGCGACACCACCAAGACCCTCAACGCCGCCCTGGAACAGGCGCGCAAGGTCGCCGGCGTGGACGTTTCCCTGGGCAATCGCAACACTTACCCGGTCTACGAAGACCAGGGCCGCGCCATCAATGCCTGGCGCGAGCGCGGCGAACTGCGTCTGGAAAGCGCCGACTTCGCTGCCCTGTCCAAGCTGACCGGCGAGTTGCTGGGCAACCTGAAGATGGGCAACCTGCAATTCACCATTGCCGATGGCACCCGCAAGCAGCAGGAGGATGCCCTGTTCAAGGACGCCGTGGCCGCCTTCAAGGCGCGTGCCCAGCTGGCCACCGAAGCCCTGGGTGGCTCGGGCTATCGCATCGTCAACCTGGACCTGGGCACCAGTGGCGTACCCCAGCCGCTGCCGATGCTGCGCATGTCGGCGATGAAAGCTGCCAGCGATGCCGTGACTCCGGACGTTGCCCCCGGTACCACCACCGTCGAAGTGACTGCGGGCGGTACCATCGAGGTACAGATGCCCTGATCTAGGGCAGAAAAGTAACAACGCTGTATCGGTGCGCACTTTTGGTGCGCACTGCCTTCCCGTCGTGATACCTCGTCTTACATCTTTGCGACATCTGTTTCCTGTTTGGGTCGCTCAGGGTCAATAGCTCGCCTGAGCTATGGACATGGGCATAAGCTGTGCATGTGGGCTCATCTGTCCACAAGACATCGGCATTCTGTTTCGCAACGCCACATCGTGTTGCGCCGTCCCCGACATGAGGTCTCCATGCACAAGAACGTACTCGCTGCCCTCTTCGCTTCCGGTCTGCTGGCCGGCGCACCCCTGGCCCAGGCAACCAACCTGGTGTTCTGCTCCGAAGGCAGCCCGGCCGGTTTCGATCCGGCGCAATACACCACTGGCACCGATTTCGATGCGTCGGCGGAAACCATCTTCAACAAGCTGACCCAGTTCGAGCGCGGCGGTACCCAGGTCAAGCCGGGTCTGGCGGAGAGCTGGGACATCAGCGAAGACGGCAAGGTGTACACCTTCCACCTGCGCAAGGGCGTGAAATTCCACACCACGGACTACTTCAAGCCGACCCGCGACTTCGATGCCGATGACGTCCTCTTCACCTTCCAGCGCATGCTGGACAAGGACAATCCGTTCCGTAAGGCCTACCCCACCGAATTCCCCTACTTCACCGACATGGGCCTCGACCAGAACATCGCCAAGGTGGAAAAGGTCGACGACTACACGGTGCGCATGACCCTCAACGAAGTGGACGCCGCCTTCCTGCAGAACCTGGCGATGCCCTTCCCGTCGATCCAGTCGGCCGAATACGCCGACAAGCTGCTCAAGGCCGGCAAGGCTGCCGAGATCAACCAGAAGCCGATCGGCACCGGTCCCTTCGTCTTCAGCCGCTACCAGAAGGATGCGGTGATCCGCTACAAGGCCAACCCGGACTACTGGGACAAGGTCGATGGGCCCAAGGTGGACAACCTGATCTTCTCCATCAACACCGATCCTTCGGTACGGATGCAGAAGCTCAAGGCCGGCGAGTGCCAGATCACCGTCTATCCGCGTCCGGCGGACCTGGACGGCCTGAAGAAGGACCCGAATCTCAAGCTGCCGTCGCAGCCGGGCTTCAACCTGGGCTACATCTCCTACAACGTCGAACATGGCGATCTGGCGAAGCTCAAGGTGCGTCAGGCGATGGACATGGCCGTCAACAAGGAGGCCATCATCAACGCCGTCTACCAGGGCGCCGGCCAGGTGGCGGTCAACGCCATGCCGCCGACCCAGTGGTCCTACGACAAGTCCATCAAGGACGCGCCCTACGATCCGGAAAAGGCCAAGGCCCTGCTCAAGGAAGCCGGCTTCAAGGAAGGCACCGAACTTACCCTCTGGGCCATGCCGGTGCAGCGTCCCTATAATCCCAATGCGCGCCTGATGGCAGAGATGCTGCAGCAGGACTGGGCCAAGATCGGCGTCAAGACCAAGATCGTCAGCTACGAATGGGGCGAGTACATCAAGCGCTCCAAGAGCGGCGAGCAGGACATCATGCTGATCGGCTGGAGCGGCGACAACGGCGACCCGGACAACTGGCTGGCGACCCTCTTCGGCTGCAAGGCCATCGGTGGCAACAACTTCTCCCGCTGGTGCTACCAGCCGTTCGAGGACCTGGTGGTCAAGGCCAAGCGCGTGACCGACCAGGGCGAGCGCACCAAGCTCTACGAACAGGCCCAGCAGGTGCTCAAGCAGCAGGTACCCATGACGCCCATCGCGCATTCCACGGTCTACATGCCGATGCGCAAGGAAGTCCAGGACTACAAGATCAGCCCCTTCGGGTTGAACGAGTTCTACGGCGTCAGCGTCAGCAAGTGAAGCCTCTTGGCCAGGGCTGGGAGCCAGACTCCCGGCCCTGGCCGTTCATTTGACTGATGGAGTGAGACCCATGCGCCTTCCCTACGCCTACTCGTTGCTGGCGGCTAGCCTGCTCGCCTGTGCTCCGCTCGCCCAGGCGGCGAGCAATCTCGTTTATTGCTCGGAAGCCAGCCCGGCCGGTTTCGATCCGGCGCAATACACCTCGGGCACCGAATTCGATGCCTCCGCGGAAACGGTCTTCAACCGCCTGGTGCAGTTCCAGCGTGGCGGCACCACCCTGGAGCCGGGCCTGGCGACCCGCTGGGACGTGAGCGCGGATGGCAGGACCTATACCTTCCACCTGCGCCAGGGCGTGAAATTCCATACTACCGACTACTTCAAGCCCACCCGCGACTTCACTGCCGACGACGTGGTCTTCACCTTCCAGCGCATGCTCGACAAGGAGCAGCCGTTCCGTAAGGCCTACCCCACGGAATTCCCCTACTTTACCGACATGGGGCTGGACCAGAACATCGCCAAGGTGGCCAAGGTCGACGACCACACCGTGGTCTTCACCCTGAACAAGGTCGATGCCGCCTTCGCCGCTGACCTGGCCATGAGCTTCGCCTCCATCCAGTCGGCGGAGTACGCCGCGCAGTTGCTCAAGGAGGGCAAGCCGGAGCTGCTCAACCAGCAGCCCATCGGCACCGGCCCCTTCGTCTTCAGCCGCTACCAGAAGGATGCGGTGATCCGCTTCAAGGGCAATCCGGACTACTGGAAGCCCGAGGACGTCAAGCTCGACAACCTGATCTTCGCCATCACCCCCGACGCCGCCACCCGCCTGCAGAAGCTCAAGGCCAACGAGTGCCAGGTCAGCGGCTATGCGCGTCCGGCGGACCTGGTGGAGATGAAGCAGGATGCCAACCTCAAGGTCCTGCAGCAGCCGGGCTTCAACGTCGGCTTTCTCGCCTACAACGTCCAGCACCCGCCGCTGGACAAGCCCGAGGTGCGGCGTGCCCTGGACATGGCCATCAACAAGCAGGCCATCGTCTACACCGTGTTCCAGGGCGCCGGTCAGGTCGCGCAGAACGTGATCCCGCCGAATCAGTGGTCCTACGACAAGAATATCAAGGGCGCGCCCTATGATCCGACCAAGGCCCGCGCGCTGCTCAAGCAGGCGGGGATCAAGGACGGCACCGAGATCGCGCTCTGGGCCATGACGGTGCAGCGCGCCTCCAATCCCAACGCCCGCCAGTCGGCGCAGATGATCCAGCAGGATTGGGCCAAGGTCGGCATCAAGGCCAAGATCGTCAGCTACGAATGGGGTGAGTACATCAAGCGCGCCAAGGCTGGCGAACACGATGTGCTGACCTATGGCTGGACCGGCGACAACGGCGATCCGGACAACTGGCTGGGCGTGCTCTACGGCTGCAGCGCCATCGGCGGCAGCAACTATGCGCGCTGGTGCGACAAGGACTACGACGCCCTCATCCAGAAGGCCAAGACCAGCAACGATCGCGCCGAACGCACCCGGCTCTACGAGCAGGCGCAGCAGCTCATTCGCCAGCAGATGCCGGTGAGCCCCATGGCCCACTCGGTGGTGTCCCAGCCCATGCGCAAAGAAGTGCAGGGCTTCAAGATCAATCCCTTTGGCGTCACCGGTTTCTATGGCGTAAGCCTCGACCGCTGATTCTGTCCGGCCCGCCCTGCGGGCCTTCACGAGGAGCCTTCCGTGTCCAAACCGCTATTCTCGCTGTCTCTCGCCGCCCTCCTCTGCCTGACGGCCAATGCCGCCCTGGCCCGGCCCCTGGTGGTCTGCACCGAGGCCAATCCGGAAGGCTTCGATCCGGGTCGCTACACCTCCGGCTATACCTTCAATGCCTCGGCCACGCCGCTGTACAACCGCCTGGTGGAATTCAAGCAGGGCACCGCCGAGCTGGAGCCGGGCCTGGCCGAAAGCTGGGAGGTCTCCCCCGATGGCCTGCAGTACACCTTCGCCCTGCGCCAGGGGGTGAAATTCCACACCACCGACTACTTCAAGCCGACGCGTGATTTCAACGCCGACGACGTGGTGTTCAGCTTCGAGCGCATGCTCGACAAGAACAATCCCTGGTACAACCTCTCCCCCAGCGGCTATCCCTATGCGGCGGCCATGGAGATGGGCAGCCTGATCAAGTCCATCGACAAGGTGGACGACAGCCACGTGCGCTTCACCCTCAACCAGCCCGAGGCGCCCTTCCTCGCCGACCTGGCGATGGCCTTCGGTTCGATCCTGTCCAAGGAATACGCCGACAGCCTGCTGGCCAGCAAGAAGACCGACGACATCAACCAGAAGCCCATCGGCACCGGTCCCTTCGTCTTCCAGCGCTATGCCAAGGACTCCAACACCCGCTACAAGGTCAATCCGGACTACTTCGGCAAGAAGCCGCAGATGGATGGCCTGGTGCTGGCGGTGACCCTGGACCCCAATGTGCGCATCCAGCGGGTACGCAACAACGAGTGCCAGATCGGCCTGACGGTGAAACCGCAGGACGTGCCGATGCTCAAGCAGGACAAGAGCCTCAAGCTGGCCCAGGTGGAAAGCCAGACCACCTCCTTCTTGGCGATGAACACCAAGCACAAGGCGCTGAGCGACGTGCGCGTACGCCAGGCCATCGCCATGGCCTTCGATCAGCAGAACTACCTGAAGACGGTGTTCGGCGAAGGCGGCGCCAAGGCGGCGATCAATCCCTATCCCTCTTCGCTGCTGGGCTACGCCAAGGACATCAAGCCCTGGCCCCATGACCTGGAAAAGGCCAAGGCGCTGCTCAAGGAAGCCGGCTACGCCGATGGCTTCACCCTCAAGTACTACATCAGCACCGGCAGTGGCCCGGGCGGCAGTCCGGCGCTGGTGGCCCAATTGATCCAGGGCGACCTGGCCAAGATCGGCATCAAGGCCGAGATCACCCAGTTCGAGTGGGGCGAGTTCGTCAAGCGTACCAAGGCTGGCGAGCATGACCTGATGATGATGAGCTGGACCGGCGACAACGGCGATCCGGACAACTTCCTCACCACCAACCTGAGCTGCGCCGCGACTGAAAGTGGCGAGAACCGCGCCTTCTGGTGCGACAAGGCCTTCAACGACGCCATCGAAAAGGCCAAGCGCATCAACGACCCGGCCCAGCGTACCGCGCTCTACGAGCAGGCCCAGCAGATCTTCCACCAGCAGATGCCCTGGATTCCGCTGGCGCACCCGCTGTTCACCGATGTCCTGCAACCCAAGGTGCAGGGCTATGTGCAGAGTCCGCTGGGGGTCTACGACTTCTCCACGGTGACCCTCGACTGATCGGCAACTGATGCCGTAAGCGACCGGGCCCGGGCGGCCCGTCCCTCGACCTTTCCCGCCTCGCGCCGTGTTTCGGCGCGACGGGTTCGGCCGTGCCGGAAAACGCCCAGATAACAGAAAAAACGACCGCTTTGGAGCACACCTGATGACCAACGTCCACCGGGGAGGCCTCGCCCTCTCCCTGCTCACCCTGGCCCTGACCGCCCACGCCCAGTCCCCGGCGCCGGAAGATCCCAGCTACGCCAACGAGGTCCAGACCCTGCCCAACGTGCAGAAGCCGGTGAAGGGCCAGGCAGGCGCCAAGGGCTTTTTCGCCGACGACAGCCTGACCCTGACCACGCGCAACTTCTTTGCCCGCGAGACCAGCTCCGATCCGATCTTCAGCTACAGCAAGAACGGCACCCGGGTGCGCACCCACTCGCGCAATACCTGGGTCCAGGCCACGGCGCTCAAGTACAGCTCCGGCTATACCCAGGGCCCGGTGGGCTTCGGTATCGACGTGGCCGGCTATCAGGCCACCAACCTGGAGCGGGGCAAGGGTCAGATCGGTGGCGGCGGCAACCGCACCCTGGCCAACGCCGAGGGCGAGGGCCATGCCGAGTGGTCCAAGCTGGGCATCGCCGATGCGCGCTTCCGCGTCTCCAACACCGAGCTCAAGATCGGCCGGTTCATGCTCGACACCCCGGTGATCAGCTACAACGACAACCGGCCCTTCCCCTCCGGTTTCGACGGCTTCGCCCTGACCAGCGACGAATGGGACAACCTCTCGCTGCAGGGTGGCAGCTTCACCCGCGTCAGTCCGCGGACCGGTGCCGGCGACGAGAAGTGGACCACCGAGTACGGTACCCGCGAGGTCACCGCCGACCGCCTGAGCTTTCTCGGCGGCAACTACAAGCTGCCCCAGGGCTGGGAAGTCAGCGTCTATGGCGCCAACTTCGAGGACGTCTGGAATCAGTACTTCCTGAGCGTCACCCAGGCCGGCGGTTCTCTTGATACCTTCGCCTGGAAGGCGGTGGCCAACGCCTATCGCACCGTCGACGCCGGCAGCGCCAAGGCTGGCGACATCGACAACACCGCCTGGAGCCTGGCGTTCACCGGCAGCCACCAGGCCCACAGCCTGACCCTGGCCTACCAGCAGATCGACGGCAACGAGTACTTCGACTACGCCCACGAGACCGCGGCCATCTACCTGGCCAACTCCCTGGTCTCGGACTACAACGGCCCCAACGAGAAGTCGCTGCAGATCCGCTACGAGACCGACTGGAGCTACTTCGGCGTGCCCGGCCTGAGCACCGGCGTCTGGTACGCCAAGGGCTGGGACATCGACGGCACCCACTACGATGCCGGCGCCGGCAAGTACGACAACTATGCCGAGGTCCTGCAGCAGGATGGCGAGAAGCACCATGAGATCGGCCTGGTCACCACCTACAAGGTGCAGCAGGGCGCGCTCAAGGACAGTCGCTTCCGCCTGCTGCTGACCGATCACCGCGCCAGCCAGAACCAGGTCGACGGCAACGTCAAGGAATTGCGCCTGGTCTCCACCCTGCCGTTCAACCTGCTGTAATGGCGGGACTCGGCGGCTTCCACGCAGTGTCGGGCATCTGGCCAGGATCGCGCTGCGAACACCGGCGAAGCCCGGGCCGTGTCGAGGATATCGACGCCCGTGGCAACGTGGTAGTCTGCCGGGTTTGGAGCCTTGCTCCAGAGCGCTCTTCGAACCTATTCGTAGGACCGAACGAGCCTGCTGTCCGCAGGTGTCGTTCGTTGCGGACCAGGATGGTCTCTTCAGGGATGAATCCGGACCCACAAGGTCTGAGAGTCAGATCAAAAGCTCATTAGCTTTTGCGCGGGCTCTCACTTAAAAACGCGGCCGGGCATGTACTCGCGCCGTCTTGATCAGCCTCAAGAGGAGATACCCCCTCCGATGCTCGCCTTCATCGCCCGTCGCTTCGGGCTGCTGATACCGACGTTCTTTGGCGTCACCCTGCTGACCTTCGCCCTGATCCGCCTCATCCCCGGCGATCCGGTGGAGGTCATGATGGGCGAACGCCGCGTCGATCCGCAGATGCACGCCGAAGCCATGCACCGCCTGGGCCTCGACAAGCCCTTGTACCAGCAGTATTTCGACTACATCGGCAACCTTGCCCAGGGCAACCTCGGCGAATCCCTGCGCAGTCGCGTCGGGGTCTGGGACGAATTCCTGACCCTGTTCCCGGCCACCCTGGAACTCTCGGTGGCGGCCATGCTGTTCGCCACGGTCTTCGGTGTGCTGGCCGGCATCATCGCCGCCCTCAGGCGCGGCACCACGGTGGACCACGGGGTGATGGGCGTGGCCCTGACCGGCTATTCCATGCCGATCTTCTGGTGGGGCCTGCTGCTGATCATGCTGTTCTCCGTGCAGCTCGGCTGGACCCCGGTTTCCGGCCGTCTGGACCTGCTCTACGACATTCCGCCACGCACCGGCTTCATGCTCATCGACACCCTGCTCTCCGACGAGCCCGGCGCCTTCGTCGATGCCCTCAAGCACCTGATCCTGCCGGCCATCGTGGTGGGCACCATTCCCCTGGCGGTGATCGCCCGCATGACCCGCTCGGCCATGCTCGAGGTGTTGCGCGAGGACTATGTGCGCACCGCTCGCGCCAAGGGCCTGTCGCCGGGGCGGGTGGTCTTCATCCACGCCCTGCGCAACGCCCTGATCCCGGTGCTGACCGTGCTCGGCCTGCAGGTCGGCAGCCTGCTCTCCGGCGCGGTGCTCACCGAGACCATCTTTTCCTGGCCCGGCATCGGCAAGTGGCTGATCGAGGCCATCGGCGCCCGGGACTATCCGGTGGTGCAGAACGGCATCCTGCTGATCGCCACCCTGGTCATCCTGGTCAATTTCGTCGTGGACATCCTCTACGGCCTGGTCAATCCGCGCATCCGCCACCAGCGTTGATGCGCCCATACGGACAGAGCCTATGACAACGGTAAACACCCCGGCCGCTCAAGACCCGAGCGCCCTCTATCCCTCCCCCTTCAAGGAGTTCTGGCACGCCTTCGCCCGCAACAAGGGCGCCCTCGGCGGGCTGATCTTCATGGTCATCGTGGTGTTCTGCGCGCTCTTCGCGCCCTGGGTCGCACCCCATGCGCCCAGCGAGCAGTTCCGCGACTTCATGCTCACCCCGCCGCTGTGGCTGGACGGTGGCAACAGCCAGTTCCCCCTGGGCACCGACGAGCTGGGGCGTGACCTGCTCAGCCGGCTGATCCACGGCGCCCGGCTGTCGCTGCTGATCGGCCTGGCCTCGGTGGTCTTCTCGCTGATTCCCGGCATCCTGCTCGGGCTGGTCGCCGGCTTCTCGCCCAACCGCGCCGGTCCGGTGATCATGCGCCTGATGGACATCATGCTGGCGCTGCCCTCGCTGCTGCTGGCCGTGGCCATCGTCGCCATTCTCGGCCCAGGCCTGATCAACACCGTGGTGGCCATCGCCATCGTCTCGCTGCCCTCCTATGTCCGCCTGACCCGCGCCGCGGTGATGGGCGAACTGCACCGCGACTACGTCACCGCCTCGCGGCTGGCCGGCGCCGGTACCCTGCGGCTGATGTTCGTCAGCGTGCTGCCCAACTGCATGGCGCCGCTGATCGTCCAGGCCACTCTGAGCTTTTCCTCGGCGATCCTCGATGCCGCCGCCCTGGGCTTCCTCGGCCTTGGCGTGCAGCCGCCCACCCCCGAGTGGGGCACCATGCTGGCCTCGGCCCGCGACTACATCGAGCGCGCCTGGTGGGTGGTGACCCTGCCGGGTCTCGCCATCCTCTTCACCGTGCTGGCCATCAACCTGATGGGCGACGGCCTGCGCGATGCCCTCGATCCGCGTCTGAAGGTGCAGTCATGAGCCTCCTCGAAATCCAGAACCTCTCGGTGCGCTTCGGGGGCACCGACGCCCCGCCGGTGGTGGAAGGCCTCGATCTCACGGTGGATCAGGGCGAAATCGTCGCCATCGTCGGTGAATCCGGCTCCGGCAAGTCGGTGACCATGATGGCCGTGATGGGCCTGGTCGATCACCCCGGCCGCATCACCGCCGACCGCCTGGCCTTCGACGGCCAGGACCTGCTCAGCCTCAAGGGTCGCCGCCGGCGCCACCTGATCGGCAAGGAGCTGTCGATGGTCTTCCAGGACCCGATGACGGCGCTCAACCCCAGCTACACCGTGGGCTTCCAGCTGGAAGAGGTGATCCGTCAGCACCTGGGCCTCAAGGGTCGCGCGGCTCGCCAGCGCGCCCTGGAATTGCTGGAAAAGGTCGAGATCCCGGCCGCGGCCAGTCGTCTCGGCGCCTATCCGCACCAGCTGTCCGGGGGCATGAGCCAGCGCGTCGCCATCGCCATGGCCATCGCCGCCGAGCCGCGCCTCTTGATTGCCGACGAACCCACCACCGCGCTGGACGTGACCATCCAGGCGCAGATCATGGAGCTCCTGGTCAATCTGCAGCGCGACGAGGGCATGGGGCTGATCCTCATCACCCACGACCTCGCCGTGGTGGCCGAGACCGCCCAGCGCGTGGTGGTGATGTATGCCGGCCAGGCGGTGGAGAAAGGCGTGGTGCCGACCCTGTTCGACGCCCCCGCGCACCCCTACACCGAAGCCCTGCTGGCGGCCATTCCCGAGCACAGCCAGACGGACCGCCTGCACACCCTGCCCGGCATCGTTCCCGGTCGCTACGACCGGCCCGCCGGCTGCCTGCTGAGCCCGCGCTGCCCCTATGTGCAGCCGCGCTGCCAGGAGCGCCCGGCGCTGGAGCCCTACGACCGTGGTGCGGTGCGCTGCTTCTTCCCGCGCAACGTCGCCCCGGGCGAGGCGCCCGCGGTGCTGCCCGAACATCAACGTCCCAGCCAGTTGCCGGAGGATCGCCATGGCGCCGTCTGAAGCCACCGTCCTCGCCCGCTCCACTCCCCCGGAGCAGGCGCCCGAGCACCTCGTGCTCGAAGCCAAGGGCCTGACTCAGCACTATCAAATCTCCCGCGGCCTGTTCAAGGACAACGCCACGGTCAAGGCGCTCAACGGCGTCTCCTTCGACCTCCAGGCCGGGCGCACCCTGGCCGTGGTGGGTGAGTCCGGCTGTGGCAAGTCGACCCTGGCCCGCGCCCTGACCCTGATCGAGCAGCCCACCGCCGGCAGCCTGGTCATCGGCGGCCAGGACGTGGCCACGGCCGACACCGCCCGGCGCAAGGAACTGCGCCGCGAGGTGCAGATGGTGTTCCAGAATCCCTATGCTTCGCTCAATCCAAGGCGCAAGATCGGCGACCAGTTGGCCGAGCCGCTGCAGATCAACACCAGCCTCTCCCGCACCGAAAGGCGCGAGAAGGTACAGGCGATGATGCAGCAGGTGGGCTTGCGGCCCGAGCACTACCAGCGCTATCCGCACATGTTCTCCGGTGGCCAGCGCCAGCGCATCGCCGTGGCCCGCGCCATGATGCTGCAGCCCAAGGTGCTGGTGGCGGACGAGCCGACCTCGGCGCTGGACGTGTCCATCCAGGCGCAGGTGCTCAACCTGTTCATGGATCTACAGCAGCAGTACCGGACCGCCTATGTGTTCATCTCCCACAACCTCTCGGTGGTGCGCCACATCGCCGATGAAGTGATGGTGATGTACCTCGGCTGCATCGTCGAAAAGACCAGTCGCGACCTGCTGTTCCAGCGGCCCCTGCATCCCTACACCCAGATGCTGCTGTCGGCCACCCCGAGTCTGCACCCGGACCCGAGCAAGCCGCGCATCCGCATCCAGGGCGAACTGCCCAACCCGCTAGATCCGCCACCCGGTTGCGTCTTCCACCGCCGTTGCCCCTATGCGACGGAGAAGTGCAAGACCGAGGTCCCGGCATTGCGCAACGTGGAAGCCCGCCAGGTGGCCTGCCACTATGCGGAGAACTTTCTCTAGCTGGAAAGGCTGATCGCGGCCATGGGCCGCTCCTACAGGGTGTACCGTAACCTGTAGGAGCGGTCGCTACGGCGCACCGCCATGGCCGCGATGGAGATCCCGCCCCATGCACATCCGCCCCTTCCAGCCCGACGACACCGAGGCCATGGTCAATCTCTGGCAGGCCTGCGGACTGACTCGCCCCTGGAACGATCCCTACCGCGACATCCAGCGCAAGCTCGCCGAACAACCCGAGTTGTTCCTGGTGGGCGAAGTGGACGGCACCCTCATGGCCAGCGCCATGGTCGGCACCGACGGTCATCGCGGCTGGCTCTACTACCTCGCAGTGGCCCCGGAGCATCAGCGCCGCGGCCATGCCCGGCGACTGGTGGCGACCGCCGAACAACTGCTGACCGAACGCGGCTGTCCCAAGCTGCAGCTGATGGTGCGCCGGGACAATGCGGCGATCCTCGGCTTCTATGCGGCCCTGGGCTATGCCGAGGCCGAGGTCGTCACCCTGGGCAAGCGGCTGATCGCCGACGACTAGGGTGGAAGGCGGCGAAGCCCTGTCCGCTGCCGATACTCAACGTCCAATGGAGAACCCCCTGCGGTTTTCCACGCTACGGGCTCACGGCTGATCGTAGGGTGGGTAACGGCGCAGCCTTACCCACGCGGAGCCGAACCTGCTGTGGAAATCCCTGGACGGTTTTCACCGCGTGTAGCCGGTGTAGAGTGGATGGACAGGGAAGACCCTGTGAGGACACGGGCTTTCGCCTTCCCTGTCAGCGAGGCTGTCAGGTCCCTGTCACCTCGCTGTCACCTCGCTGTCAGGCTGCTGTCGGGTTGTCGTCGTGTCGGACAGAGGGCCTTGCGGCTAGGCTTTTGCTCGTCCACCACCGCTGGAGAAACCGAGATGCAACTGCTCAACAAAATCAAGGAACACCGCCTGGCCCGAGCGTGGTCGCAAGAGCAGCTGGCTGAACTCGCGGGCATCAGCACCCGTACGGTGCAACGCATCGAAAATGGCGAGCAGGCCAGTCTGGAGACCCTGAGCGCCCTGGCTGCCGTTCTGGAAATCAGCGTTGCCGACCTGACAGGGCAAGCCACTCAAGCAGTGGGATCCGCTGCAGACGAGCGAATCGCGAATGCCCGTGAACAGGTCGCCGCCGAGATCGGCTTCTATTGGCAGGTGCTGCGCGGCATGGTCATCTGTGTCTTTCTCTATGTGCTCAATCGCGCGACCTCGCCTGAGAGCCACTGGTCCCTGTGGGTCGCCGCCATCTGGGGAATTCTGTTACTGGGTCGTGGCATCCAGACCTTCTTCCTGCGCGACAGGATCGCCCTCTGGCAGTACGCCCGGCTGCAAAAGCTCTTGCGGAAGTAGGAAAAGCCACCGATCGGCACCAGCGTTAGGCGCAGCTGAACCGCCTAGCTGGTCATGGCGCTGCTACTGGGCAGCCAGACCTTCGAGGCAGGCGGCGCTGTTGGGCTTCGCTGCGCTCAGCGCCAACCTACGTCAGCGGGGCAGGAGGTCCACCAATGGCCCTGGGTGCTTGCGGACCTCGGCGTAGGGCACCAGGGTGCCACCGGGTTCGTCGCAGCTCCGGGCAGCGCGGAAGAAGGTCGGGCCCAGGTAAAGGCCCTTGGGCGTCAGATACCAGGGCGCGAATTGCCAGACGTCGGCGCTGCGATAGTCGCAGCCATCGCCGTCGGCGGGCGCCTGCATCAGTTGCGGATACAGACGGGTGAACAGCCGGATCACCCAGGGCGCCAGGGTCTGTTGCCGATAGTCCGCCAAGGCCTGGGAATAGCGATCCTCCGGCTGCGGACGGATCGGCTGGCCGTGGCCCAGCCAGAGGAAATCCTCCAGCGCCAGCTCCTCGCCGGTCTGCAGATCCAGGGTCAGGGGCGCGCTGCCGAAATCCGGGTGAGCCGCGCCGCTGCAGCTGTACTGGCTGAACAGATTGACGCTGAGCACCCGCTCGCTGAGCAGCTGCGGGGTCACCTCCAAGCTGTGCTCGCCGTCAGCGCCGATGCAGCTCAGGTGGGCATCGACCTCCGCCCAGAGGCGTTCGCGCAGCACGGCATTGGCCGCCTCGCTGGCGCCCTCCACGGTAAACAGCCGCATGCCCGAGACCGGCTCGCGCCACCAGCGCAGGCCACGGCCCATGAAGGTCTGGCGCTCACCCTGTTCCAGTCTGAGTCCCTGCAGGCGGCGATATTCGTAGGGATCGTCCTGGCGCAGTTTCTGCCGATAGCCATCCGCTGCCGCGGACTGCCCCGGTTGCAGCGGCGCCAGGGCGAGCGGCAGGGTCTTGCCGGCACCGCTCCAGGTGCCGGTCCAGGAACCATCCTTGCCGCGCGTCAGTGACCAGCTGGCCTTGGGACCGTCCTGCCAGGGCGCACCCTCCTCCAGCCTGAGCCGGTCGCCCGCTTGCGCCGGACCGCTCAGGCGCAGGTCGCGGCGATAGCGGTCGTAGAAGTAGCGGCCATAGGCTTCGTCGTTGGCGGTGGAATCGACCTCCACCACCACCCGGGCCGGGCCCAGGGTGCCTTCCAGGAGCAGCTTTTCGGCATGGGCGACGCCAGTGGTCAACAGCAGGGCCAAGCCCAGTCCGGACAGGCAAGATTTCATCAGGGCTCCAGCAGCCAGGGTGTCGGTGATGAGCTCAGGGTAGAACAGCGGCGCCAGGCTGTCGCGCAGGCCGGCGGACGACAGCCGTCTCGCCATGGGAGAATGGCGTTTTGTCGACCCTCGGACGCCCATGGACCTCCCTGCCCTGCTCATCCGCCTGCACGCGATCCGCGATGCCAACGCCTGGCGCCGCTATCACAATCCCAAGAACCTGGCGATGGCCGCCAGCGTCGAGATGGCCGAGCTGGTGGAGATCTTCCAGTGGAAGAGCGATACCGAGGCCCGCGCCTTGAGCACCGCCGAGCGCGAGCACGCCGGCCAGGAAATCGCCGACGTGCTGCTCTATCTGCTGCAACTGGGCAGCGAGCTGGAGCTGGACGTGGAGCAGGCGGTGCTGGCCAAGCTGGCCGACAACGAGAGGCGCTTCCTGCCGTGAGCGATACCTTCTTCGACGACCGCGCCACCCGTTTCGCCGCCAACATCTATGGCGGCACCAAGGGCGCCATCCGCCTGGCGGTGCTGCAGGCGGATCTTGCCGAGGTGCTGCCGCAACGCCCGCTGCGGGTGCTGGACATCGGCGCCGGGCTCGGCCACATGAGTCTCTGGCTGGCGCAGCAGGGCCATGCCGTGACCCTGGCCGAGCCTTCGGCGCCCATGCTGGCCGGCGCCCAGGAGGCCTTCGCCGCCGCCGGACTCGACGCCGCCTGGCTGGCGCTGCCCTGGCAGGAGTTGCCCGCCTTCGCCGAGCCCTTTGACCTGGTGCTCTGCCACGCGGTGCTGGAATGGCTGGAAACGCCCCCGGCGATCCTGCCGACCCTGCAGCGCTGCCTGGCCCCGGACGGCTGGCTGTCGCTGGCCTTCTACAATCGCGACGCCCTGATCTATCGCAACCTGCTCAAGGGCCATTTTCGTAAACTCCGGCAGGGTGACTACGCCGGCGCGGGCCAACGCGGCCTGACGCCGCAACGGCCCCTCGATCCGCGTGAGGTCGAGGCCTGGCTGGCGGCGGACTGGCAGGTTCGGGCGCGCAGTGGCGTCCGGGTCTTTCACGACTACATGCCGCCGGAATTCCAGACCCGTGCCGACGGCGAGGAGCTGGTGGCCATGGAACTGGCCCACCGACGGCACCCGGCTTTCGCGGGCCTGGGACGCTATCTGCATTGGCTCTGCCAAGCTAAGGCAGGATGACGTAGGGCGCGGTATGCTCTGGCCAGCATTCCTCCGAGGAACCGGTCATGCGTCGCCCCCTACTCTGCCTGTCGCTCGCGCTGCTCGCCCTGGCCGGTTGCCAGACGCCCAATCCCTATGTCGCCAGCAGCCTGCCAGAGGCGTCGCTCCCGGTGCTGCCGCAACAGGATCCGGCGGCTTATCCGCCGGCACCGCGTGACTGGAGCCGCTATCGCACCTGGAGCTGGGCTCCGGGCGCCGCGGTGGTCAGCGGCGGCCTGGATGGCCAGACCGTGCAGCAGGCGGTGGCCGATGGCCTCGACCAGCGTGGCCTGCGACCGGCCATCGGGGGTGCCCGCGCCGATCTGCAGGTGCGTGCCCGCCTCACCCAGCAACAGCGTAGCGAGCAATATACGGACTACTACGACACCAGCTACGGCTACGGCGGCTACGGGCCCTATGGCTACGGCCCCGGCTATGGCGCCACGGTCGGCCAGGCGCGGACCCGCACCCGGACCTTTCTGGTCGACGTGCTGGAGGTGGAATTGCTCGATCCCGCCACCGGCCGCGTGCTCTGGCACTCGGCCGCCGAGCAGGCCAGCGGCGGCACCAGCGGCGAACGCGCGCGCACCCTGCGCGAGACCACCCGCCGCCTGCTGGCCAACTATCCGCCGAGCTGAAGAGATAAGTGGCCCTTAAGCCAGTCCAAGCAGACTAGCGCGCTCACCTCGGAGGATCGCTTATGAAACGTTGTCTCCTGCTGCTTGCGGTCCTCTTGCTGGCGGCCTGCGCCGAACGTGGCCCGCGCAATCTGGACTATGACGCCAGCCGTGACTTCGCCGCCTATCGCAGCTGGGGCTGGGCGGACCCGGCCATCGAGTACCGCCCCAACGATCCGCGGGTACGCAGCGATCTCACCGAGCAGCGCCTGCGCGATTCGGTCAGCAGCGGCCTCGACCAGCGCGGAATGCGTCCCGCGGTGGCAGGCACGCGCCCGGATCTGAAGATCAAGCTCTATGTGATCCTCGACCAGCGCCAGCAGAGCTACAGCTATGCCGATCCCTACTGGGGTCCGGGCTGGGGCGGTCCCTGGGGCTCCGCCTGGGGTCCCGGTCCCTGGGGACCGAGCTATGTGCGCACCCAGACGGTTACCTACCCGGTGATGACGGTCCAGCTCGACATGCTCGATGGCCGTGACGGCAAGCTGGTCTGGCGCGCCAGCGAAGAGCGTCTGCTGGACGACCAGAACGCCACGCCCAGCCAACGCAGCGCCGCCTTCAGCCGCCTGATCAACGAACTGCTGGTCAGCTATCCGCCGCGGCCTTGAACGGTCGACCGTCCGGGCAGCTCAGCGCTGCCCCTGGTCAGGCCGCGAGCAGACAGCTGGGTGAGGGTGACGGATAATGGCCGCAGGCCAGCACCCCTCGCGCCGTCCTTGGCCACCTCGCGGGAATCCTGACTGTCGTCCAGCGCCGCCCAGGTTCAACATGTCGTCCACACCCGTCGCCACCCGCCGCAGCCACAATCTGTTGCTGCGCCTCTTTCCGGTCATCTGCGCCCTGCCGATCCTACTCGGCCTCGGCTGCTACCTGCTGATCAGGACCGCCACCAGCCAGGACGCCGACGTCCAGCAACGCGCCCGGACCTATATCGAGCGCACCCTGGTGCAGGTCGAAAACGAGATCGGCCACAACATCATCAACTACGCCAAGTGGGGCGAGGCCTACAAGCATCTGCACCTGGCGGTCGATCTCTTCTGGGCCAACGACGAGCGCAACGTCGGCGACATCCCCTACGAGCTCTATGGCTATAACGGGGTCTTCGTGCTGGATCCGCAGGATCGTACCGTCTACGCGGTGATCAATGGCCGGCCGACGCAGCGCGCGGCCGCGCAGTGGCTCGAAGGCGATCTGGCCGGCCTGCTGGCGGCCACCCGCCAGCGCCCTGGCGAGACCGAGAGTCTGGTGCGGGTGCTGGGCGTGGGCGGCGTCCCGGCACTGGTCGCCGCGGCCACCATCACGCCGGGCGCGAGCTACAGCGTGGCCCCGGGCCCCGGCGCGCCCTCGGTGATGCTGTTCGTCAACGTGCTCGATCCGGACACCCTGGCCCATCTCAGCGATACCTACGGTCTGCCGCGACTCGAGGCGTCGCGGGTGCCCCTGGTCGATCACGAAACGCTGCGCTTGCTGGATTCACCGCTGCTGCTCAACTGGCAACCGCCGCAACCCGGCGCCCAGCTCCTGCGTCGCACCCTGCCGGTCTTCCTGGCCGGGGTGCTGCTGCTCGGCCTGGTGCTGGCCCTGCTGATCCGCCACGCGCTGAATTCGGCGCGGCAGCTCGACCAGCAATTCGATGCCCTGGTGGCCGGCCAGGCCGAGTTGAGCCGCAGCGAAAAGCGCTTTCGCGAACTCGCCGAGGCCGCCTCCGACTGGCTGTGGGAAAGCGATGCCGCGGGCCGCATCACCTATCTGTCCGAACGCTTCGCCCGCATCACCGGGCACACACCCGGCAGCTGGCTCGGACGGCCGCTGGCGGAGCTGTTCAGCAGCGAGACGACCCCGCTGGCCGCCTGGCTCCAGGGCAACGCTCGCCAGCTCGACGAGCGCCAGGTGCTGCGCTGTCATTATCGCGACCGTCTGGGTCATTCCCGGGTCTGTGAGATCACCGCCCGGCCGCTGCCCAAGGGCGCGGGCTTTCGCGGCACCGCCAGTGACATCACCGCCGCGGTCAATGCCCAGGCGGAAATCGAACACCTGTCGCAACACGACAGCCTGACCGGCCTGGCCAATCGCCTGCAATTGCAGCACTACCTGGCGCGCAAGTTGACGCAAGCCAAAACCCCGCTGACGCTGCTCAGCCTGGATCTGGATCGTTTCAAACCGGTCAACGACAGCCTCGGCCACGCCGCCGGCGATCGGGTGCTGCAGGAAATCGCCCGGCGTCTGCAGGCCAGTCTGAGACCCGGCGGCCTGGTGGCGCGCCTGGGCGGCGACGAATTCATCGTGGTGCTGCTCGGTCAGCTGGACGTGGCGACCGTCGACCAGATCTGTGCGCGGCTGGTGAACGCCATCGGCCGACCCATCCTGCTGGAGGAGCAGTCGGTCAGCGTAGGCACCAGCATCGGCATCGCCCAGGCGCCGGAGCAGGCCAGCCAGGTCGAGGACCTGCTGCGCCTGGCGGATATCGCGCTGTACCAGGCCAAGGCCGCGGGCCGCAACGGCTGGTGCTTCCATGCTCCGGCGATGGACGCCCAGCTCAGCCAGCGGCGTGACCTGGAACAGGAGCTGCGCCAGGCGCTGGCGCTCGACCAGTTGCGCCTGGGTTACCTGCCCCGGCGGAGCGCCGCCGAGGGCCGGCTGAGCGGCATCGAGGTGCGGTTGCACTGGGCCCACCCGCGGCGCGGCCTGCTGTCGCCGGAGGTCTTCCTGCCCCTGGCCGAAGAGACCGGACTCAGCGTTCCCCTGGAATTCTGGCTGCTGGACAACGCCTGTCAGGCTGCCGCGACCTGGCCCGCGCCGCTGCGGCTGGTCGTCGGTCTGTCCGCGCGCCCGTGCGCTGATGGCGAGGCCCTGGTCGCGACGGTCGCCCGCGCCTTGCAGACGAGCGGCCTGGCAGCGGAACGCCTGGAGCTGCAGCTGCCCGAGGCGCTGTTGCAGGCAGACAGCGCCCCGATGTTGCTGCCGCTCAAGGCGCTGGGCGTGCGCCTGAGTCTGGCCGACTTCGGCCGAGGCTCAGGCGCCCTCGATTCGCTACGCCAACCCGTGCTGGATGGCATCAGCCTGGATAGTCGTCTGGTCGCGCGCCTGGAAGATCAGCAGGCCGATGCCGCCATCGCCCAGGCACTGATCGGCCTGGGACGAACCCTGGGCCTCAGGGTGACGGCGATGGGGGTGGAGGCGCCCGGCCAGTTGGCCTGGCTGCGGGCGCAGCATTGCGACGAGGTCCAGGGGGGCCTGTTCGGTCCCGCCCTGACTGGTCGCGAGCTGACAGCGCTGCTGGCAACCGAACTGCAGGCGGATTGACGACCTAGAGGCGCTCCAGCCACCCCAGATCGCCCCCTCGGGCCGGAACCGGATAGCAGCCATAGGGCGCATACCCATGGGTACAGACCGGATCGGCGCGCAGGGTGAGTTCGCCCACCGGTTGCGCGCGCCAGCCCTCCAGCAGGGCGATAGCGGCCAGGGCCGAGAGCAGGGCGATGAACAGCGCGGAGCGAATTGTTCTTGTCAGGCGCATGGTGACCTCCCGCGGGACGATGGCCAGGATCGGCAGACAGCGTCCCCGCTCCTTGAGTATCGTCCCCCGGAAGTCATTTCGCCGCCCGGCGCAGGTCCCGATTGCGCAAAGCTGCACTGCGGCAGCTGCAACAATGGGGATAGCGGTATTCGGCGGGGAACCCGGACAAGGCGGCGCCGTTGTCCAGGCTACGCGCGAAGCCCCGCCCCGCTCCGGACCGTCCTCTCTCCCTCCGGCAGAGGGTTGGGGTGAGGGTCACTTGGTATTGCGTCAGCTATTCCCGGACAAGGCTGCGCCGTTGTCCAGGCTACGCGCGAAGCCCGCCCCACTCCGGACCGCTCCCTCTCCCTCCGGGAGCGGGTTGGGGTGAGGGCCAAGCCGCCTCAGGCGATCTCCACTCGCTCGCCATTCAACCGCACCGTCCAGGTGGGCAGGGCCTGCTCGGGATACTCCAGGCAGCCGCCGTCCGCCAGCCGGAAGTGCTGCTTGTACAGCGGCGAGGCGATCACCAGATCCGCGCCCAATTGGCCGACGATGCCGCGGCCGATGACGTTGGCGCCGGACTTGGGATCGCGATTGCCCACGGCAAAGACCTTCTGCGCGGTTTCCGGCAGGTAGAACAGCGCTACCTGCTCACCCTCGTGCAGGGCCACCACGCCGGACTGGGGCACCAGGTCGGCCAGGCTGCACAGGGGTTGCCAGCGGGGCTCCAGGGCGCGGGCGGTATTGGTCTGAGTCATGGTCAAGCCTCCTCGGTAACGGCGATGAGCTGAAGTTCGTGGTGACGCGCCGGCCGGCGCTGGCCGCGCTCCTTGACGAAGTGGATGTCCGGGTCGTTGCCGCGCTGGTTGACGAAGGTACGGAAGCGCTTGAGCTTGTCGGGATCGTTCAGGGCGTTGGCCCATTCGCATTCGTAGCGATCTACCACCAGCTGCATCTGGGCTTCCAGTTCGGCGCCCAGGCCCAGGCTGTCCTCGATGATCACCTGCTTGAGGTAGTCCAGCCCGCCCTCCAGCGACTCGCGCCACACCGAGGTGCGCTGCAGACGGTCGGCGGTGCGGATGTAGAACATCAGCAGCCGGTCGATGTAGCGGATCAGGGTTTCGTCATCCAGGTCGGTGGCGAACAGCTCGGCGTGGCGCGGGCGCATGCCGCCATTGCCGCAGACATAGAGATTCCAGCCGTTCTCGGTGGCGATCACGCCGATGTCCTTGCTTTGCGCCTCGGCGCATTCGCGGGTGCAGCCGCTGACAGCGAACTTGAGCTTGTGCGGCGCGCGCAGGCCCTTGTAGCGGTGCTCGATGTCCAGCGCCATCTTGACGCTGTCCTGCACCCCGTAGCGGCACCAGGTACTGCCCACGCAGCTCTTCACCGTGCGGGTGGACTTGCCGTAGGCATGACCGGTCTCGAAGCCGGCGGCGATCAGCTCGCCCCAGATGTCCGGCAGCTCGTGCAACTGGGCGCCAAAGAGGTCGATGCGCTGGCCGCCGGTGATCTTGGTGTAGAGATCGTATTTCTTCGCCACCTGGCCGATGGCGATCAGGCCTTCCGGGCTGATCTCGCCGCCCGGGATGCGCGGCACCACCGAATAGGTACCGTTCTTCTGCATGTTGGCCATGAAGGTGTCGTTGGTGTCCTGCAGCGGCACCAGGTGCGGATCGGTAATGGGGGCGTTCCAACAGGAGGCCAGGACGTTGGCCACCGCCGGCTTGCAGATGTCGCAACCATGCTGGCCGCGGCCGTGGCGCGCCAGGAGCTCGTCGAAACTCTGGATGCCTGCCACCCGCACCAGGTGATAGAGCTCCTGGCGGGTATGGGCGAAGTGTTCGCAGAGACTCTTGTCGACCTCGACGCCGCGGGCGATCAGCTCGTGCTCGAACACCTGCTTGACCAGTGCCGCGCAGCCGCCGCAACCGGTGGCGGCCTTGGTGCAGCTCTTGATGCCGGCCAGATCGGTGCAGCCGGCATCGATGGCGGCGCAGACCGCGCCCTTGGTGACGTTGTGGCAGGAGCAGAGGGTGGCGGTGGCCGGCAGGGCATCGGCGCCCAGGGTCGGGGCGCCCTCGCCCACCGGCATGATCAGGCTGGCCGGATCCTGGGGCAGCGGGATGCCGTTCTGGGCGTATTGCAGCAGGGTGTCGTAGTAGCTGTTGTCGCCCACCAGCACGGCGCCGAGGACGTGCTTGCCGTCGGCGGAGACCACCAGGCGGCGGTAGCTGGCGCTGGCTTCGTCGATGTAGCGATAGCTGCGCGCGCCGGGGGTGGCGCCGTGGGCATCGCCGATGGAGCCCACGTCCACGCCCAGCAGCTTGAGCTTGGTGGACATGTCGGCGCCGGTGAAGGGCGTGGCCTGGCCATGGCAGAGGGTAGCGGCCACCAGGCGCGCCATCTGGTAGCCCGGGGCGACCAAGCCGAAGATGCTGCCGTTCCAGGCGGCGCATTCGCCGATGGCATGGATGAAGGGATCGCTGGTCAGGCAGCCGTTGTCCACCGCCACCCCGCCGCGGGCGCCGAGTTCCAGGCCGCAGCTGCGGGCCAGGGCGTCCTGGGGCCGGATGCCGGCGGAAAACAGGATCAGGTCGGTCTCGAGGAAATCCTCCCCGGCGAAGTTCATGCGGTAGCGATACTCGCTGCCGGCGGTGATGTTCTGGGTGGCCTTGGACAGATGCACGCCCACGCCCAGGTCCTCGATGCGCTGCCGGAGCGCGGCGCCACCCAGGTCGTCCAACTGTACCGGCATCAAGCGTGGGGCGAATTCCACCACATGGGCTTCCAGTCCCAGGGATTTCAGCGCATTGGCCGCTTCCAGGCCGAGCAGGCCGCCGCCCACCACCACGCCGCGGCGCGCCCTGGCGGCGGCCAGGCGGATGGTGTCCAGGTCGTCCAGGGTGCGATAGACCAGGCGCGAGTCGCCTTCGGCGCCCTCGATGGGCGGCACGAAGGGATAGGAGCCGGTGGCCAGTACCAGGCGGTCGTAGCCAAAGGCACCCTCGGGCGTCAGTACCTCGCGCTGCTCGCGGTCGATGGCGGTCACCGCGCAGCCCAGATGCAGCACCAGGCCGGGCACGGCATAGAGGCCGACTTCGCTCATGGCCAGGGATTCGGCGTCGCGACCGGCGAAGTACTCGGAGAGATGGACCCGGTCATAGGCGCGCTGACGCTCTTCGCCGAAGACATGGATCTCGTAGTGGTCCAGGGCGCCGGCCGCCAGCAGCTGCTCGACGAGGTGATGGCCGACCATGCCGTTGCCGACGACGATCAGGCGTTCTTTGCGGGTCACGATGCTGTTCATGGAGGCTATCCCCCGGCCGAGGCCAATCAGGTTGATTCGCGGCAAATAAAAAGGCGCCTGAAACCTTGCGGTCTCAGGCGCCTTTGCCTGTTCTGGTAGGGAGGAGCCCTTGGCTCTGCTCCATGCCCGTCGCCTGCGGTGGCTGTCGATCGCCGTTGATCGACCGGGCGACCCGAATGTGCGGGTCTGTCAGGGCTTTTGCATCGGCTGTGCCAGTTCCGCCTGATCGCCCGAAGATCCGCCGCTGGCGCGGGCTGCGGCCTGCCGAGTGGCTTGCCGGAGGCTGTCCGAACGCCCGCCGAGCAGAACCACAACGGTGCAAGAGCGGGCCGGCCTGCCCCGTCACGGCGCATGGCGACCCCCACCGCCGTGGCCTCGGCCAGCGCCACCGGCACCCCGCCAGAGCAGTAGGAATGCGCCCCCGCGCGCGCCGGGCCAAGCTGGCGCGAGCCTTGCTAAATCCTCAGCATGGAGCGGTCAACGCCGATCGCTTCCTTTCACGACAAAGGCGCCGTGTTCGCCTCCCTCCGGGGAGCGCGACCGGCGCCTTTTCGCTTTCTGGTTTTCGAAGGATCCTTGCCATGGCCACTACCCACATCAAGAGCGTCTGCCCCTACTGCGGCGTCGGCTGCGGGATCGTCATGCAGGTGGAAGACGGTCGGATCACCAAGGTCAGCGGCGATCGCGACCACCCCGCCAATCGCGGTCGGCTCTGCACCAAGGGCAGCACCAGCCACCAGGCGCTGGTGGACAGCGGACGCATGGAGCAGGCCTATGTCCGCCACGACCGTTCCCACGAACCGGTGCAGACCGGGCTGGAGCAGGCCATCGCCGCCACCGCCGAACGCCTGCGCGCCATCCTCGACCGCGACGGACCCGACGCCATCGCCTTCTATGTGTCCGGGCAGCTGTCGCTGGAAGCCCAGTACCTGGCGAGCAAGCTGGCGCGGGGTTTCATCGGCACCAACCAGCTCGAATCCAATTCCCGCCTGTGCATGGCCAGTGCCGGCACCGGTTACAAGCTGTCCCTCGGCGCCGACGGTCCGCCCGGCTCCTATGACGACCTCGATCGCGCCGACCTCTTCCTGGTCAGCGGCGCCAACATGGCCGACTGTCATCCCATCCTCTTTCTGCGGCTGCTGGATCGGGTCAAGCGCGGCGCCAAGCTGATCGTGATAGATCCGCGGCGCACCGCCACCGCCGAGAAGGCCGATCTCTTCCTGCAACTGCGTCCGGGCACCGATCTGCTGCTGCTCAACGGCCTGCTGCATCTGCTGCACGCCGAGGGCCATGTAGACGAAGCCTTTATCGCCGCCCATACCGAAGGTTGGGCGGCCATGCCCGAGTTTCTTGCCGACTACAGTCCGGCACGGGTGGCCGCGGGGACCGGGCTGACCGAGGCGGACATCCGCACCGCCGCGCGCTGGATCGGCGAGGCCGGCGAATGGACCAGCCTCTGGACCATGGGCCTGAACCAGAGCACCCACGGCACCTGGAGCACCAATGCCCTGTGCAACCTGCACCTGGCCACCGGCAAGATCTGCCGCCCCGGCAGCGGTCCCTTTTCCCTGACCGGCCAGCCCAATGCCATGGGCGGGCGCGAGATGGGCTACATGGGGCCCGGCCTGCCCGGCCAGCGCAGCCTGCTGTCCGCCGCCGACCGCACCTTCGTCGAGCGGGCCTGGGGCATCCCCGAAGGCACCCTGCATACCCGCCTGGGCCAGGGCACCGTCGCCCTGTTCGAGGACCTGGCCGCCGGCACCGTAAAGGCCTGCTGGATCATCTGCACCAACCCGGTGGCCAGCGTGGCCAATCGCGAGACGGTCATCCGCGGGTTGCAGGCCGCCGAACTGGTGATCACCCAGGACGCCTTTCTCGACACCGAGACCAACAGCTACGCCGACATCCTCCTGCCCGCCGCGCTCTGGGCCGAGGCCGACGGGGTCATGATCAATTCCGAGCGCAACCTGACCCTGGCACCCCAGGCCGTCACCCCGCCCGGCGCGGCCCGCGCCGACTGGCGGATCATCGCCGACGTGGCCTGCGCCCTGGGCTATGGCGAACACTTCAGCTACGCCTCGGCCGCCGAGGTGTTCGACGAGATCCGGCAATTCCACAACCCCCAGACCGGCTACGACATCCGCGGCGCCAGCCATGCCCGGCTGCGCGAGACGCCGCTGCAATGGCCCTGCCCCAGCGCAGAGAGCGATCCGCGCCAGCCGATCCGCTATCGCAACGACGGCCGCAGCCAGACCCTGCGCCTGGACGAAACCGGCGAACCGACCGCGCTCAACTTCGCCACCCCCAGCGGCAAGGCGCAATTCTTCGCCCGCCCGCACCTGGACCCGGCCGAGCTGCCCGATGCCGACTACCCCTTCGTGCTCAACACCGGGCGTCTGCAGCACCAGTGGCATACGCTCACCAAGACCGGCAAGATCGCCGCCCTGAACCGCCTCAATCCGGCGCCCTTCGTGGAAGTGCATCCCCAGGATGCCGAGGCTTTGGGCCTGGCGCAGGGCGACCGCTTGGAGATCACCTCACGCCGCGGCCGCGCGGTGCTGCCGGTGACCGTCAGCGACCGGGTCCAGCCCGGCAACTGCTTCGCGCCCTTTCACTGGGCCGACGTCCAGGGCAGCGACCTGGCCATCAACGCCGTCACCAGCGACGCCGTCGATCCGCTCTCGCTGCAACCGGAACTCAAGGTCTGCGCGGTGCGCCTGACCCGCGTCGCCACCATTCCCCATCGCCAGCTGCCGGCCGACGAGCCTGTCACGGAGAGCGCCCGGCTGCCTGCCCTGGCGCGGCTGGCCGAGCTCACCGGGGTCGCGACTGCGGTACGGCCCCAGCTCAGCGCGGCCGAACGCACCTACCTGGCCGGCTTCATGGACGGCCTGCGCGACGGCGCGACCCAGGGCGTGCCCTGCCTGCCGGCCCAGGCGCCGCTGGCCGCCGACACCCGCCTCTGGCTCGACGGCCTGCTCGCCGGGTTGTTCAGCCGCCTGCCGGAAAGCCAGCCCGCCGGCCTGGCCATGGCCCCCACCGCGCCGGCCGATCTGGTGGTGCTCTGGGCCTCCCAGACCGGTAACGCCGAAGCCCTGGCCGAGCGCTGCGTCGCCCGCCTGTGCCAGGCAGGTCTCAGCGTGGAACTGCACGACATGGCTGCCTATGCCGTGGAACGCCTGACCGGTGCCCGCCGCGTCCTGCTGGTGAGCAGCACCTTTGGCGATGGCGAAGCGCCGGACAATGGCCAGGCCTTCTGGCAGGGCCTCAATCGCCTCGACGCCTCCCTGGCCGAACTGGACTACGCCGTGCTGGCCCTGGGCGATTCCACCTACGAGCAATTCTGCGGCCATGGCCAGCGCCTCGACGCCCGCCTGGCCGACCTCGGCGCCCGGCGCCTCTGTCCGCGCCTGGACTGCGACGCCGATGGCCTCGACGGCGCCGACGCCTGGCTGACCGCCCTGCAGGCGCAACTGGCACCTCAGGCCGAGCACGTGCCTATCGCCAATTCAGCCACGACCAGCCGCCCGACGGCGGTGTCCGCGCGGCTGGTCATCAACCAGAGACTCAACAGTGCCGGGTCCAACAAGGAGGTGCGGCTATTCGGTTTCGAGACCCAGCAACCGCTGGCCTACGAGGCTGGCGACGCCCTGAGCGTGAGGGCGCGCAACTGCCCGGAGCTGGTCGAGGAGGTCCTCGCCCTCGCCGGGCTGGACGGCGAACAACCGGTCGCGGTGGCCAAGGTCGGCGAGCTGTCGCTGCGCCAGGCGCTGAGCGAACACTACGAGATCGCCCGCCCCAACCCCGAGACCCTGGCGCTGATCGCCGAGCGCAGCGGCAGTGCCGAGTGCCGCGCCCTGCTGGGCGACCGGGACGAACTCAAGCGCTGGCTCTGGGGCCGGCAACTGGCCGATGTACTGGCCCGCTTTCCCGCCTGCCACGACGCCCGCGAGTTGCTCGGCAGCCTCAAGCGCCTGCAGCCGCGCCTCTACTCCATCGCCTCCAGCCCCCTGGCCCATGCCGGCCAAGTGCACCTCACCGTCTCGGCGGTGCGCTACGGTAAGCGCAAGGGCGTGGCCTCCAGCTTTCTCGCCGACCGCCTGGGCGAGGCCGCCACCAAGGTGCATATCCAGCCTTCGCGCCATTTCCGCCTGCCGGACCAGGGCGACGTCCCGCTGATCATGATCGGCCCCGGCACCGGCATCGCGCCCTTCCGCGGCTTTCTTCACGAGCGCCGCACCCGGGGCGACCAGGGCCGCAACTGGCTGTTCTTTGGCGAGCAGCACGCCGCCCACGACTTCTACTACCGCGACGAACTGGAAGCCTTCCAGCGCGATGGCCTGCTGAACGAACTGAGCCTGGCCTTCTCCCGCGACCAGGCCGAAAAGATCTATGTGCAGGATCGGCTGCGCGAACGCGGTGCCGACGTCTGGCGCTGGCTGCAGGACGGCGCCCGCGTCTATGTCTGCGGCGACGCCAGCCGCATGGCCAAGGACGTCGACCAGGCCCTGCGCCAGGTGGTGGCGACCCATGGCCATCTCAGCGACGAGGCCGCCAGCGAGTACCTGCGCGGGATGAGCGAACAGAAGCGCTATCTGAAGGACGTCTACTAGCGCCGCCGGCTACAGCACCGCGCGCACCAGGCGGGTGAAGGCCTCGATGGCCTCGCGCTCGCCCAGCGCCCCGCGCACCACGGCCGCGGCCAGGGCCTCGCCGGCGCCGACCAGACCGATGCAGGACACCTGCAACTCCGCGGTGGATCTTTTGCTGTGCGGCGTGAGCACCGCCGTCACCATCTGGGTGCCATGTTCCAGCAACTCCTGGTACACCGCGGTCTTTTCCTCGCTCCCCGCCAGCGCCGCCGCCACTACGCCGACTTCACCCTGCATGTCGGTCACGCAGCGGATGTAGCCCTCGGCCAGCGCCGCGGTGGCTTCTTCGGCGCTCTGCTGCCGGGCGGTCATGGCCTGGCGAAAGGCATCCATCTGCGCCAGATCGAGCCAGCGATAGAGCTCGATGAGCAGCCCCGAGCGGGTACCGAAATGCTCGTAGACGACCGGTTTGGAGACGCCCGCCTGCACGGCCAGATAGCCCAGGGTCAGGCGATCCGCACCTTCTTCCCGAACGATGACCCGCGCCGTGTCCAGCAATTGCTGACGCCGGGCTGCCTTGGAGAGACGCCGTCCGGTCCCTTCGGAGACCGGTTTTTCAGGGATGGATCGCGCTGCCATTGGTCACGTCTTCTTGCAAAACTACTAAAGGTAGGTTAATCCTGAACTGGAACCTACACATGGTAGGTTAATGCGGAGAACAGCCCGTGGCAATCGGCTGTGCGGTCTCCGGAACCTCAGCACTGCAACGAAGAGGACAGCATCATGCCACTGCAACCCATACTCTTTGCCGGCGGTTCGGGCACGGTAGGCCGCCAGGCCGTCCACTGGTTCCGCCAGCGCCAGCCTGACTGGCCGCTGCTGGTCGGCGGCCGCAACCTCGCCACGGCCGAGGATGTCGCCCAGGCCGCCAGCCAGGCCCGGGCGGTGCGCCTGGATCTCGACCAGCCGGGGCTGGGACTGGACCCCGCGCTCACCCCGGCAGCCATGCTCATGCTGGCACCGGATCAGGCCCTGCACGGCTTGCGCCTCGCCCAGCACCTGGGCATCCCCTATCTCAATGCCAACACCGGCGTCACCGAACTGGGGCCGGAGGTCGCCCAGTTCATGCACCGCCCCGCCGCCCATGCCCTGGTGCTGTCCAGCCACTGGGCCTCGGGCGCCGCCCTGGCGCTGGCACTCGATCTCGCCCGCCGCTTCACCCGGGTCGCGGCCATCGGTATAGAGGTCTTGCTGGATGAGGCGGACCCGGCCGGTCCCCTGGCCTGGGAGGACATGGAGCGGGTGCACAGCACGGCACCCGCTGCCCTGGCCTTCCATCATGGACGCCGCGCCTGGCTGAGCGGTGCCGACCTGCAGGGCAGCGTCACGGCGTTGGACGGTCGCACGCTGGCCGCCACGGCCTTCGGCTCCATCGATCTGCTCAGTCTCCGGGCCGCCACCGCCGCCCCGGAGCTCCGCTTCGACATCGCCATGGGCGAGTCCTCCAGCCGGCGGCGGGGCGCTGAAACAGCGGCCGAGATCGCGGTCAGGATGAGCGGTGAAAGGGACGGCCAGACCACCGGCGCACGCGCCGTGCTGGAATTCAACCAGGGGCAGGCCTCGCTGACCGCCCTCGGGCTGGTGCTGTCGCTGGAGCGGGTGCTGGGCCTGGCGGGCGGTGAACCCCTGCCGGCGGGTCTCTATATGCCCGAACACCTCTGGGCGGCGGAGTGGTTTCTGCAGGAGTTGCAACGGGAGGGCGCGGTGATCCATCACCAGACGGATGGGCACTGACGGCGGGAAATGGCGGAAGGCAGTGGGAGTCGAACCCACCCGGGAACGGCTGCCGTCCCCAACCGGGTTTGAAGCCCGGCCACGCCACCGGGCGTGATTGCCTTCCTCTGTTGCGCTAGCCCTCGGCCGCGCGGGCCCAGGCGCTGTCCGGGCGGACCCGGCGCTCGTCGCCGAAGCGACGGGTGAAACCGATGCGATCCAGGCATTCGAGGATCTGGATGCTGCGCTTGCGACCGATGCCGAGGGCATCGCGAAAGGCCGCGGCGCGAATGATCCCCGCTTCGCGCTCCAGGCGCAATGCCTCGCCGGCCGCGGCTTCCAGACTCGCCTGGGGATAGAAGAGATCCCTGACCACCTGGGTCAGTTCCCCCAGCCGGGCCAGCTTGCGCAGCAGCAGCCGCACCTCGGCCTCGGGCTGATCCAGACTCCTGGCCAGATCACGAGTCCAGGGCGGATCGAAGCGTTGGGCCTCCAGCAGCGGCCAGAGGCGGGTCTTGAGCCCCTCCTCCGCCTCGGTGAGGCGAACCCGGTGATCGGGCAGGTGCAGCCAGGGACCGCTGCTCTGCAATCGCCCCTCGGCCAGGGCCGTCTCCAGCAGGGCCAAATAGACCGTCCGCTCCAGTTCCGGCGCGGCGATGCGGCGGAGGCGATCCCGATCGGGACCCAGCTCGTCGGGTTGTTCTTGGTGAAAGGTCGCCAGCGCCGCGCCCAGGCGCTCGAGCGCCGCCTGCCACAGCGCCGCCGCGAACAGCCGCGGGCCGACCCTCGTCTCCACCCTCAGGGTGTCGGCGGGCAATTGCCAGTCGCCTTCGGGGCGGTTGAACTGCCGCGCCAGCAGTCGCGGATCGAGACCGCCGTCGGCCTGGGCCAGGAGTTCGGGTAGCGCCTCCTCCAGACCGCCCCGACGCAGGGCCTGGAGTTGGGCCAGGCGCTGGGGCGTGCGGCGATGGCGCGCCGGGGCGAAGGGATCGAGCAGCCGGGCGCCGCCCAGGGTGCGCTGGGCGGACTGGTCGCGCAGCACCAGGCGATCGCCATGCACCCCGTGCAGCGGCGCATTGAGCACCAGCTGCGCCAGGGTCGTGGCGCCCGGGGCGAGGCTGTCGCCTTCCAGCAGGGCGACGCGACCGGTGAGATCCTGGGCGCCCAGGTGCACGTGCACCGGCGTCCAGTGCGCCAGGTTGCGCGCCTCGCCGGGCAGCAGTCGTAGCTCCACGTCGATACGGGTGGTGGGCGCATGCAGCGCCTCGGCCACCAGCCAGTCACCGCGGGCGAGGCTGTCGGTGCTCAGTCGCTCACCGGCGAGATTGAGGGACACCCGCTGGCCGGCCTGGGCGGTTTCCGCCGCGCGGTTCTGGGCATGCAGCCCCCGCACCCGCAGGCGCTGGCCGCGCGGGGTGAGGATGAGTTCGTCGCCGACGGCCACCTGGCCGGCAAAGGCGGTGCCGGTAACCACCACCCCGGCCCCGGCGACGCTGAACACCCGGTCCACTGCCAGGCGAAAGCTGCCGCGGGCGTTGCGCTGGCGCACCTGGCCCAGGGCCGCGAGCAAGGCGGCGCGCAATTCGGGGATGCCCACGCCGCTGGGGCTGGCCACCGGATACAGCGGCGCTCCGGCAAAGGGGCCGGCGGCCAGCAGCGCACTGACGTCCTGACGCACCTGGGCCAGTCGCTCGGCATCCACCCGATCGGCCTTGGTCAGGGCCACCAGCAGCCGGGGAATGCCGAGCAATTCGAGGATCGCCAGGTGCTCGCGGGTCTGCGGCATGACGCCGTCGTCGGCTGCCACCACCAGCAGGGCCAGATCCAGGCCGCTGGCGCCCGCCAGCATGTTGTGCACGAAGCGCTCGTGACCGGGGACGTCGATGAAACCGGTGAGACCGCCGTCGCCCAGATCGGCATAGACATAGCCCAGGTCGATGGTGATGCCGCGCGCCTGCTCCTCGCGGCGGCGGTCACCGGCGACCCCGGTGAGGGCCTGGATCAGGGCGGTCTTGCCATGGTCGATGTGACCGGCGGTGCCGATGATCATGGGCACGGTACCAGGCGGATGAACAGGGACGTCATGGCGGCTCCAGGCGGCGGACTGGCGCTCAGGGTAGCGGCGCCCCGCGCGCTCGCCTAGCCGTGACGCTCGCGCAAGAAGGCCACGAAGGCCCGCAGCGGGGCCGGCAGCTGGCGGCGATCCGCATAGTAGAGCCGCGGACCGGGAAAGGACGTGGACCAGTCCGCCAGCACTTCCACCAGGCGACCGTCGGCCAGGGGCTCGGCCAGATAGTCGGCGAAGGAATAGATCAGGCCGACGCCGTCGAGGGCGGCTTGCAGCTCCAGGTCGAGCGCCGAGGCCAGCAGGCGACTGCCCGGCGTGACGTTGCTGACCTCGCTGCCGCGCTCGAAGCTCCACTGCGCCACCAGGCCGCTGGCGAAGCGATGCCCGATGCAGGAATGCCGGACCAGGTCGGCGGGGTGTGCCGGTACGCCGTGCCGTTCCAGGTAGGCAGGGGTTCCGGCCACGGCGAATCTCTGGGTGACCGGGCCCAGTCGCACGCTGATCATGTCCGCTTCCAGGTGCTCGTCGTAGCGCACGCCGGCATCGAAACCCGCGGCGAGCACGTCGATCAGCCGGTCCTCGGCCACCACCTCCAGGCGAATGCCCGGATGCCGGGCCAGGAAGGGGCCGATCAGCGGCGGCAGCAGCACGCGGGCGACGATGGTGGGCACATTGAGTCTCAGGCTCCCCACCGGACTCTCGCCCTCGGCATTGATGGCGTCCAGCGCGCCGCGCACCTCGCGCAGCGCGGGGGTGAGGCGCTCCAGCAGACGCTGGCCGGCCGCGGTGGGCGTCACGCTGCGGGTGGTGCGGTGCAGCAGCCGGACATCCAGTTCCCGCTCCAGCCGCCGCACCGCATCGCTCAGCGAAGACGCCGCCACACCGCGCACATAGGCGGCGCCACGAAAGCTGCGGGCCTCGGCCACGGCGGCGAAGGCCGCCAGGTCATCCAGATTCAAGGCGCCTCCATTGTACGGCTGAGCGAACAGGTCGTTGTGTCGAGACCGGATTATCGCACAGCGTCATCCTGGCTAGAGTGAAGCCTCATTCACCTGACGAGGAATCCCTCATGCAACAGCGTCGCTTGGGCCAGCAGGGCCCCCTAGTATCGAGCCTTGGTCTGGGCTGCATGGGCATGTCCGATCTCTATGGCAGCGCCGACCGTGGCGAGGCCATCGCCACGGTCCAGGCGGCCCTCGAACGCGGCGTCACCCTGTTCGACACCGGTGACTTCTATGGCATGGGCCACAACGAACTGCTCCTGGGCGAAGCCCTGCGCGGTCGACGCGACCAGGCGCTGATCAGCGTCAAGTTCGGCGCCCTGCGCGGTCCGGGCGGCGAGTGGCTGGGCTACGACACCCGGCCGGCGGCGATCAAGAATTTCGTCGCCTACAGCCTCAAGCGCCTGGGTGTGGACCACATCGACATCTATCGCCCGGCACGGCTGGATCGCCAGGTGCCCATCGAGGACACCATGGGCGCCCTCGCCGAGCTGGTGCAGGCCGGCTACATCCGCCATATCGGCCTTTCCGAGGTGGGCGCCCAGACCCTGCGGCGGGCCGCCGCGGTACATCCGGTCTGCGACCTGCAGATCGAGTATTCGCTGGTCTCGCGCGGCATCGAGGCGGAGATCCTGCCAACCTGCCGCGAACTGGGCATCGGCATCTCCGCCTATGGCGTGCTCTCCCGTGGCCTGCTCAGCGGTCACTGGCGCCAACCCTCGGGCAGCGGCGACTTCCGCGCTCATAGTCCGCGCTTCCAGCCGGGCAACGTGGAGAAAAACCTGGCGCTGGTGGCAGGCCTCAAGCAGTTCGCCGAACACCGGGGCACCACCCCGGCCCGACTGGCGGTGGCCTGGGTCGCCGCCCAGGGCGACGACATCGTGCCGCTGGTCGGTGCCCGCCGCCGCGGTCAGCTCGACGAATCCCTCGGGGCGCTGGAGGTGACGCTGAGCGCTGCGGATCGCGCCGAACTGGAACGCCTGCTGCCACCGGACGCCGTGGCTGGCGATCGCTACGGCGAACACCAGCTGCGCGATCTCGACAGCGAACGCTGAGCCACCCCGTCAACAACGGCCCGCCTTGCGCGGGCCCTTGCGTTTCAGCGCTCGGCCGGACGCTCCTGCATCAGCACCCAGGGCGCCACCACCACCGCCCACAGGGGCACCTCGGGCGCTTCCAGCCGGCGCCTTGCGCGGTCTTCGTCGACCTTGGCCAGCTGGCCCTGCTGCAGCCACAGACCCACCCTGGCGGCCTCGTCCTGGGTCACGGCGATGGCCGCTTCGATCAGGTCCAGCTCGGGCGCCACTTCCAGCAGCACGCCCCGCGCAAAATGCGGTTGCAATTCTTCCCAGCCGATGGCGGCGGTCTGCCCGAGCAGGGTGGCGTAGCGCGTTGCGTGATCGGTCATGGTGCGGGCCTCGCGAAAAGGGCGGATTCTACCGTTGCCCTCCCCGCTTGCCGAGCGCCCGGACGCACGGGCCACAGATCCGACAAGTTGTCGTCGCCAGCTTTCCAAGACGAACAGACGGTGATTAAACTGCGCGGCGCGTCATAAAGAACAAAATCGGCACATTTTCGCTTCCAACTGCCTCATTAATAAAAGCATTCCGAGTGGAGCACTCATGAAAAAGGCAACTCTGCGTTTCTCCCGCCTGGTCGCGGCCCTGGCCCTGGCCGGCATGGCCAGCCACACCCTGGCAGCCGACACCCTGAAGATCGGTCTGGCCGGCCCCAAGACCGGTCCGGTCGCCCAGTACGGTGACATGGAGTTCATTGGTGCCCAGATGGCCATCGAGCAGATCAACAAGGCCGGCGGCGTCAAGGGCAAGCAGCTCGAAGGCGTGATCTACGACGACGCCTGCGATCCCAAGCAGGCCGTGGCGGTTGCCAACAAGATCGTCAACGATGGCGTCAAGTTCGTTGTCGGCCACCTCTGCTCCAGCTCCACCCAGCCCGCCTCCGACATCTATGAGGACGAAGGCATCCTGATGGTGACCCCGGCGGCCACCAGCCCCGACATCACCAGCCGTGGCTACAAGCTGATCTTCCGCACCATCGGCCTGGACAACATGCAGGGCCCGACCGCCGGCAAGTTCATCGTCGAGCACGTCAAGCCGAAGATCGTCGCGGTCATCCACGACAAGCAGCAGTACGGCGAAGGCATCGCCACCGCGGTCAAGCAGACCCTGGACAAGGCCGGCGTCAAGGTCGCCGTGTTCGAGGGCATCAACTCCGGCGACAAGGATTTCTCCTCGCTGATCGCCAAGCTCAAGCAGGCCAACGTCGACTTCGTCTACTACGGCGGCTACCACCCCGAGCTGGGCCTGATCCTGCGTCAGGCGGCCGAGAAGGGCCTGACCGCCAAGTTCATGGGTCCGGAAGGCGTGGGCAACAGCTCCATCTCCGCCATCGCCGGCAAGGCCTCCGAAGGCCTGCTGGTCACCCTGCCGCGCTCCTTCGACCAGGATCCCAAGAACCAGGCCCTGGTGCAGGCGTTCAAGGACAAGAAGCAGGATGCGAGCGGTCCCTTCGTGTTCCCCTCCTACGCCGCCGTGCAGGTCATCGCCGAAGGCATCGAGAAGGCGGGCGACGAGAAGCCCGAGGACGTGGCCAAGGCACTGCGCAGCAACACCTTCAACACCCCCACCGGTGAGTTGGCGTTCGACGAAAAAGGCGACCTGAAGAACTTCGAGTTCGTGGTCTACGAATGGCACGCCGACGGCACCAAGACTGAAGCCAAGTAAGCCCTGCCTGTAACACCGGAGCCCACCGCCAACGGCGGTGGGCTTCGTTTATCCGCCTCCATCCGAGGCCTGGGACCCGCACCAGAAGTGCAGCAAGGTCCCCTGGAGACACCCATGCCCGAGTTCTACCACTACCTGCAACAGCTGGTGAACGGCCTCACGGTCGGCAGCACCTATGCGCTGATCGCCATCGGCTACACCATGGTCTACGGCATCATCGGCATGATCAACTTCGCCCATGGCGAGGTGTACATGATCGGCTCCTACGTGGCCTTCATCGCCATCGCCGGCCTGGCCATGCTGGGTATCCACAGCCTGCCCATCGTCATGCTCGCCGCCTTTGGCGCCAGCATCATCATCGCCAGTGCCTACGGCTACAGCATCGAACGCATCGCCTATCGCCCCCTGCGTGGCGGTAACCGGCTGATCCCGCTGATCTCGGCGATCGGCATGTCGATCTTCCTGCAGAACTGGGTGCTGCTGGCCCAGGATTCCAAGGACAAGTCGATCCCCAACCTGCTGCCGGGCAACTTCATCATCGGCACCGACGCCATGAACGGCGTGGTGATCTCCTATGTGCAGGTGCTGATCTTCATCGTCACCCTGCTCACCATGTTCGGCCTCACCTGGTTCATCTCCCGCTCCCGCCTGGGCCGCGCCTGCCGCGCCTGCGCCGAGGACATCAAGATGGCGAACCTGCTGGGCATCAACACCAACGGCATCATCGCCCTGACCTTCGTCATCGGTGCCACCCTCGCCGCCGTGGCCGCGGTGCTGCTGGGCATCCAGTACGGCGTGATCAATCCGAGTCTGGGCTTCCTGGCTGGCATCAAGGCCTTCACCGCCGCCGTGCTCGGCGGCATCGGCAGCATCCCCGGCGCCATGCTCGGCGGCCTGGTGCTGGGCGTGGCCGAGGCCTTTGGCGCCGACGTCTTCGGTGACCAGTACAAGGACGTGGTGGCCTTCAGCCTGCTGGTGCTGGTGCTGCTGTTCCGCCCCACCGGCATCCTCGGTCGCCCGGAGGTGGAAAAGGTATGAGTGCCCGTCTGCGAACCGCCTTCTTCAGCGCCCTGCTGGTGCTGGCCGTCGCCTATCCCATCCTCGGCCTCAAGCTGGAGACGGTGGGCGTCAACCTGGAAGTGCACGGCGCCCCGCCGCGCACCCTCTGGATCGTGGCCCTGGCCGCGGTGCTGATGTTCGTCTGGCAACTGGTGCGTGACCCGCTCACCGCCGGCTGGCGCCGCAATGGCGGCCTGCAGCTGCCGGCCACCGGCCTGGGCACCAAGCTCACGGAACCCAAGACCCAGCGCTGGGTGATCCTCGGCCTGGTGCTGATCGCCCTGGTGTGGCCCTTCTACGGCTCGCGCGGCGCGGTGGACATCGCCACCCTGATCCTCATCTACGTGATGCTCGGCCTCGGCCTGAACATCGTGGTGGGGTTGGCCGGTCTGCTCGACCTGGGCTACGTCGGCTTCTATGCCGTCGGCGCCTACACCTACGCCATGCTCTCCCACTACTACGGCCTGGGCTTCTGGGTCTGCCTGCCGCTGGCGGGGCTGATGGCGGCGCTGTTCGGCTTCCTGCTCGGTTTCCCGGTGCTGCGCCTGCGCGGCGACTACCTGGCCATCGTCACCCTGGGCTTCGGCGAGATCATCCGCATCCTCCTGCGCAACCTCACCCAGTGGACCGGCGGCCCCAACGGCATCAGCGGCATCGAAAAACCGACCCTGTTCGGCCTGACCTTCGAACGCCGGGCCCCGGAGGGCATGACGCCCTTCCACGAGTATTTCGGCATCCCCTACAACTCCGAATACAAGGTGATCTTCCTCTATCTGATCGCCCTGCTGCTGGTGCTGCTGACCCTGTTCGTGATCAACCGCCTCCTGCGCATGCCCATCGGCCGCGCCTGGGAAGCCCTGCGCGAAGACGAGATCGCCTGCCGCGCCCTGGGTCTGAATCCCACGCTGATCAAGCTCTCGGCCTTTACCCTGGGCGCCTGCTTCGCCGGTTTCGCCGGCAGCTTCTTCGCCGCGCGCCAGGGCCTGGTGTCGCCGGAATCCTTCACCTTCATCGAATCGGCCATCATCCTGGCCATCGTGGTGCTGGGCGGCATGGGCTCCCAGCTCGGCGTGATCCTCGCGGCCATCGTGATGATCCTGCTGCCGGAGCTGATGCGCGAATTCAGCGAATACCGCATGTTGATGTTCGGCCTGCTGATGGTCGTGATGATGATCTGGCGTCCGCAAGGCCTGCTCCCGATGCAACGCCCGCACCTGGAGTTGCACAAATGAGCCAAGCCCTTCTCGATGTCTCCGGCCTATCCATGAGATTCGGCGGCCTGCTGGCCGTCAACGGCGTCAACATCCGCGTGGAACAGGGCCAGGTGGTCTCGCTGATCGGCCCCAATGGCGCCGGCAAGACCACGGTGTTCAACTGCCTGACCGGCTTCTACCGGCCCAGCGGCGGCGAGATCCTGCTCAATGGCGAAGCCATCCAGGGACTGCCCGGGCACAAGATCGCCCGCAAGGGCGTGGTGCGCACCTTCCAGAACGTCCGCCTGTTCAAGGAAATGACCGCGGTGGAGAACCTGCTGGTGGCCCAGCACCGCCACCTCAACACCGGCTTCCTGGCCGGGCTGTTCAAGACCCCGGCCTTTCGCAAGAGCGAAGCCGAGGCCATGGACTATGCGCGCTTCTGGCTGGAGCAGGTCAACCTCACCGAATTCGCCAACCGCAACGCCGGCAACCTCGCCTACGGCCAGCAGCGCCGCCTGGAAATCGCCCGCTGCATGATGACCCGCCCGCAGATCCTCATGCTCGACGAGCCGGCCGCCGGCCTCAACCCGCGCGAGACCGAGGACCTCAAGGCGCTCATCGCCCTGCTGCGCGCCGAGCACGGCGTGACCGTGCTCCTGATCGAGCACGACATGCACCTGGTGATGAGCATTTCCGACCACATCGTGGTGATCAACCAGGGCACCCCCCTGGCCGACGGGACGCCGGAGCAGATCCGCAACAACCCCGACGTGATCAAGGCCTACCTGGGCGAATCCTGATGGAGACCACCATGCTGCAGTTCGACAACGTCTCCACCTTCTACGGCAAGATCCAGGCGCTGCATGGCGTCAGCGTGCAGGTGAACCGGGGCGAGATCGTCACCCTGATCGGCGCCAACGGGGCCGGCAAGTCCACCCTGCTGATGACCCTCTGCGGTACCCCGCGGGCCCACGGCGGCAGCATCCGCTACGAAGGCGAGGAGCTGGTCGGCCAGGAAACCGCGCAGATCATGCGCAAGGGCATCGCCGTGGTGCCCGAGGGTCGCCGGGTATTCGCCCGCCTGACCGTGGAGGAGAACCTGGCCATGGGCGGCTTCTTCACCGACAAGCACGCCTACGACCGCCAGCTGGAGAAGGTCCTCGGCCTCTTCCCGCGCCTCAAGGAGCGCTATGCCCAGCGCGCCGGCACCATGTCCGGCGGCGAGCAGCAGATGCTCGCCATCGGCCGGGCGATGATGAGCGAGCCGCGCCTGCTGCTGCTCGACGAGCCGTCGCTGGGCCTGGCGCCCATCATCATCCAGCAGATCTTCGAGATCATCGAACAGCTGCGCCAGGATGGGGTGACGGTGTTCCTGGTCGAGCAGAACGCCAACCAGGCGCTCAAGCTGGCCGACCGCGGCTACGTGCTGGAGAACGGCCGCATCGTCATGCAGGACAGCGGCGCCGAGCTGCTGGCCAACCCGGACGTGCGCAAGGCCTATCTGGGCGGTTGAGTCACCCCGTCGCCGCCCCACATGCCTCGACCAACAGCACCGTAGCGTGGAAAGCGGCGCAGCCTTTTCCACCGGGGCTTCCTGGCGAAGGGTGCCCTCACCCCAGCCCTCTCCCGCAGGGAGAGGGGGCTATCCGTGCGCCACGTAGGTTGGGTTGAGACGGCTCCATCGTCGAAGCCCAACAGCACCGTAGCGTGGAAAACGGCGCAGCCTTTTCCACCGGGGCGTCCTGGCGAAGGGTGCCCTCACCCCAGCCCTCTCCCGCGGGGAGAGGGAGCTATCTGTGCGCCACGTAGGTTGGCTCCATCGTCGAAGCCCAACAGCACCGTAGCGTGGAAAACGGCGCAGCCTTTTCCACTGGGACTTCCTGGCGAAGAGTGCCCTCACCCCAGCCCTCTCCCGCAGGGAGAGGGGGCTATCTGTGCGCCACGTAAGTTGGCTCCACCGTCGAAGCCCAACAGCACCGTAGCGTGGAAAACGGCGCAGCCTTTTCCACCGGGGCTTCCTGGCGAAGAGTGCCCTCACCCAAGCCCTCTCCCGCGGGGAGAGGGAGCTATCCGCACCAGCGTTCAGCTCATCGGCTCCGCTACCCCAACGCCTCCAGGCGCTGCCGACTACGCTCGAACCAGTCGCTCAGGGCTTCCGCCACCACCCGTGTTCGCTTGGGCAGGCCACCCTGGTAGGGATGCACCAGAAACAGCGGCTGGCTGGGGGTGCGCCAGTCCCTGAGCAGCCAGACCAGGGCGCCACTGGCCAGCTCCTCGTGCACCATGAACGAGGGCAGCCGGGCGATACCCTGCCCGGCCAGGGCGGCCTGCTTGAGCAGGCTGTAGTGATTGCAGGCCAGGCTGGGGATTACCTGCACGCGGTCGAGTCGGTGCTCGCGGTGATAGAGCCAGACCTCTCCCTTGGCATAGTGGCTGTTGACCAGGCAGCGGTGGCCGAGCAGCTCCTCGGGCGCCTGGGGGACCTCGCGCCCGGCCAGATAGGCGGGTGCCGCGCAGGTCACCTCCTGCATGGCGAACAGCGGTCGCGCGACCAGACGTTCGTCCGGGTCCAGCCGGGCGCGAATCGCCAGGTCGAAACCCTCGGCCACCAGGTCGCGATAGCCGTTGTCCAGCACCAGGTCCAGCTGGATGGCGGGATGGGTGGCACGACAGGCCAGCAGCACCTCGAAAAAGGTGTAGCCCAGGGACACCGGAACGGTCAGGCGTACCGGCCCGGCTGCCTCCTCCTGCAGGCGGGCCACGCTCTGCAGGGCCCGCTCGCGCTGGCGCACCAGGGCCTGCGCCTCGGGCAGCAGGGCGCGTCCGGCAGGGGTGGGATCGAGACGTCGGGTGGTACGGTGCAGCAGGCGGGTCTCCAGGCGCACCTCCAGCGCCCGGATGCGCTTCGACAGTTGCCCCTTGCTGCAGCCCAGGCGCTCGGCGGCGCGGGTGAAGCTGCCGCTTTCACAGAGGATGGCGAAGGCGGCGAGATCGGCGAAATCGTCCTGCATCGTTTCCTCCGGGAAACACTGGATTGCCATTCAGGTGATTTATCAAGGCAATGAGCCATTCTAGGCTGGAGACTCCTTCCCTTCACGGAGTCGCCTCATGAAAATCATCCTCGTCGGTGCCAGCGGTACCCTGGGCAGCGCCATCGCCGAACGCCTGGGCAGCCGCCACGAGCTGATCCGCGTTGGCCGCCAATCCGGCGATCTGCAGGTCGATATCACCCAAGCGGATTCCATCCGCGCCCTGTTCGCCCAGGTCGGGCGCTTCGACGCCCTGGTCAGCGCGGTGGGGTCGGTGACCTTCGCCCCCTTCACCGAGATGACGCCCGAGGCCTATCAGAAGGGCCTGCAGGACAAGCTGATGGGCCAGGTCAACCTGGTGCTGCTGGGCCAGACCCAGGCGGCCGAGGGTGCCTCCTTTACCCTGACCACCGGCATCCTCAGCGAACAGCCCATCGCTCAGGGCAGCTCGGCGGCCATGGTCAATGCCGCCCTGGAGGGCTTCGTCCGCGGCGCGGCCATCGAGCTGCCGCGGGGTCAGCGGATCAATGCCGTGAGTCCGACGGTGCTGGAGGAATCGCTGGGGCACTACGGCGATTTCTTCCGCGGCTTCAAGGCGGTATCGGGGGCCGAGGCTACCCTGGCCTACGAACGCAGCGTGGAAGGGCGGGAAACCGGCAAGACTTATCGCGCCTGGTAAGTCCTTGAGCTTGCGGCGCTGTCTGAGTAACGTGTGCCCACCTCAGTCGGAGTCCTGCGATGCCTGCGCCGCGTGCCATCTTTCCCCTTGCCCTGCTCGGCCTCCTCGGCGGCTGCAGCCTGTTCCAGAGCGACGACACCCCGCGTGCACCGGGCGGCGAGCGCCTGCAGGGTGATCTGCGCTGGAACGGTGACCAGCTGCTGTTCCGCCCCTGCCAGGAACAGCGCTTCTTCGACGTCACCGACGCCAACAACACCGCCATCCTGCGCGATGCCCATGAACTGGCCGCCGACAGCGGTGCCGCTTCGCTGTTCGCCGATCTGCGCGGCAAGCTCAAGTCCGGCGGTCGCGATGGCGCCCAGGGCGTGTTCGCCGTCACCGACGTCTACCGCGTGCAGTACAGCGGTCCGGGCTGCAGCGATCCCAACTTCAAGCGTACCGCCATGAATGCCGGTGGCCATGGACCGGACTGGAGCGTCCAGGTCAGCAACCAGGGCATGCTGGTCAGTACCGCCGGCCAACAGCGCCGCGCCCTGCCCTTCGTGCAGGAAGAATTGCCCGGCGGCATGCGCGCCCTGTCCACCGAGGCCAATGGCGAGAAGGTCGAGCTGTGGATCAATCCCCGGCGCTGCGTGGATGGCCGGACCGGCACCGTGCAGTCACTGCAGGCCGAATTGCGCATCAATGGCCAGACCTGGCAGGGCTGTGCCTTCTACGGTGGTGCCGGCAACCCCACCTAAGTCGGGCGTTCGCGCGATGCTTAGCGCGATCCCCTTGGCATCTTCCGCTTTACGTTTAGCGTCGTGCGCCCCCAGGGGCTAGTCTAGCGACGGCAAGGCTTCATCCGCTTCGCTTGGCCACCTCCGGGTCGCGCCGGGCGAAGCCACAGGAACGCTCATCCAGCCAGGGTCCAGGCATGCCAACATCTCCCGCGTCCCGCAGCGCCTTACCGCGTCGGCGGGGCCATACCGTCCTCCTGCGGCTGTTCCCGGCGCTCTGCGTACTGCTCCTCGGCCTTATCGGCCTGGGTTGCTATCTGCTGGTCGACAATGCCGTGCGCCAGGATGCCACCGTCGCCCAGCACACCGAACGCGCGATCGGTCGCACCTTTACCCGCCTCGACGAAGAGGTCGCCCGCAACCTGATCGACTACAGCAAATGGGACGAGGCCTATCGCCGCCTGCATCAGGAACTGGACCCCGACTGGGCCTACGACCAGGGCAACCTCGGCGAATCGCTGTACCGCGTCTATGGCTACGAAGGGGTGCTGGTATTCGACGGCCAGGACCGCCCCCGCTATCGCCTGCTCAATGGCCAACTGGCCGATCCCGCTACGTCCTGGCTGCAGGGCGACATCGCCGGCCTGCTGGCAGCGGCACGCAGCGCCGACGCCCGCGCCGGCAGCGTGTCCGGTGTGCTGACCGTGGCCGGGATGCCGGCGCTGGTGGCCGCCGCCGCCATCACCCCGGGCGATCATGCCGGCGTCCGCCCCCAGGAGGCGCCGGCCTCGGTACTGGTCTTCGTCAATGTGCTGAGTCCCGCCCGGCTGGCCGCCCTGAGCGAAGCCAACAACCTGCCGCCGCTGAGCATCACCACCGACCCGGCTGGCAGCCGTGCCAGCTGGCAACTGCCCGGCTCCGGCTATCAGCTGACCTGGCGCCCGCCGCGACCGGGATTGTGGCTGATGCAGCAGACCCTGCCGCTGTTCGGCGGTGGGGTGCTGATCCTGCTGCTGGGGCTGATCTGGCTGTTTCGCCAGGCGCTGCTGTCGATGCGCCAGCTGGATGCCCAGTACGATGACCTGCTGGCCAGTCGCAGCGAACTGGCCATCGGTGAGCGGCGCTTCCGCGACATCGCCGAGGCCACCTCGGACTGGCTGTGGGAGGTCGACGCCACCCTGCGCCTGGTCTATGTCTCGGATCGCTTCGCCGAAGTCACCGGGGAAGCCACCAACCGCTGGCTGGGGCGACCGCTCAACGAACTCCTGACGCCCCATGCCGACACCCTGGCGCACTGGCTCGCCGGCCAGGCGCACGACCGCAAGCCGCGACCGCCGCTGGTCTGTCACTACCTGGACGGCAACGGCCGCGAACGCACCTGTCGGGTCGCCGCCCGGGCCATTCCCGAGGGTGGCTATCGCGGCACCGTCACCGATCTCACCGACGAGATCGAGGCCCTGGCCCAGGTCCAGCACCTGTCCTGGCACGACCCCCTGACCGGCCTGCCCAACCGCCATCGCCTGCACCAGTTTCTCGCCACCCACCTGGAAGGACCGGAGCCGCGGCCCCTGGCGCTGATCAGCCTGGACCTGGATAGATTCAAGACGGTCAACGACGCCCTCGGCCATGCCGCCGGCGATCAGGTCCTGCAGGAAGCGGCGCAGCGCCTGCGGCAGAACGTGACCGCCACCGACCTGGTGGCGCGCCTGGGCGGCGATGAATTCTGCGTGGTGCTCAGCGGCGATCGCGACCCGGGCGCCATCGCCGACCTCTGTCGACGGCTGGTGGAGCAGTTGCGCCAACCCTTCCGCCTCGGCGAGCAACGGGTCTTCATCGGCAGCAGCCTGGGCGTGGCCCTGGCGCCGCGGGATACCGGCATCCCGGCGGAACTGCTGCGCCTGGCCGATATCGCCCTCTACCAGGCCAAGGCCGCTGGCCGCGGCACCTGGCGCTTCCACGAGCCGGCCATGAACGAACAGGTGCTGTTGCGCCGGCAGCTGGAGCAGGACCTGCGCCAGGCCCTGCGCGATGACCGCCTCAGCCTCTACTACCAGCCGCGGCGTTGCCTGGCCGATGGCAGCCTGCGTGGCTTCGAGGCGCTGGTGCGCTGGGAGCATCCGACCCAGGGGCTGCTGGAGCCGCTGGACTTCCTGACCCTGGCCGAGGACGCCGGCCTCGGCCAGCGCCTGGGACGCTGGGTACTGGAGACCGCCTGCCACGATGCCCAGGGCTGGCCGGAACGACTTTCGGTGTCGGTCAATCTGTCGCCGCAGCAATTCCACGCCAACGAAGATCCGGTGCAGACCGTGGCCGAGGCGCTCTACCAGAGCGGCCTGGCGGCGTCGCGCCTGGAGCTGGAACTCACCGAGCGCACCCTGCTGGATCCGGCCGCCGACGTGGCCAACACCCTGGGCGCGCTCAAGGGCCTGGGCGTACGCCTGTGCCTGGACGACTTCGGTTCCGGCCTCTGCTCCCTGGCCTATCTGCGCCGCTATCCGCTGGACGGCATCCGCCTGGATCGCAGCCTCATCGCCCGCCACCATCAGGCGCCGGAAGACAGCGCCCTGGTGCGGGCCATGATCGATCTCGGCCGCTCGCTGGGGCTAAGGGTGACCCTCAAGGGGGTGGAAGACGCCGAGCACCTGCGCCAGCTGCAGCACCTGCCGGCGGACGAGATCCAGGGCTTCCATTGTGGCGCGCCCCTGCCGGCCGACCAGCTGGGCGCCTGGCTGGACGAACTGGCGACCGAGTCGCTGAGCTGAATCGGCAGGGGCTCGGCGCCTAGCGCTCGGCCACCATGCTGCCCTCGCCCGCCGCGCCACGCCGCTGGTTGCGGTCGTCGCGGGGGGTGACGCCAAAGAAGTTGCGATAGGCGCTGGAGAAATGCGGTCCCGACGAGAAGCCGCAGGACAGGCCGATCTGGATGATCGACTTGCTGGTCTGGGTGAGCATCTTGCGCGCCCGGTTCAGCCGCAACTCCAGGTAGTACTGGCTGGGTACACGGGCCAGGTATTGCTTGAAGATCCGCTCCAGCTGCCGGCGGGAGACGCAGACGTGCTGGGCGATCTCGTCGGTGGTGAGGGGCTCTTCGATGTTGGCCTCCATCAGCATCACCGCCTGGGTCAGCTTGGGATGACTCGACCCCAGGCGATTCTTCAGCGGAATGCGCTGTCGCTCGCTGCCTTCGCGCAGCCGCTCGACGATCAGCTCCTCGGCGATGGTGCCGGCCTGCTCGGCGTCGCGGTCACGGCCGATCATGGCCAGCAGCAGATCGAGGATGGCCAGGCCGCCACAGGCGGTCAGGCGATCGCGGTCCCACTCGTAGAGGTGGTGGGTGGCGATGACCTTGGGAAATTGCTCGCTGAATTCCTCCAGCCAGCGCCAATGCACGGCGGCGCGATGACCGTCGAGCAGCCCGAGCTGGGCGAGGATGTGCACGCCAGCGGAAAAACCGCCCATCACCACACCGGCCCGGGCGGTCTGGCGCAGGGCCGCGACCAGCGGTGGCGGCAGCGGCGGCGAGGGTTCGTCGGCCAGCACGAAGAGCCGATCCAGGCGTTCCAGCTGCCCTTCCCAGTGGCCACCCGGCAGTCGCGGCTGCAACTCGCTGCCGGCCTGCAGAAAGCGCACCTCGTAGGGCGTATCGCTCGAATGGCGCGAGGCGAGTTCCAGCGCTTCCTCGACCAGGCCCACGGTCAGCGGACGAACGTCGGGCCACAGCAGAAAGGCGATGCGGATGGTCATCTAACGTCTGGCTTCCTGTCGAGAGCGGCGGGGGCGACCGATCCGGGGCCCGCGCGCCATGAAACCCTTGTGGGGTGGCACGCATGGTACGCCGGAGCGCTGCCCCTGTCCCGGCCTTTGCCCCGGGTAGCGGACCGGAGTGCCCTGCGGCCCGCCGGCTGGCGCGATTCTAGCGCCAGCGCAACGGCGGCGGCTTCTACCCTGGCGACACGTCCTTACAGGACCGCCAAAAAAGAAACCGCCCGCTACCTGGACGATAGCGGGCGGTCGCTGAGGCAGCCGGATCAGGCGACGGCCTGGCTCATCTGCTGATGGGTCCCGACCAGATGCTGCACCACGCCCGGGTCGGCCAGGGTGGAGATGTCGCCGAGCGAGTCGTATTCGCCCACGGCGATCTTGCGCAGGATCCGCCGCATGATCTTGCCGGAGCGGGTCTTGGGCAGACCCGGCGCCCACTGGATCACATCGGGGGTGGCGATGGGGCCGATTTCCTTGCGCACCCACTGCTTGAGCTCCTGGCGCAGGGCTTCGTTGCCCTCCTCGCCCTGGTTGAGGGTGACGTAGACATAGATGCCCTGGCCCTTGAGGTCGTGGGGCATGCCCACCACCGCGGCCTCGGCCACCTTGGGATGGGCCACCAGGGCGCTCTCGATCTCGGCGGTGCCCATGCGGTGGCCGGAGACGTTGAGCACGTCGTCGACGCGACCGGTGATCCAGTAGTAGCCGTCCTCGTCGCGGCGGGCACCGTCACCGGTGAAGTACATGCCCTTGAAGGTCTTGAAGTAGGTGTCGACGAAGCGGTCGTGGTCGCCATAGATGGAGCGCGACTGGCCCGGCCAGGAATCGAGGATCACCAGGTTGCCTTCCACGGCGCCGTCGAGCAGGTTGCCCTCGTTGTCCACCAGCGCCGGCTGGATGCCGAAGAAGGGACGGGTCGCCGAACCGGGCTTCTGGCCGATGGCGCCCGGCAGCGGGCTGATGAGGATGCCGCCGGTCTCGGTCTGCCACCAGGTGTCGACGATGGGGCAGCGCTCCTGGCCCACGGTCTTGTAGTACCAGTGCCAGGCCTCGGGGTTGATGGGCTCGCCCACCGAACCGAGCAGGCGCAGGCTGCTGCCGTCGACGCCGCGCATGGCCGCATCGCCCTGGGCCATCATGGCGCGGATGGCGGTGGGGGCGGTGTAGAGGACGTTGACCTGGTGCTTGTCCACCACCTGGCCCATGCGGGTGACGTCCGGGTAGTTGGGCACGCCCTCGAACAGCAGGGTGGTGGCGCCGTTGGCCAGGGGGCCGTAGACGATGTAGCTGTGGCCGGTGATCCAGCCGACGTCGGCGGTGCACCAGTAGACCTCGCCGGGGCGATAGTCGAAGACCCGCTCGTGGGTCAGGGCGGCATAGGTCAGGTAGCCGCCGGTGGTGTGCAGGATGCCCTTGGGCTTGCCGGTGGAACCGGAGGTATAGAGGATGAACAGCGGCGCCTCGGCGGACATCTCCTTGGGCTCGCAATGTTCCGGCGCCACCGAGGTGATGTCCTCGTACCAGACGTCGCGGTGGCGGTGCCAGGCGATGTCGGCGCCGGTGCGCTTGCAGACGATCACCTTGCGCACCGAATAGGTGGCCGGATTGGTCAGGGCCTCGTCGACGTTGGCCTTGAGCGGGATCTTGCGACCGCCGCGCACGCCTTCGTCGGCGGTGATGACCAGCTTGGACTGGCAGTCGCTGATGCGGCCGGCCAGGGATTCGGGGGAGAAGCCGCCGAACACCACCGAGTGCACCGCGCCGATGCGGGCGCAGGCCAGCATGGCCACCACGGCCTCGGGAATCATCGGCATGTAAATGGTCACCACGTCGCCGCGGTGGATGTCCTGGCCGCGCAGGGCGTTGGCCAACTGGCAGACCTCGCGATGCAGTTCGCGGTAGGTGATGTGGCGGCTGTCGGCCGGATCGTCGCCTTCCCAGATGATGGCGGTCTGGTCGCCGCGGGTTTCCAGGTGGCGATCCAGGCAATTGTAGGAGGCGTTCAGGGTGCCATCGGCGAACCACTGGATGTCGACGCGATGATCGTCGAAGGAGGTCTGCTTGACCCGGCTGAAGGGCTTGATCCAATCCAGGCGCTGGGCCTGCTCGCGCCAGAAGCCATCGGGGTTGAGGATGGACTGCTGGTACAGCCGGCGATAGGTGACTTCATCGGTCAGGGTCCGGGAAGCGACTTCCGCGCGGACCGGGTAGAAGGCGGCACTCATGGGACGATCTCCTCGGCGGGAAACTGTTGTTCTTGTTGCCTTCCGTTGTACGGCGCGCACCGGTTTCGGACCATTCGACCATGGTCGGACGGGGCGCCGGGAGCTGACCGGCGGGTCTGTTACCCTTGCCCTTTCGTGACTTTCTTTCCCAAGGAGCGCCCCATGGCCGATCTCGCCCACTCTCATTGCGTCCCCTGCCGCTCCAGCGAGCCGGCCCTGAGCGCGGCCGCCAGCAGCGAATTGCTCAAGGCCGTCCCCGGCTGGACGCTGGTGGAACGCGAGGGGATTGCGCGGCTGGAACACCGCTATGCCTTCGGCAACTTCCTCGAGGCCCTGGACTTCACCAACCGCGTCGGCCGCGAGGCCCAGGACGAGGACCATCACCCGGCCCTGCTCACCGAATGGGGCGCGGTGACGGTGAGCTGGTGGACGCACAACATCGGCGGCCTGCACCGCAACGACTTCATCATGGCCGCCCGTACCGACGCAGTCGCCCTGGCGGCCAACGTCTGACCATCGGATCGCCGGATCGCCGGACCACACGCTAGTCGCAGGCGGCGGCCAATCCCTCGGCGTGGACGAAACACAGCTTGTTGCCCTCCGGGTCCCGGCAATAGGCGGCATAGAAGTCCGGTCCGTAGCCCGCTCGGATGCCCGGCGCACCCTCGTCGCTGCCGCCCAGTTGCAGGGCGCGATGCCAGGCCCCCTCCACGGCCGCGGGACTAGGCGCGGCAAAGCTCACCTGGACGCCATTGCCCCAGGAGGCCGGCAGGCCGTTGAACGGCAGCTGCACATAGAATTGCGGCCACTCCCGCCCCGGCCGCTGCCAGCCACACCCGGGCGGGCCACCGTCGTCTTCCGCCGGCATGCGCACCAGCCCGAGTTCGTGCAAGACGCTGTCGTAGAATTCGATCAGGCGCTCCAGATCGCGCGCACCTAGCTGTACATGGCTGAACATGGACGCTCTCCCGCTGCAGGGGTCATCAAGCCACGTTAGACCAGTCCGTCGCGCCTGCCTATCGGCTCGACAAGCCCGGCGCGGACGGTTAGCGTGGCGGCCTTCGCCTCTGACGATATGCCCATGAATCTGCGCAACCTCCCCCGCCTGACCAAGATCGGCCTGGTCTTCTTCATCCTTGGCCTGCTGGGCGTGGCCTTCTCCCTCTATGGCCTCTACCAGGGTCCGCGTCCCACCGAACCCGGTGCCATGCGCAGCCTGCTGTTCGCAGCGGGATTGCAGCTGACCGGCTACGTGCTGCTCAACCGCAACCGCTTCCGCATGCTGTCCGGCCGCCGCAAGGACTGACCATGACCCTCCAGTGGAGCTGCCGCGCCGCGCCAGCGCTGACCACCGCCGAGCTCTATGCCGCCCTGGTGCTGCGCGCCCGGGTGTTCGTGGTGGAGCAGCAGTGCATCTATCCCGACGCCGATGGCCTGGATCTGGCAGCGGATGTCTGGCACCTGTTCGGCTGGCGGGACGACCAGTTGCACGCCTACCTGCGCCTGCTCGGGGCAGTACGCGAGGACGTGGTGATCGGCCGGGTGATCGTCGCCCCCGAGGGCCGCGGCAGCGGGCTGGGGCACCTGCTGCTGGGGGAAGCCCTGCGCGTCTGCGCCGAGCGCTGGCCCGGGCGCTCGCTGTTTCTCTCCGCCCAGGCTCATCTGCAGGCCTACTATGGCCGCTATGGCTTCACGCCCTGCTCAGCGGTGTACGACGAGGACGGGATTCCCCATATCGACATGCGTCGCCTGGCGGACTAGCGCCGGCGGCGCAGCGGATCGAGCAGCGGCTTGAGGCCGTTGTGGTCGATCTCCTGCATCAGCGCCAATAACCGGCCCAGCTCGCCAGGTGGAAAGCCGCTGCGGGCGAACCAGTTGAGGTAGTGGCCCGGCAGGTCGGCCAGCAGGCGGCCGGCGTACTTGCCATAGGGCATGGTCCAGGTCACCAGGGCGTCCAGATCCGCGGGTTGCATCGCTTGTCTCCTCTACACGGCCTGGCGATTATGCCATGCCGTCAGGGGTCAACCGTCGGCCGCGGGGAGCACCAGCTCTCCGCGACGATCCCAGCTACACCAGGTCTGCAGAGGATTTCAGCATGAGCAATGTTACCCGGCCACTGGCCGCCGTTACCGGTGCCTCCAGCGGCATCGGCTTCGAACTGGCCAAGCAGCTGGCCCGCCATGGCCATGATCTGCTGCTGGTTTCCCGCGGCGACGGCCTTGACGCCGCCGAGCGTGAATTGCGCGCCCTGGGAGTCAAGGTCTGGAGTCATGCGGCTGACCTGCGCACCGCCGTGGGCGTGGAAGAGACCTATAGATTCCTGCGCCGCCAGGGGCGGCCGCTGGACGTCGTGGTACTCAACGCCGGGGTCGGCCTGGGCGGCGCCTTCGTCGGCCAGACGCGGCTGGAAGACGAGATGGCGCTGATCCAGCTCAATGTCATGTCCACCGTGCACCTGGCCAAGCTAGTGTTGCCGGAGATGGTCGCCGCCGGCCGTGGCCGGGTGCTCTTCACGTCGTCCATCTCGGCCACGGCGCCGATTCCCTTCGAGGCCGTCTACGGTGCTTCCAAGGCCTTCATCAACTCCTTCGCCTTCGCCCTGCGCAACGAACTCAAGGACAGTGGCGTGACCCTCACGGTACTCATGCCCGGCCAGACCGACACCAACTTCTTCCACCGCGCCGGCGAAGACGACACCAGCGTCGGCGCCGGGCCCAAGAACGATCCGGTGCAGGTGGCCGCCCAAGGCTACGCCGCGCTGATGCAGGGCCTCGACCATGTCTATGGCGGCGGCCCCGAAGTCCAGCACGAGGGCGAGGTGCTCAATCGGGTGGAAAGCGAGGCGCAGAAGGCCGAGCGCCATCGCGCCTGGTCGGAGCCGGGGTCGGCGGAAAAGGACTAGCGGCCCTTGCGCCGGGGCGCTGGCAGGCGCAGGTGGCGACGTCAGGCGAGGCGTCATGACCAAGACCCTGCCTGACGTCCGGCTGGCCGCCTCTAGTTGACCGGCGTGGCTCCGGGCGTACCGCACTTGGCGAACTTGCCCTTGGCATCCTTGCATTGCGCGGCCTTGGTCTTGGTGGTGTCGCATTTGACGAACTTGCCGTGGGCATCCCGGCAGGGTGCCGCCTGGACGCTGGCGGCTGCGAAGAGGGTCAGGGCTACCGCGGCGAACAGAGCTTTGAGCATGACGATCACCTCCAAGGGCCGGGAGTGGCCTCTCGAAGCGTAGCTTGCGCACGTGGGGTGTGCCACGGGCACTGATGACATAAGGGCTCGTATCCAAGCGCTGGAGCGGACGATGTCAGCCATGTTCGACGGCTATCGAGGCCACCTCCTCCAGGCTCGTCGACGTTAGCGGCAGACCGCCTCACCTACCGTGGGATCCGCTGTACAAGGACGTCTTGCCGGCCTCAATTAATGTACATACAATAAATCATGGACATAAGCTTCGATCCGGCCAAGAACATCGCCAACATCGCCGCTCGTGGACTGAGCTTCGAAGGGGTTGCCAACTTCGACTTCGAAACGGCGCTGATCTGGGTCGATGACCGGAGGATCTATCCGGAAGTACGGTATTCGGCCCTGGGCCTGATTGCGCGCCGGGTGCACGCCGTGGTGTTCACCGAAACCGCCACTGGCATCCGGGTCATCAGCTTCCGCAAGGCAAACAATCGCGAGGTAAAACGCTATGAGCAAGCCACTCAATCCTGAATTGATCGACGTGGAAAACCCGGAGTGGACCGACGAAAAAGTCGAGCAATCGGTGCGCATCGGTGCATTGCCGGTGACCTTGCAAGCCAAGCTGCGTCGTGGCCGCCCCCAAGCCAGCGTCACCAAGGAGCGCATCACCATTCGGCTTTCCCCGCACGTTGTCGACGCCTTCCGCGCGACGGGTTCAGGCTGGCAGACCCGCATGGATGCCGCGCTCAAGGATTGGCTGAAAACACATTCGCCATCCTGAGCGCGCGCCACCTTGCCATGACCCTGGGCGTTCATCTTCTGCCTGGACGAACCAGGAGTCGGGCGCTCCCTATCTGCTTTTCCTGACCTGCCGTTCAAGGCCTCGGGTCAGCATCCGCCACAGCTCCATCGGGAAACCACCCGCCGATCCCCCTCGACTTTTTTGCGGCTTACCAGGCCGCTCACTGTACTGCTCGATCTCCGGCCTACTGATCCTCACGCACCGCTTAAACAGACGCCAAGATGCCCGTTCGCCAATCACTATGAGAACGACCATGCGCACCCTGGGCCTGCTGGGCGGCATGAGCTGGGAAAGCTCGGCGCACTACTATCGCATCCTCAACGAAGAGGTCCGGCGCCGGCTGGGCGGCAGTCATTCGGCGGCCTGCCTGCTGCTGTCGGTGGATTTCGCCGAGATCGCCGCGCTGCAGCATGCCGGCGACTGGACGGCGCTGGGTCAGCGCTTGCAGGACCATGCGCGGCAACTGGCCGCCGGTGGTGCCGAGGCGCTGGTGCTCTGTACCAACACCATGCACTGCCTGGCGGCGGAGATCGAGGCGGCCACGACCTTGCCGCTGCTGCACATCGCCGACCCCACGGGTGCGGCGATCCGCGCCCGGGGCCTGCGGACCGTCGGCCTGCTGGGCACCGCCTTCACCATGGAGCAGGCTTTCTATCGCGAGCGGCTGACCGAGCGCTTCGGCCTGGAAGTGGTGGTGCCTGACGCGGCCGCGCGCCAGATCGTGCACCGCATCATCTATGACGAGCTGGTACGTGGCGAGGTGCGCCCCGAATCGCGGGCAGCCTATCGCGCGATCATCGCCGAGCTGGTCGCCCAGGGCGCCGAGGGCATCGTGCTCGGCTGCACCGAGATCATGCTGCTGGTGGACCAGGGCGACAGCGCGGTGCCGCTGTTCGACACCACGCGACTGCACGCCCTGGCCGCCGTGGACTGGGCGCTGGACGAGACCCAGGGCTAGCCGTGCAGCCGCTGCGCCACCTCGGCCAGCAGCGGACGCGCATCGAGCGTGGGCTGCTGGCACTGCGCGGCCAGGGCCGCCAGCGCCGGATCCACGGGCTCGCTGCAACGCGTCAGCCACTCCTCCAGCAGGATACCGAAGGCGCGACTTTCGAAGCGTTGCAGCCGCGCGGCCTGCGTCCGGTCCTCGGGCAGCAGCGAGGCGCCGCCGAAGTCGCCCAGCAGGCAGCGCGCGCCACCGTCCCAGAGGATGTTGTGGGCATAGAAGTCGCCGTGGACCAGGCCATGCCCGTGCAGGTGCGCCAGGGCGCTGGCCATGCCGCCCGCCATGCTGCGCACGGCGCGGGCGGTGAAGCGGGTGTCTTCCGGATAGACGTCACGGCTGCAGGTGGTGAAGCTCGGCGGACCGGCCAGGTTGCCGAAGGCCGGCTCCACCAGCTCCAGCACCAGGCCACTGCGCTGCTCGGGATGCTCGGCCAGATCACCGAGGGCGCCGATCAGCCAGGGATGGGTGCCGGCACTGAGGCTGGCGGCGCTTTCGCTTTCCGGGGTTCCATCGCTGGTCATGCTGCCCTTGAACAGCTTGACGGCGACCTCGCGCGGCCCCGTGGGCGACTGCCAGCGCGCCTGATGGATGATGCCGGAGGCGCCCTCCCCCAGCCGCTCGCCCAGCACCAGGTCGCTCCAGGCGATGCGTTGTTGCCGCGCCGCCTGGGTGCGCACCGCGCGCTCGCGCTCGGCCCCCAGGGGATTGTCGCCATAGGCCAGCCAGGTCAGCCGCGGCAGATCGAGGATGGCCGGGGGCAGCGCCGCGAAGCGATTCGCCGACAGCCGCAGCAGTTCCAGCTGGTGCAGGTCGGCCATGGACGGCGGCAGGCTCTGCAACTGGTTGCCGGCCAGCATCAGTTTCTGCAAGGCGGGGCGCTCACCCAGGGCGGCGGGTAGCTCGGCGATGCGGTTGTCGGTGAGGATCAGCCAGCGCAGGCGCGGCGGCAGGGCCGCAGCGCTCACCCGCTCCAGCTGGCAGGCCTTGAAGCCGATCATTTCCAGCCTGGGTAGCGTGCCGAGCACCTCGGGCAATTCGGTGAAGGGATTGCCCGAGCAGAAGAGAATGCGTAAGCGGTGCAGCCGGCCCAGGTCGGCGGGCAGGCGGGTCAGCCGATTGCCCGACAGGTCGAGGATTTCCAGGCTGTCGGCCAGGCTGAAGATCTCTTCGGGGAATTCGGTCAGGTCGGCACGCAGGGTCAGGCGCGTGGCCCCGGCCAGTTCGCCGGCGCGCAGCCGGGCAAGGGTATCCGTCATGGGAAAGCGACTCTCACTGTCTTGAAAACCCGGCACCCGCCGGTGATGGCGCGGACGTTAGCACGCCGGGCCGCTGGCTGCGGCCCTCGTGCGCCAGAATGCGCGCCACTGCCTCTTGCAGGGTGCCGGCGGTCACCGCGGGCGGCGCAAGGGGGTTGGCCACCTGCTCGGCCTGCCGCTGCAACAGGGCACCTTTGAAACCGGCCGCCTGGGCGCCGGCGATGTCCCAGGCATGGACGGCGACCAGCCACAGCTGTTCGGCCGGCTGATCCAGGCTGACGGCGGCCTGGCGATAGGCCGCCGTGGCGGGTTTGCTGGCACCGGCGTCTTCGGCCGAGAGGATGCCGGCGAAGGCGTCGCTCAGGTCGGCGTAGGCCAGCTGCGCCTGGGTGGCGGCGCGCGCGTTGTTGGAAAAGGCGATGCAACGCACCCCCTGCGCCCGGGCGAAATCGAGCCCGGCTCGGACATCGGTGTGGGCGGGCAGCGCCTGCAGGGCCTTGGCCACACGCTGTCTGTCAGCGGCCGTCAGCGTCCGTCCGAGTCGTGCGCCGATCATCTCCAGCGCCGCCTGGCCCTGGGCCTCGAAGGGCGCGTGCCGGCCACAGAGCTCGGCGGTCATGGCGTTCTGCAGGGTCTGGGCGAACCACAGCGTGCGGCTCCGGGGGTCACCGAACAGCTCGGTGAACAGGCCATCCAGCGCGGACAGGTCGAGCACGGTTTCGTTGATGTCGAACAGGCAGGTCAGGGTCATGGTCGCTACTCGGCAGGGATACCTCTTCGACCAGGGCTCGCACCCGACGTGCAGCCGCGCTAAGGTTCCAGACTGGCAGGCGAGACGAAACGGCTAAAGTCTTACGATTTTTTGCCGATACCTCCACAGACCTGCCTCTCGTTTGCTGCACCCGCCTGGCTCGGGTGGCGGCAGTTCTTCCAGGATGTGCTTGTTGCTCGCACAAGGCTCATCGACATTCCCGAGATAGCCTGATGGCCGATTCACTGAAGTACGAAGATGACCGCCTCAACGCCCTGCACGCCCTGGAGCTGCTGGATTCGGCGCCGGCGGAGGAATTTGATCGACTCTGCGAGCTGGTCGCCAGCAGCTTCAATGTGCCGACCGCGCTGATCAGTCTGGTGGACCGCGACCGTCAGTGGTTCAAGGCCCGCGTTGGCTTCGACCTGGCGCAGATGCCCATCGAGGATGCCTTCTGCGCCCACACCATCCGGGCCGAGAATGGCCGGATGGAGATCAACGATGCCTGCTGCGATACCCGCTTCAGCCATAACCCCCTGGTGGTCCGCGCACCCCATGTGCGCTTCTATGCCGGCTCGACCCTGGTCACCGAGGGCGGTTATGCGATCGGCAGTCTGTGCATCCTCGACAGCCAGCCGCGCGAACTGACGGTCGCGGAACGCAAGCGCCTGGACGATTTCGCCGCCCAGGTGATGAGGCTCATCGCCCTGCGCCAGCACCTGCGCCGTCGCGATCCGGTCAGCGGCCTGCCCAATCGTCAGCAGTTCCAGGCCGATGTCGCTCAGTTGGCCGAATTCCAGCCCGACGAGGGGCGCCTGCTGGTGCTGGTGGATCCGCTGGAGACCCACTGGAAGGAGCAGCTGATCCTGGCCCAGGGCATGTGGCCCTTCGAGACCTTCCTGCGCAGCCTGGCCCTGCGCCTGTGCGACGCCCTGAAGGACCGGGCCAAGGTCTATCACGTGGACACCAAGAGATTTGCCTTCCTGCTGCCGGAGGACTGCGATTATCCGCCGCTGCTCGATGCGCTCATCGCCCAGTTGCGGATGCCGGTCCAGGCCGACCGCATTCCCATCGATCCACCGGTCAAGGCCGGTGTGGTGCCCTTCCTGCTCGACTCGGGCGAAGTCCGTGACCTGCTGCGCAAGGCCATGGTGGCGGTCGATCAGGCTACGCTGAGCAGTCGTCACTGGGTCGTCTACGAGCGTCCGCAGGACGAGGCCTTCCAGCGCATCTTCCAGCTGGTCCGGCAGATTCCCGAGTCCCTGGAGCGCGGCGACTTCAGCCTGGCCTTCCAGCCACGCCTGGCCCTGCCCGGACGCCGACTGCGCAGCGCCGAAGCCCTGTTACGCTGGACCCACCCGCAACTCGGCCCCATCGCGCCCGGCGACTTCATTCCGGCGATAGAGAAGACCGCCCTGATCCACAGCGTCACCCGCTGGGTGATCCGTACCGCCGTCAGCCAGCTGGCGCACTGGGACAATCGCTATCAGGGGCGACTGTCGCTCAACCTGTCGCCACGGGATTTCGACGAGGGCGACCTGGTCGAACTGCTGCGCGAGACCTGCCGGCGCGAGGGCGTCGATCCCCGCCGGCTGGAGGTGGAGATCACCGAAGGCGAATGGCTCAGACGCAATCCGGAGGCCATCGCCCAGCTGCATGCCCTGCGCGAGCTGGGTGTGGAGATCGCCATCGACGACTTCGGCAGCGGCTACAGCAACTTCGCCTATCTCTACGAATTGCCGGTCACCAGCGTCAAGCTCGACCGCTCGCTGATCCACGACCTGCCCCAGGATCCGCGCAAGCAGGAGGTGGTCAGGGCGCTGCTGGCGCTGATCGGCAAACTCGGCTATCGCAGCGTTGCCGAGGGGATAGAGACGCCAGAGGTATTGGCCTTCCTGCAGGAAGCCGGCTGCGACGAGGTTCAGGGCTATCTGCTGGCCCGCCCCATGGCCCTGCCCGCCTTCGAGGCCTGGTACGCCGAACAGGGTTAAGCCGAACGGATGAGGTCATTTGACTGACAAATTCATTCCAGGCTCTACACTGGTTCAGGTCGCAGTTTCCCGGGAGTGAGGACATGAGGGAATCAGGTACCGAGTTGTTGGACGTGGTTGGCCTGGATACCGGCAACCTGAGCAGCCAGGGCTGCATCGACAAGGTGCTGCACGCGCTGCGTACCCATCTGAACATGGACGTGGCCTTCCTGGCCGAATTTCGCCAGCAGGACCGGGTCTTTCGCAATGTCGATGCCGTGCCCGATGCGCCGATCAAGGCCGGCGATGCCCTGCCGCTCAGCCAGGGCTATTGCCAGCAGGTGGTCACCGGCCATCTCCCCGAACTCATCCCCGACACCCGGGCCGTCGGCGCCACCCGGCTGATTCCGGAGACCCGCGCCGTGCCCATCGGCGCGCACCTGAGCGTGCCCGTGCGACTCAACGACGGCGAGCTCTATGGCACCTTCTGCTGCTTCAAGTACCAGCCCGATCCAACCCTCAGTCCCCGAGACCTGGAACTGGTGCGGACCTTCGCCGAGCTGGTGGCCGATCGCCTCAGCCTGGACGTCTCCAGCCGCCGCGGCCAGGTGGAGATGCGCGAGCGCATCCAGGGGGCGGTGGCCGCCCACCAACCCAGCATCGTCTACCAGCCGATCTATCATCTCGCCGATCTGCGTATCGCTGGCTGGGAATCCCTGTCGCGCTTCCATTGCCCGCCGCAGCGCAGTCCGGATCTGTGGTTTTCCGAGGCCACGGCGGTGGGCCTGGGCGACGAACTCGAAGAAAGCGCCATGCGCTATGCACTGCAAGGGTTGCAGAGCCTGCCGGACGATACCTACCTGACCATGAACTGTTCACCGCAGACCATCCTGGCCGGCCGCCTGCCCGCGCTGCTGGCGGGCAATCCGCCGGGCCGGCTGGTGCTGGAAATCACCGAGCACGCCGAGGTCGACGACTACGCCGCCCTCCATGCCCAGCTGCAACCGCTACGGGCCCAGGGCGTGCGCCTGGCCATCGACGATGCCGGCGCCGGCTATTCGAGCCTGAGGCACATCCTCAGGCTGCGGCCGGACATGATCAAGCTGGACATGAGTCTGGTCCGTGACATCGACAGCGACGCCGAACGCCGGGCGCTGGCTTCGGCGATCATTGCCTTCGCCCGCGAGACCCGCAAGGAGGTGATCGCCGAGGGCGTGGAAACCCTCGCCGAACTGGCGACGCTCAAGGCACTGCAGGTGGACAAGGTACAGGGCAACCTGCTGAGCCGTCCGCTGCCGCGCGACGACGCCCTGCGCCTGCCCCGGCAGCGCCCCCTGGAAGGCCTGCCGGACAGCTGAAACGCCAAGGATCGGCGACCATTCAAGTCGCCGATCCTTTGGCCGATACGCCTAGGCGAATGATCGCTTCATCTGACGCCAGGCCGGCTCTCGGCCGATCCTTGTCCTGCAGGAGTTACCGGTGCGCTCCATCCTGGTCATCGAAGACAGCCCCATGGTCCTCAAGATTCTGGCGCACCTCTTTCGTCAGCAGCGCGATTTCGAGCCCGTATTCTGTGCCACCCTGGCCGAAGCCGAGCTGATGCTGGAAACCTCGGCCAATCTGTTCTTTGCCGCCCTGGTGGACCTCAACCTGCCCGATGCGCCCAATGGCGAAAGCGTCGATCTGGTGCTGCGCTATCGCCTGCCCTGCATCGTTCTCAGCGGCTCCTACGACGAACGCCGGCGCGATGATCTGCTGACCAAGGGCGTGGTCGACTACGTGCTCAAGGAAAGCCAGTACTCCTACGAATTCGCCTTCCGGCTGCTGCGCCGGCTGGACAGCAACACCGCGGTCAAGATCCTCATCGCCGAGGACTCCGACGCCACCCGCAACTACATCCGCCACGTGCTGACGCCACACCGCTACCAGCTGCTGGACGCCTGCGACGGCAACGAGGCGCTGCGCCTGCTGCAGGAGCAGCCGGACATCGATCTGCTGGTGGTGGACCACAGCATGCCTGGTCTCAGCGGCTTCGAACTGGTGCAGTTGCTGCGGCAGAAGCTGCGCCGCCACGACCTCAGCATCATCGGCCTGTCGGCCGACGAAAAGGGCTCGCTCAGCGCCAAGTTCATCAAGCAGGGCGCCGACGACTTCCTGCGCAAGCCCTTCTGCCCCGAGGAGCTAAACTGCCGGGTGGTCTCGACCCTGGAGCGGCGGGACCTCATGCGCGCCCTCACCCACGCCGCCCAGTACGATTCCCTCACCGGACTGCGCAATCGCCGCGCCTTCCAGGACCAGGCCCAGGAGTGGTTTCGCCAGGCCGAACGCGAAGGTCACTCGCTGAGCGTGGCCATGCTCGACCTGGATCACTTCAAGCGCATCAACGACGAGCACGGCCATGCCAGCGGTGACAGCGCCCTGGTGGTCTTCGCCCAGGCGCTGGCCCGCACCCTGCCCCAGGACCTGACCGGCCGCCTCGGCGGCGAGGAATTCGCCCTGGTCAGCCGCATGCCCCCGGAGCAGTTGCTGCAGGCGCTGGACCTGCTGCGGCGCTACTGCCACGCCCAGACCTATGCCCCGGGCGCCCCGCCACTGTCGTTCAGCGCCGGGGTCTTCAGCGGCGTCGCCAATGACCTCGAAGGCTTCCTCCACGAAGCCGATCGCCGCCTCTATCAGGCCAAGCGCCAGGGCCGTGCCCGCACCTGCCTGGTGCTGGACGCCGAGTAGCGCGGATCCCGGGTTGGCGCCCTGCGTCACAAGACATATGATGTCAGACGATTGGCCTGCTGCCGCAGGTCGATCCGCATAGCCTCGTCTGAACAATAACAATCAAGGACCTGCACCATGCATGACTCTTCCCCGGGGCTCGCCCGGCCGCTGTCGCGTCGTCGTCTGCTTCAGGGCGGCCTCATCTGCAGCGCGGCCCTCGCGCTACCCACCCTTGCCCGCGCCGCCGAACCCCTGAGCCAACGCTATCCCGATCCGCTGATCGAGATCCTCGACGACCGCTTCCTGGAATTGCGGCTGTTCAACGCCAGCGTCGAGCGCCTGGCCACCGGTCTGCGCTGGGCCGAAGGGCCGGTATGGATCGGCGACGGCAACTACCTGCTGATGAGCGACATCCCCAACAACCGCATCGTGCGCTGGGATGAGGTCAGCGGCCGGCTGGACACCTATCGCGCCCAGTCGAATTTCGCCAACGGCCTGACCCGCGACCGTCAGGGTCGGCTGATCGCCTGTGAAGGCTCGACCACCCACGGTCTCGGCCGGCGGGTCACCCGCACCGAGCACGACGGGCGCCTCACGGTGCTGGCCGATAACTTCGAAGGCAAGCCCTTCAACTCGCCCAACGACGTGGTGGTCAAGGGTGACGGCTCCATCTGGTTCAGCGATCCGCCGTTCCAGGCCAACAGCGACTACGAGGGCCATCGGGTCAAGACCGAGCAGCCCGACGGGGTCTATCGCATCGACGGCGAGAGTCTGGCGGTGACCCGGGTGATCGGCGATCTCAACGGTCCCAACGGCCTGGCCTTCTCGCCGGACGAGAAGCTGCTCTATGTGGTCGAGGGCCGCGCCAAGCCCAATCGCCTGGTGTGGGCCTATACGGTCAAGGACGACGGCAGCCTGGGCGAGCGCCGCAAGCACATCGAGGCGCTGGAATACGGCGCCCTGGATGGCATCAAGTGCGACGTGGCGGGCAATCTCTGGTGCGGCTGGGGCAGCAGTGGCGCGCCGGCGGCCAAGCCCGAAGCCCTCGATGGCGTGCGGGTGTTCGATCCCAGCGGCAAGGCGCTGGGCCACATCCACCTGCCGGAACGCTGCCCCAACCTGTGCTTTGGCGGCCCGGAAGGCAACCGGCTGTTCATGGCCGGCTCCCACTCGCTCTATAGCCTCTACGTCAACATCCGCGGTGCCGGCCTCTAGCGGCTAGCGGGACTCGGGTGGCGACTGCTCGACCAGGACGTTCAGGGAGTCGAGCACGCTGTCCAGGGCGTAGGCCGCTTCGAAGCGCGCCAGATTCTGGGTGAGATCGGCCAGGCTGGTGGTGATCCCCAGCCAGTTGCCCAGGCCGATCTGGCGCGCCGCTTCCGGCAGCGAGCAGCCGCCATCGCGGCGCTCCAGCCAGGCCAGCACCAGTTCCGGCGGGGTATCGGCTTCGAGGCCCAGGGTGCGCAGCAGGCGCAGGGCCTTGGCCTGTTCGCGGGGCGGCAGCCGATGCCGGGCCGTGGGGGTGGGGGTGGGCTGGTCGACGATCAGCGTCAACCGGGAGCCGGGGATATCGGTCATCTGGACCTCTAGGGACTACACCAGAACCGCACGGCGCGAGGCCGCTTCATCTCCCCATGGTAGGCGAATAGTCTGGCCAATTGCCATCCCCGGGCCCGACCCTCGTCACCTGGAAAACGCCGTTCGGCCCCCTGCCCGCTCAGCGCGAGGCACGGCCCCGGCAGCGCTGCCACCGTTCCTCCACCCGCTGGGCGAACCAGGCGGTGGTCAGGGTCCGGGTGATCTTGGGGCTTTCCAGGGTGATGCCCGGCAGCATGGCGCGCGGCAGGCTGCGACCGGCCTTGCGCTCGGCCAGGGCATAGACCTTGGCATAGAGATCGGTCTTGGCGAAGTCCTCGGACTCACCCGCCTCCAGGTCATGGCGGATGGCAATGTCGCTCATGCCCAGGGCCGGCGCCAGGCGATTGACCGCGCGCTCGGTCTCGCCCTGGGTGCGCGAGCCGGGCACCACCAGATCGCCATCCAGCGCCAGCTTCAGCCCCGTGGCCCGGCTTACCGCGCTCTGGAAGGCGGCATTGCGACTGGCGTACCAGCCGGCGTTGAAATCGGCGAAGCGATACAGCGGCGTGGAATAGTCCGCCGGATAGCCGAGCAGGTGCGCGGTGCCGAAATAGAGACCACCCCGGCGGCTGAACACCTCGTGGCGGATGGACCCGTCGCGGTCATAGGGATAGCCGCGGGCATGGGCCTCGGCGAAGTCGATGCTGACCTGCATGGGTCCGCCGGTGCGTACCGGATTGAAGCGCCCGAACAGCTGGCCGCCCAGGGGCACCATGGCGATGAAGTCCTCGAAGATCAGACTCAGCTCGCGCTCGGTACGGGCACTGTCCAGGCGCTGGGCGTAGGTCTTGCCGCTGGGCGACTTGAGGTTGAGCGCAGTGCGCACCAGCAGTTGGGGGACATAGGCCCGCGCCGCGCGTCTATCGATCTCCTCCCGGGCGATCCGCCCCAGCCCCGACACCGGCGGATCGACCTGGTAGGTGGATTCCTGCTCCGCCACCGCCAGCACCGCGCAGAGGTTGGCCGTCGACGGCTCGAGACCCTGGGCGCTGAAGGCGGTCTGGATATCGCTGGCCCAGCCCTGCCGATCCGCCACGCTGGCGGGCAACAACCGCAGCAACTCGGCGCGCACCTCCGCCGGCGAGCGCGTGGGCCCCTGGGAGGTCGGCGTCAGGCTGCAACCGGCCAGGACCAGTGCAGCGACGAGGGCAGTCCAGCCGCGCAGCCGCGACAGGGTGGGCAAAGCGGAAGCGGACAGGGCGACAGCAGCGGACACGGTAACTCCGGAAGATTCCTTTGGCCGTTTTGACCACAACGCCGAGCAAATGGCTGTACTGCCCGGCCAATAACTTCTGGTTATATCGATGTAACCTTTTCATTCAACCAGCAGCGGATGTCCGCTGGGATTCCCGAACAAGTCCCACTAAAATAGTCGGACTTTAGTTCGAAGCTACCGGAACCATGATGCAGCAGACCTCTACGCTCTCCTCTCCTCGCCTGCCATGGGCGGCCCTGTGGGCGACCTGCCTGCTGGCCGTGGGCATGGTCTTTCTCAACCAGGCCGTGGGCGGTCGTCAGGCCCTGCTGCTACTGCTCGGCGGCGCCCTGGGCCTGACCCTCTACCACGCCGCCTTCGGCTTCACTTCGGCCTGGCGGGTGTTCATCCTCGACCGTCGCGGTGCCGGGCTGCGCGCTCAGATGGTGATGCTGGCCCTGGCGGTGCTGCTGTTCTTTCCCGCCCTCGGCGCCGGCAGTCTGTTCGGCGAGGCGGTGCGCGGCAATGTCTCGCCGCTGTCCACCTCGGTGGTGATCGGCGCCTTCCTGTTCGGCATCGGCATGCAACTGGGCGGTGGCTGCGCCTCCGGCACCCTGTTCACCGCCGGCGGCGGCAATGCGCGGATGCTGGTGACCCTGCTGTTCTTCGTCATCGGTTCGCTGATCGCCACCCAGCACCTGGGCTGGTGGTTCGCCCTGCCCAGCCTGCCGCCCACCTCCCTGGTGACCAGCCTGGGCGTGCTGCCCGGCATCCTGGTCAGCCTGGCGGCCTTCGCCCTGATCGCCTGGATCTCGGTGGTGCTGGAGCGCCGTCGCCACGGCAGACTGGAAGCCACGGTCCCCGGCGAACACCAGGGCGCGGCACGCCTGCTGCGCGGCAACTGGCCGCTGGTCTGGGGCGCCATCGCCCTGGCGATACTGAACTTCGTCACCCTGGCCCTGGCCGGTCGCCCCTGGGGCGTCACCTCGGCCTTCGCCCTCTGGGGCGCCAAGGGTGCCGGTCTGCTCGGGCTGGACGTCTCCGCCTGGGCCTTCTGGCAGCAACCGGCCAATGCGCGGGCGCTGGCCGAGCCCTTCTGGTTCGACGTCACCAGCGTGATGAACCTTGGCATCATGCTGGGCGCCCTAGTTGCCGCGGGCCTCGCCGGGCGCTTCGCCCCCAGCCTGCGCATCCCCGCGCGGTCACTGGTGGCGGCGGTGCTCGGCGGCCTGCTGCTGGGCTACGGCGCGCGGCTGGCCTATGGCTGCAACATCGGCGCCTACTTCAGCGGCATCGCCTCGGGCAGCCTGCATGGCTGGCTGTGGCTGGTGGCCGCCTTCTTCGGCAACAGCCTGGGCGTGCGCCTGCGTCCCTTCTTCTTTCCCGGCGAACGCCGCGTCGAACGCCTGACCGGCTGCTAGACCGGCAAGACCTGGCGACCGGGCGGCAGCGCCCCCGGTCGCTCCGGCAGGCTCACCACCCCGTACTGGGGCGCGCCGTGGTAGGTCTTCAGCGCCTGCATGACAAAGAGCAGGGCCGCGGTGCCCTGGTATTCGAACAATCCCTGCAGCGGCCAGATGGTCATGAAGGCGAGAAACACCGCCAGGGTGAAACCCAGGTCGCGGCTCAGCTTGCGCGCCACCAGGTAGTGGACCGCCAGGCCGATGGGAATCACCAGGATCGACAGGAAGCCGAAGCGGAACACGGTGCCGAAGATGCCGACATCGGAGAGGAAGAAGTAGTCGCCGAAGATCGGCTTGAAGCCATCGTTCCACATCAGGCTGAGGCTGCCGCTGGGCAAGCCGTTGTACAGCTGCAGGTGGTTGATGATCTGGGAAATGGTGGTTTCCCGGACGTTGTCGGTGGGGCCTTCCTGCACCGAGCGCGCATAGAAATCCAGGTTGAAGCCGAGGGTTTCCAGCAGGTGTGGATAGAGGATCAGCGGCGCGATGATGATGGCGCCGAACAGCGCCGGTCCGACCAGGCGCGCGCGCAGGGCGAGGATGGTGAACACCAGGCAGACCACGATCAGCTGGCGGGTCTGCAACACCACCACGATGGTCGCCAGGAAGAACAGCGCCAGCAGGCCGTGCCTCAACTTGGGCCGCAACTGCCCGTCGATGAAGGAACGCCCGCGACCGGCGAAGTAGATGCAGATGAAGTAGCCGAAGAAGATGGCGCCCGCCCCCGTGGAGGCCCGTCCGGGGCGGCTGAGGTCCTTCACCTCGTCGCGCAGGTCCGGCAGCATCTTGAAGTAGGACAGCCAGCACAGCAGTGCCGAGAGCAGTCCGACCAGGATGATCAGATTCTCGAACTGCACGGCATTCAGTCGCTTGGCCAGGTACAGGACCAGGAAGGCGCTGAAGCAGTAGAGCACGCGCCGCTCCTCGATGAGGCCGTAGACCAGCGGCTGGCCCCAGAACAGCTGGGCGAACACCGCCGGCAGGCCGACGAACATCGCCGTGGAAAACAGGCAGAAGCCCATCAGCAGCCGGTAGTCGCGCTGCGGCCGATGCCAGGTGCTCAGGGTGAAGAGCGCGAAGAAACCCAGGCAGATCGCCAGGTACAGCTCGCCCACGTAGCGGATGCCCACCGGGTTGGTCGGGCTCTGTTCGAAGACGCCGAACTGCAGGACCATCAGGCCACCCAGGGCCAGAAAACTCAGTCGATTGATCAGCGTACCCGGCATGCCCGGTTTCCTCGCAGCGTGTTCATGGATAAGGCGTTCATTGCAGGCGCCAGTCACCCTCGACCTTGGCGTAGGTCAGCTGGCGGCCGTCCGCCAGACTCAGGCGGGCGCGGGTGTATTCCGGCAGGTCGACGCGGAATTCCCGGCCTTCCAGATAGAGCCCGCCGCAGGCGCCCGGCTCGCCGTGGTAGTCCAGCGGCTGGCGCTGCAATTCGTGGATGCTGCGGTGGAACAGCAGGTTGGCGTAGCCGCGCACCGTCATGTCGGTGGCGATGAGGGTGCAATCCAGCGCGACCTGGCCTTTCACCAGGCTCACCAGCGCCTGGTTCTGCCGGTCGATGGCGCCCCAGCCGGCATAGCCGGCGAGGTCCTGGCGATAGGTCTGGCCGTTCTGCAGGGCCGCGGCCACCAGCACCACGGCGAGCACCGCACGCCCTGGGGTCTTCAGCGCCAGGAAGGCCAGGCCGAGCAGCAGCGCGGCGGGAAAGATGAACTTGAGGCGATCGAAGGAAAATTGGGTGGCGTGCTGCAGCAGCAGCAGATTCTCCAGCAGCGGCACGCTGGCGGCGACCAGCAGCAGCGCGGTGCTGCGCGGCCAGTTCAGCGACTTGCGCTTCCAGAGCAGCACCCCCAGGGCGATGGCCACCGCGGCCAGGAACAGGCCGAAGGACAGCCCGTAGCCGGTGAAGAAGTCGGTCAGGTGGGCATTGTTCGGGCTGCGGGCGAGAAAGCGTCGGGCAAAGGCCTTGAGCGTCGGCAACAGACCCGCCGCCAGGCTGTAGTGCAACAGCACCAGCAGGCCAGCCAGCGCCGTGGCGAAGGCCAGGCGCCAGGCCATCCGCCGGCCTTCCGGCAGGTGCCGGTGCTGCAGCCAGAACAGCGCGACCAGTCCACCGCCAAAGACGTAGCCGGTCCATTCGGTCAGGGCGCCGAAGCAGACCAGGCCGGCCAGCAGCCAGCCCAGGCGGTTGCGCTGGCCAGCTGGCGCCCGCAGGTAGTGGAAGAAGGTCAGCAGACTGGCCAGCAGCAGCACCTGGTAGAAACTCTGCACCCAGTAGAGCAGGCCCTGGGAGAGCAGCGCCTCGCGGCTGAAGATCGCGATCAGGCAGCCCAGCACCGCGCTCGTGGCGGCCAGGCCGCGGCTGGCGCCATGGCTGCGCAGCACCAGGTAGAGCAGGCGAAACAGCAATAGCGCGGTCAGGGCGCCAAGGGCGGCGTTGAACAGCGCGAGGCTGTGCAGCGAAGGCGTCAGACCCGCGGCCTTGAGACCGAAATAGGGCGCGAGGAAGCCGTAGCTGCTGAAGCTGGTGTAGACATAGTCGCCGCTGTGGGTGGGAATGGTCGCGCCCCAGGACACCTGCTTGTCGTGACTGCCACCCAGGGTCACCGTGGGCAACCACCAGTGCCGGGCCACGCCGGACTCGTCCAGGGCATTGAGGCTGAGCAGGACGTGATAGCTGGCTTCGAGATTCTGCGCCCCGGTGCCGTCGCGGAAATCCGGCAGGCGCCACAGCAGGGCCAGCAATAACAGCAGGCCGACCGCCAGACCGCCCAGCCAGAACGGCCACCGTCCCACCCGGACCCCGGGATGGGTAACGTCAGATACCACGCTCATTGTCCTGTCTCCTGACAGCCATGCAGTCGAGAACGCCGTCCAGGGCAGTGAAGAACCAGGCGCCATCTTCCGCAGGCCTGGTACAGCCGGTGCAAGACCGCCCACGCAGGCCAAGCGGCGCATGGGCGGGTAACCGGGCTTCAACCGCTGACTACATTCAAGAAGCCGTCAGGAACACGCCGTTGCCGGAAGGCAGCGGCGTTTGCATCTGATACCCGGGTGCGCCCGCCAGCCTCGGCAGGGCACCAGCGGCTCCGGAAAACCCGGCGCAAGCCAGGGCTTGTCGTCCGGAGACACGACAGGTCGCGAAGAAGACTGCCTTAGCACCTTGAGACTGCCAAGCGGGCATCTGTCACGTTCTGCATGGAGTGTCACATTTTTGGCTTTTGCTTTCGCTTAGAGTCGACGCAGCACTCCAGCCGACAAGGTGCGGATCCCTGATCCAGCGCCTGGTGTTCCAAGCTGTGCCCTGCCTGGCGTGACGATTTCGCCCCCGGTTCGCCGCGCGGTGTCTCCTCGACAGCGCGCGGCCGCGACGGCTGTCCTCCTCCGTACCTGCCCAAGGCCCGCTCCTGCATGGACCAGTCGCATCACTCGCTACCCGCTGCCACCCAGGCGGCGGACATCGGCTTCGCCCGCTACTGCGCCTCCCTCTGGCGCCATCGCCGCAGCCTGCTCGTCTGCATTGCCCTCTGCACCCTGCTGGGCGTGGCCTATACCCAGCTGGCCGCGCCGCGCTATCAGGCGGTGGCGACGGTGCAGATCGAATACCAGCGCGGCATCGTGCGTCTGGACGAATCCGACAATGGCCGGCCCATGCCACCGCCGGAAGCCGTCACCGAAATGCAGCTGCTCACCTCGCGGCGGGTGGTCGGCGAGGTCGTGGACGCCGAGGGCCTGGACCTGAGCGTCACCCCGCGGCGCCTGCCGCTGCTGGGCGACTGGCTGGCCCGGCGTCACGAGCGAGCCGGTGGGGCCGTCGCCCCGCCGCTGTTCGGCCTCAAGCAGTTCGGCTGGGGCGGCGAGCAGCTGACCATCGCCAGCCTGAGCGTGCCCGATGCCCTCTATGGCCAGCCACTCACCCTCACCGCCGAGGCCCCGGATCGCTTCCTGCTGAGCGATGCCCAGGGCAAGCGGCTGCTGGAGGGTCGGCTGGGCGAGCCGGCCAGCGCCGGCGAGCTGCGCCTGGACATCGCCCAGCTGCACGCCTATCCGGGCACCGAATTCATCCTGGTCAAGCAGCGTCGTGGCGTGACCATCCAGGCGCTGCAGGAACGGCTCATGGTCAGCGAGCGCGGCAAGCGCTCGGGCATCCTCTCGATCCAGCTGCAGGACACCGATCCGCTCAGGGCGCAACGCATCCTGCGCGGCATCACCGAGGCCTATGTGCGCCAGGACGTGACCCGCAACGCCGATGAATCCACCCAGCAGCTGGCCTTCCTGCGCCAGGAACTGCCGCAGGTGAACCAGCGCCTGACTGCAGGTCGCCAGGCCCTGGACCGCTACCAGCGGCAACGGGGTTCCATCGCCATCGGCGCGGAGGGACGCAGCCTGCTGAGCCAGGCGGTGGAGCTCGACGCCCAGCTATCGGCGCTGGAAATGGAGCGCCTGGGCCTGGCCCTGCGCTTCACTCCCACCCATCCGCTCTACCAGGGCCTGCTGGCGCGCCGCCAGGTGCTCAACGGCGAGCGTCAGGCCCTGCAGCAGCGCCTGGCCAAGTTGCCGCAGACCCAGCAGGAGGTGCTGCGCCTGCAGCGCGACGTGGAGGCGGCGGACAAGGTCTATGCGCTGATCAGCAAGCGCATCCAGGAATTGTCGGTGGTGCGCGCCGGCACGGTGAGCGATGTGCGCATCATCGACAGCGCCTACACCCAGATCGCCCCGGTCTATCCCAAGAAGCCCCTGCTGATCCTCAGCGCCCTGCTCTTCGGCTGCCTGGCCGGCGCCGCCTGGGTCTATCTGCGCGCCAGTCTCGAGCGCGGTATCGAAGACGCCGAGGGCCTGGAAGACCTCGGCCTGCCGGTGCTGGCGCAACTGCCGCTGGCACCGAGTCGCCAGGTCGGCGGGCCGCTGCAGACCTCGCTCGACAGCGGCTACCAGGAAGCCCTGCGGATTCTGCGGACCAGCCTGGCCTTCGCCCGCACCGAGGCGCGCAACGATCTGCTGCTGATCACCAGTGCCAGCCCCGCCGCCGGCAAGTCGTCGGTGGCCGTGCAACTGGCGCGGGTATTGGCCGAAGGCGGAATGCGGGTGCTGCTGGTGGATGCCGACCTGCGGCGCGGGCGCCTGCACCGGCGCCTGCAGCTGGCCCGCCGCCCGGGCCTCGCCGAGGTGCTGGCGGGACTGGCGACGCCCGAGCAGGCGATCCAGCCCTCGGCGATACCCGGCCTGGACTGTCTGGTGGGGGGCATCCGCCCGCCGAATCCGGCCGAATTGCTGATGAGTGCGCGCTGTACCGAACTGCTGCGCGGTCTGCAGCAGGACTACGAGTTGGTCATCCTCGACACCCCGCCGGTGCTGGCGGTGACCGATGCCGTGCAGCTGGCCGCCCAGGCCGGCACCTGCCTGCTGGTGTCGCGCTACGGTTGCAACACCGCCAAGGAAATCGAGGCGACCCAGCGCCACTTCGCCCACAGCGGTCTGCAGCTGCAGGGTGCGGTGCTCAACGCCGTGCCGCCCGCGCCGTTCACCCGCGCCGCCCTGGGCATCCTGACCGGCTGACGCCATCCCCCTGACCGGGCGCCACTCCGTGCTGGCGCCTGGCCAGCTTCTGTCATCAAATCTCAATACGGAGCCCCTAGGCTGCATCGACCTTCCGAGAACGGATTCGTATCGATGTCGTCCGCTCCCCTGTCTTCCTCGCGTACCTCCTCCCGTCCCAGCCAGGGCTGCGCCCTCGACCTCTGCACCCGGTGGCCCGCGGTCGAGGCCGAGCACACCAACGCCATGGTCATGGACCTGTTCAACGCACGCCGCGAGATCACCAGTCTCGCGGTGATCGAGCACGACCGTCCGATCGGGCTGATCAACCGCGACATCTTTCTCTCGCAGATGAGCAAGCCGTATCACCGCGAAGTCTACGATCGCAAGAGCTGCATCGCCTTCATGGACAAGGAGCCGCTGGTGGTGGACGCCGCCCTGTCCATCGAGGAGCTGACCCGGCGCACCGTCGAGGTGGGCGAAAAGGCCCTGGCCGACGGCTTCATCGTCACCCGCGAGGGTCGCTTCGCCGGACTCGGCCTGGGTGTGCAGCTGATGCGCATGGTCGCGGACCTGCAGGCCGAGAAGAATCGCCAGATCATGCACAGCATCGAGTATGCCAGCGTCATTCAGCGCGCCATGCTGCGCAGCTCGCGCGAGGCCCTGGCGGTGATGGAGCAGGACGCCACCCTGGTCTGGCAGCCGCGCGACGTGGTCGGCGGCGACTTCTATCACTTCGCCCAGCACGAGGACGGCTGGTTCGGCGCCATCGCCGACTGCACCGGCCACGGCGTGCCCGGCGCCTTCATGACCCTGATCGCCTCGGCGTCCCTGACCCAGGCCCTGCAACAGCTGGGACCGCGCGATCCCTCGGCGCTGCTGGCGGCGATCAACGGCAGCGTCAAGGCGATGCTGGGACAGTCCGGCGGCATCTCCGAATCCAACGACGGCCTGGACCTGGCCTGTTTCTGGGTGGATAGACACAGCCACAGCCTGACCTACGCCGGCGCCCGCATGCCCCTCCACCTCCTGGCACCCGACGCCGCGGAGGTCCTGACCCTGGCGCCACTGCGTCTGGGCATCGGCTACGCCGACAGCCCGCTCGACCAGTGCTGGCCGGCCACCACCCTGCCGCTGCAACCGGGCAGCCTGCTGTTCGCCACCACCGACGGCCTGATCGACCAGATCGGCGGTCCGCGGCGCACCTCCTTCGGCAAACGCCGCGCCCTGGCCCGGCTGAGCGAGTCGCGCACGGCGCCCACCGCGGCCTTCTGTGCACAGCTCAGCGCGGACCTCGCCCGCTGGCAGGGCGACGAACTGCGTCGCGATGACCTCACCTTTCTCTGCATCCGCGTGGCCTGACCGACATGACCGCTTCCTTTCCCACGAACGGCGCCTTTCTCGAAATTGCCCAGCAGCAGCACGTGATCTTCTATCACCGCGGCTATTTCTCCCATGGCATCGTCGCCGCCATGGCCGAGGTGGTGAAGCTGCAACTGGAATTCGAAGGGATCAGCAGCGCCACCCGGCGCAAGCTGTTCTCCTCGTTCATCGAATTGTCACAGAACGTCCTGCACTATTCCGCCGATGCCCTGCCCCCGGACGCCCTGGCGGACGCCAAGCTGGGTCAGGGTTCGGTCTGTATCACCCGCCAGGACGGCAACTACCAGATGCTCTGTGCCAACCCCATCGTCAGCGACAAGGTCGACGCCCTGCGCGCACGGCTCGAGCCGCTGTGCAGCATGTCCCTGGAGCAGATCAAGCAGGCCTATCGCGAATCCCTGCGCGCCGAGACCCCGGCCGACAGCAAGGGCGCCGGCCTCGGCTTCCTGACCATGGCGCGCGATGCCAGCGCACCCCTGGAATTCGCCTTCCATCCCTCCACGCAGACGCCGGGCACCACCCTGTTCTGCCTGAAAGCCATCATCTGACATGGGACTCCGACCTCGTATGGACACCGTGTTCATCGCGCCCACCGCCACCTCTCCGGAAGTGGACTTCCGTTTCGCCGAGGACGAGCTCTGGCTCAAGGGCGAATCCTTTCCGGAAAACGCCGCGGCCTTCTACCTGCCGGTGATCGAGTCGCTGCGGGCCTATCTCGACCAGCGCCAGGACGCCAGCATCCGGGTGCACGTAGCCCTGGCCTACTTCAACAGCTCCAGCACCAAGATGCTGTTCACCCTGTTCGATGCTCTGGACCAGGCGGCCCAGGCCGGCAACCAGGTGGAGCTGCACTGGTACTACGATGCCGAGGACGAGACCATCCAGGAATTCGGCGAAGAGCTGCGACTGGACTTCCAGGCGCTGACGTTCGTCGAGCATCCCGAGCTGCCGGCATGACCGCCAGCGTCAGGCGCTGCAGCCCGGTCGAAGCGGGTCCCGACCTGTTCGAACAGGAAGCCGGGGTGTTGCAGGCGGCGCGCGCCCTCTATGTGGCCGACGACGCCGATGCCGAACGCTACCGCGCCGCCCTGGGCGACCTGACACTGCATTTCGAACGCCTGATGCGCGAGACCCGCCGGCTGATCGCCCGCAGCGATCGCGCCGAACGCGAGATGAACGCCCTCAACCAGCAGTTGCAGACCCTCAGCCAGCAGCTGGAATACCGCGCCACCCACGACGCCCTCACCGGGATGCTCAATCGCGGCGCGGTGATCGACCAGGCCGGCCAGGCGCTGCGACAGCGGGGCGGTGCCATGATCGTGCTGGACATCGATCACTTCAAACGCATCAACGACGACTTCGGCCATCCCGCCGGCGATCGAGTGATCCAGGCCATCGCCCGCTGCCTGCAGGAGCTGGTCCAGGCGCCGGCCATCGTCGGTCGGGTGGGCGGCGAGGAATTCACCGTGCTGCTGCCGACCCTGGTACGGGACGAGGCCCTGGCCATGACCGAATGCCTGCGCCTGCGCATCGCCCGGGAGGCGACCGGCACGGCGCCGGTGACGGCCAGCTTCGGCCTCAGCATCAACCAGCCGGGCACCGACTTCGAGCTCGCCTACGGCCTGGCCGATGCGGCCCTCTACCGGGCCAAGCGTGCAGGGCGCAACCAGGTGGTGCTGGCCGACTGATCACCGCGACCTGTCAGGCTCTGCGCCCTTGCTCCGGGCATAAAAAAGCCGCTGTGCCGGAGAGGCACAGCGGCTTTTTCCCAGCCGTCGCTTAGGACTGCTTCCAGTCCGGATAACGGCGCTGGTCGGCGGCCGGCGGGAAGTACTGGTACAGCCAGGTTTCGCTCAGGGCGCGGTCCTGGGTGCGGATGAAGGCGCGCATCTGCACCGGATCGGCGTTGTCGCTGGTGGGGTACCAGTCGAAGATCACCCGGTAGCCGCCGATCTCGTCGATCTTGAGCACGTGGAAATCCTGCACCTTGCCGTCGGTGACGGTCACCACCGGCTCGATGCCGGTACCCTCGGGCAGGAACGACAGACCGCCGCCGTTGAAATCGATGGCGAAGCGCCGTGCCCAGACCTTGGGCCAGTGCTCACCGGGCGCCCAGCCCTCGGGGAAGCCGCCGATCCCGGAACGGGTGGCATTGACCCGCGCCAGCGGCGTGCTTACCGGCGGCAGCGCACTCCAGTGCAGCTTGTAGCCATAGTGCAGCGACTTGCCGGCGGTGATGGTCTCGGCCGGCGCCCAGAAGGCCACGATGTTGTCCAGGGTCTCGCCGGTGGTGGGGATCTCCAGCAGCTGGATGGCACCCTCGCCCCAGGCGGAGGTGGGCTCGACCCACAGACTCGGCCGGCGATCGTAGCGGACCATGACGTCCTGGTAGCTCTCGAATTCGTGATCGGTCTGCACCAGGCCGAAGCCTTTGGGACTGTCGTCCTTGAAGGCGTTGAACTGCAGCTTGGGCGGATTGTTCAACGGGCGGCAGATCCACTCGCCGTTGCCCTTCCACATGGCCAGGCGGTCGGAGTCGTGGATCTGCGGATGGTAGGTATTGCAGGTCTGGCGCTCGTGAGTGCCGCAGCCGAACATGCTGGTCATAGGCGCGATGCCCAGTTGCTTGATGTCGCGGCGGGCGTTGACGTTGGCGTCCACGTCCATCACCACCCGGTCGTTCAGGCAGTCGATGTCGAAGCGATAGGCCCCGGTGGCGCTGGGCGAATCCAGCAGCGCATAGACCACGAAACGGGTGCTGTTCTTGTTCGGGGTGACGAACCAGAACTTGGTGAAGTCGGGGAATTCCTCGGGCCGATCGGCATAGGTGTCGATGGCCAGGCCGCGGGCCGAGAGGCCGTACTGGCGGGTCTTGTCCACGGCGCGGAAGTAGCTGGCGCCGAGAAAGGAGACGATGTCGTACTGGGCCAGGTGCGGCGCCTTGAACAGCTTGAAGCCGGCAAAGCCCAGGTCGCCCTTGAGCTGGCTCTTGTCGACGCCGCTGTCGTTGTAGTTGAACAACTCGGGGCGGAAGTGGACTTCCTTGGCCTCATTGGTCTTGGGGTCCACCGAATACATCCGTACCGGCGTCTTGAAGCCCATGCCGACGTGGAAGAACTGTATGTCCAGCTGGCCCTTGAGGTCGTGCCAGAGCGAATGCTGGGCATCGTAGCCGATGGCATTGAACTGCTGGGGCGTCATGTTCGCCAGGGTGTCGGGCAGTTTCTGGGCGGTGGGCTGGTAGGCCTGGCCGGCCAGCTCCTTGGCGTGCTGCTTGAGCCAGTCGAAATCGAAGGCCTGCCCATCGCCATTGGCCGGATTGGCAAAGGCCTGGAGGGCGAACAGCCCGGTGGAGGGAATGCCGGTGTAGGCCGCCAGGGCCAGGGACGCTTTGAGCAGGTGTCTACGCTGCATGGATCAACCTTGGTCACAAAGGATGAAAGATTCGGTCCAGCCGAACCGCCAGAAAGGAAAAGAATGCACGATACCCGGATAGGTTCGCCATCGCACCGGTGAACTGCCGCCTAGCGCACGCTCTGGCCTGCCAGAGCGGTTACCAAAGCTTTCCGGATCACACTTCGGATTGCCGGACGCGGTGGAATGGGCATCATCGACATTCCTCTCGCGCCCCTGGAGACCGCTCATGGCCAATGCCGCCATCACCTTCGGGCAACCCAGCCCCATCCTGCGCATCTTCGATGACGAAAAGGCGCGTGAATTCTACTGCCACTTCCTGGGTTTCCGCCTGGTCTGGGAGCATCGCTTCGAGCCGGGATTGCCGCTCTACGCCGAAGTCGAGCGCGCCGGCCTGCGCCTGCACCTGTCCGGTCACCACGGCGACGCCTGCCCGGGCTCGACGGTCTTCGTCCGAATGACCGGCATCCGCGCCTTCCAGGCCGAGTTGCTGGCCAGGAACTATGGCTTCGCCCGCCCGGGCATCGAGGCCTTGCCCTGGGGCCTGGTGATGGAGATCGCCGATCCCTTTGGCAACAGATTGAGGTTTTGCGAGGAGACGCCGGAGGCCTAAGCGACGGCTGTACGGTGATCGCGGCCATGGGCCGCTCCTACAGGCTCGATGATGGAGATGACCGCCTGCGTGGATGGCTCCCTTTCCCCTCGGGAGAGGGTTGGGGTGGGGGCGCCCTCGCCACGAAGTCCCCAGTGGAAAAGGCTGCGCCGTTTTCCACGCTACGGCTCTACAACTGGTGCACCCCTATAACGGCTAAGGCAGTTGCTCCTACAGGCTCGATGTAATCGTAGGAGCGGCCCATGGCCGCGATCAACAAAACACCGGAGTGCCATAGGATCAGTTGCATCGGCGGGCGGCCATGACCACGGTAGCCTTCAAGCGGGCGCAGGTTCGCCCGTGGGCACCGCGCCCTCCTCCACCTGCCACCAGGTCGGCAGCAGCGCCCTGACCTCGGGCTGGGTGAATCGGTCATCAATGAGGTAGAGGCAGCCGCGGTCCTGCACGGTGCGGATCACCCGGCCGGCGGCCTGGATGACCTTTTGCAGGCCCGGATAGAGGTAGGCGTAGCGATAGCCGTCGCCGAAGCGCCGCTGCAGGCGCTGGCGCAGCTGTTCGTTGACCGGATTGAGCTGGGGCAGGCCCAGGGTGGCGACGAAGGCGCCGATCAGGCGGTCGCCGGGCAGGTCGATACCCTCGCCAAAGCTGCCACCGAGCACGGCGAAGCCGATGCCGCGGCCGTCGGCCTGGAAACGCTCGAGAAAGGCCTGGCGGGCGGCCTCGTCCATGCCGCGGGACTGGCGCCACTGGGGCACGTCGGGCGCCAGTTCGGCGAGGGCCTCGGCCACCTGGTCGAGGTAGTCGAAGCTGCTGAAGAAGGCCAGGTAGTTGCCTGGTCGCTGGCGATAGCGACTGGCGATCAGGGCGGCGATGGGTGCGCGGGAGGCGGCGCGGTCGGCGTAGCGGGTGGAGAGCCGCACCAGGCGCACCTCCAGCTGCTCGGCGGCGAAGGGCGAGGCGACATCGACCCAGGCACTGCCGGCCGGGACCCCGAGCAGGTCGCGGTGAAAATGCTGGGGAATCAGGGTGGCCGAGAACAGGGTGCAGCTGTGCGCCGCCGCCAGCCGCGGACCGACGAAGGGCGCCGGCACCAGGTTGCGCAGATTGAGTTGCGACTGCGCCTTGCCGCGGCCCTTGAGCAGGGTGACGTCGAACAGCGAGTGATCGCCAAAGGTCTCGCCCAGGCGCATGAACTGCAGCAGGTCGAAGAACAGCGTCTGCAGCTCCGGCGCCGGTGGCTGCCCGGATTCGCCGAAATGCTCGGTGAGCAGACCCACCACCCGTTGCAGGGCGGTCAGGAAGGCAGCGGGCAATTCCGCCTGCACCTGGTAGTCGACCTGCTGTTCCTTGTGCAGGCGATTCCATTCGCGATTGAGCGTCTGCAGGCCCTTGGCGATGGCCGGCGGCGCCACCGCCTTGCCCGCCGCCAGGCGACGCTGGTCGAGACTGGCGCTGTACATGCCACGGGCGCGGTCGAGCAGGTTGTGGGCTTCGTCCACCAGCACCCCGACCCGCCACTCCTGGGTCTGGGCCAGGGCATGAAGCATGGCGCTGCCGTCGAAGTAGTAGTTGTAGTCGCCCACCACCACGTCGCTCCAGCGCGCCAGTTCCTGGGCCAGGTAGTAGGGGCAGACCTCATGGGCCAGGGCCGTCTCCCGCACCCGTGCCCGGGTCAGTTGCGTGGGCGCGGCCAGGGCCGCGGTGCGCGCGGCCGGCAGCCGGTCATAGAAGCCACGAGCCAGCGGACAGGACTCGCCATGGCAGGCCAGCTCCGGGTGCTCGCAGGCCTTGTCCCGCGCCACCAGTTCCAGCACCCGCACCGGCGCGGCGAGGGATTCGAGGCCATGCAGCGCCAGGGCGCGGCCAGGGGTCTTGGCGGCCAGGAAGAACAGCCGGTCCAGGTTCTGCCGCGGCATGGCCTTGAGCAGCGGGAACAGGGTGCCCACCGTCTTGCCGATGCCGGTGGGCGCCTGGGCCAGCAGGCAGCAGCCGACGCTGGCGGCCTTGTAGACGGCCTCCGCCAGGGGCCGCTGGCCGTGGCGAAAGTCGGGATGGGGAAAGGCCAGGGTCGCCAGCGCGGTGTCGCGCGCGGCGCGATGGGCCAGTTCCTGGCGCGCCCAGGCGAGAAAGCGCGAACACTGCAGCTCGAAATGCGCGGCCAGGTCCGCGGCCGTCCACTGCTCGGTGAAGACGGTCTCGGCGCCCGTGCCGATATCGAAATAGACCAGCGCCAGGGTCAGCTCCGCCAGCGCGCGGCTCTGGCAGAGCAGATGCCCATAGACCTTGGCCTGGGCCCAGTGCAGGTGGCGATGGTTGCCCGGCTGGCGTTCCAGGCTGCCCCTGTGGGTCTTGATCTCTTCCAGGCGATTGGCGGCGGCATCGAAGCCGTCGGCGCGACCACGCACCTGCAGATCCTCGAAATCGCCCTGCAGGCTGACCTCGCACTCATAGCCGGGACCGCGCCGCGCTGCCACCCGCTGGTGGCCCTCGATGCCTTCCAGGGCGGTGGGCGACGGGGTGAACCTGAGATCCAGGTCGCCGGCCTTGGCGGTGAACTCGCAGAGGGCGCGAACGGCGATGCGATAGCTCATGCGGAGGTCGCGGCCACCTGCCACTGCACGTGGCAGACGCTGACCGGGATGTCATGGGCGGCGAAGAAGTCCAGCCAGCGGCGCTGGTTGTCCTGCAGACGGTCGCCGGGGCCCTTGACCTCGATCATCCGGTAGCGGCCGTCCGCCGGCCAGAACTGGATCAGGTCGGGCAAGCCGGTACGATTGTTTTCCGGATCTTCCAGTAGCCGCTCGAAGCACAGCCGCAAATGACGCGCCGGCAGGCAGGCCAGGGCCTGGTCGAGCAAGTCGCTGCTCAAGATGCCCCAGGCGACGAAGGGCGAGGCCAGGCCGCGCTTGCTGGCGAAGCGTTCGCGGATCACCGCTGGATAGGAGCCGTCGTCCAGCCGCGCCAGGCAGGTGGCGAAGGCCTCGGCCCGTCGCTCGCGAAAGCCCGGCAGGCGCAGGTCGGCCGGCTCGCGCTGATAGGGGTGAAAGAAGGCGCCGGGGATGGCTAGGAAGATGGCGTCCCAGCACAGCAGCCCGAACAGGCTGGTGAGCAGGGTGTTTTCCACATAGTGCACCGGCGCCTCGTCGCGGCCCAGGTGCTCGCGCACCAGCCACTCGACCCGGCGCAGGCCGTCGTTGACCAGTTCGAAATCGAGGCGCTCCACCGGACTGGCCGGGCGGCGCCTGTTGGGCGGCCCACCCTGCTTGCGCACCAGCCGCGGCAGGATGCGCGCCACCTGCTGGCGTTCGGCGTCATGGGCCGGCGCGGCGACAATGGCTTCCGCCAGCGCCTGGGCGGCGGACCAGTCCTCCAGCCGTTCGAGCATGCGCAGGGCGCGGATGCGCGACTCGGGATGCGCCGAGGCGGCGTAGAGCACCTGCGCCTGGGCCAGTTCGCCGAGGCGTTCGTGGTGCTGCGCCAGTTCGTGGAGCAGCTTGCCGCGGCGCAACTCCAGCCAGGTGTTGGCGAAGCGCTCGGCGGGCAGCAGCGGCAGCAGCTCGGCGGCCGGCAGCCCGTCGCGCAGCGCCTGCCGGCAGCGCTGGATGTGCAGATAGGCATCCACCTCCTGGCGCTGACCGAAGGCGCGGGATTCGGCGCTGAAGGCCACCGTCTCGTACTGGAAGATTCCCAGGTCGGCCAGCACGAAGTCGGTCCAGTCCTGGTGCAGGTTGCCAAAGAACAGCAGACGCAGGCGATCGCAGAGATCCATCAGCGTCAGCCGCCAGACGCCCTCCTCCACCAGCTCGGGCACGGTGCCGGCCCAGCCGCTGAAGGCCAGGGGCGTGGCCTGTTCGGCTTCCAGGCGCGCCAGCCAGTCTTCCTTGCGGCCGGCCTTGGGCAGGCGGGCGCCGAAACAGCCGAGCAGTTCTTCCTTGCGCAGCAGGGCGAAGAGTTCGATCAGGTGCAATTCCGGATCGGCCAGCAGCCAGCCGAGACCCACCAGGGGGGTCGCCGCGGCGCGGGGGCAGCCGATCTCGCCATAGACCAGCTTGCTGGCGCGGAACACCTCGCCCTTGCGCATCACCAGGCGCACCAGCAGGGCCCGCGAAGGCTGCGGCAGGTCGGCGAAGGCGGCGATGAAGGCCTGCTCGCGGTCGTCGAGCAGGTCGGGATAGCGCAGGGCGACCCAGTCCAGTACCCGCTGGAAGTTGTGCAGATAGTAGAAGGGATCTTCGAGCGGAGCTTTCATGCGAAACGGACGAATGAGGTGGCGGCTGGCTATTTATCCAGCCCCGCCCGGAGCGGGCAACCCCGATGCGATATGCGGTCATGCCATCAGGACCTTGGCACTTCTTTCGGTTGAAGATCCCGACCACTAGTCATACGATGACTGACAAAGACCACCACAATGACAAGTCCAGGAGTCTGAGCGTGAAGATCAAACGGATCACCGTCACCCCCATCGCCTTTCGCGATGCCCCGCTGCTCAACGCCAGCGGCATCCACGAGCCCTATGCGCTGAGATCCATCATTGAGGTGGAGAGCGACAACGGCCACTTCGGTCTCGGCGAGAGCTATGGCGACGCCCCGGTGCTGGCGGTACTCAAGGCCATGGAAAGCAGCCTGGTCGGCCTCTCCGCCTGGGACCTCAACGGTCTGCGTGCGCGGGTGGTGACGACCGTCGCCAGCCTCGCCGGTGGCGTGGTGGCCGGTGCCGAGCTGGCGCCCGGCTCCCATCCGAGCAAGCAGGTGGCCAACGCCTATTCCGCCTTCGAAGTGGCCTTCCTCGATCTGCAGGCACGCTCCCTGGGCATTCCCCTGGTCGAGCTGCTGGGCGGTGCGGTGCGCCGCGAGGTGCCCTTCAGCGCCTACCTGTTCCTCAAGTACGCCGAGCACATCGATGCGCCCTACAAGCCCGATCGCTGGGGAGAAGCCATCAGCCCCGAGCAGGTGGTGGCCCAGGCGGCGCGGATGATCGAGGAGAACGGCTTCCAGAGCATCAAGCTCAAGGCCGGCACCCTGCTTGGCCCGGATCACGAAGCGGCCTGCATCAAGGCGCTGCGCCAGGCCTTTCCCGAGGCACCGCTGCGTATCGACCCCAACGGCAACTGGTCGCTGGAAACGTCCCTGCGCATCGCCGAGGTGCTGAAGGACGACCTGCAGTACTACGAGGATCCGACCCCGGGCCTCGACGGCATGGCCGAACTGCACCGGCGCACCGGCATCCCCCTGGCCACCAACATGGTGGTCACCGACTTCGACGAATTCCGCCGCAGCGTGGCCCAGAACAGCGTGCAGATCGTGCTCGCCGACCACCACTACTGGGGCGGCCTCAGGGACACCCAGATCCTCGCGCGGATGTGCGACACCTTCGGCCTGGGCGTCTCCATGCACTCCAACTCGCACCTGGGCATCAGCCTCATGGCCATGACCCACGTGGCCGCCGCGGTACCCAACCTGGCCTATGCCTGCGACACCCACTATCCCTGGCAGGAAGAGGACGAAGAGGTCATCCAGGGCGGCAAGCTGCCGATCCGCAACGGCTGCGTGGCGATCAGCGACGCCCCCGGCCTGGGCGTGGAGCTGGATCAGGACCAACTCGCCAAGCTGCACGAGCAATTCCTCGCCATCGACATCCGCAGCCGCGACGACGTGCGCCAGATGCGCAAGTACCAGCCGGACTGGGAAACCCGCAAGCCGCGTTTCTAGCTCTTCGCCCCCCGCTCCCACGCCCCTGACGACCGGCCTTGCCGCCGGCCGTCAACGGCTCCGCTTCCCGGCGTCGCGGCTGTACAATCCCCTCGGCACAAGGGTGCTCAAGAACAACGAGAAAGTACGCACAGGGAATTGGGGACGATGTTGAACGCACCACGCCTCACCGCACTCATGCTCGGCCTGGGACTGGCGGTCAGCGCCACCCTCGCCCCGGCGCAGAACCAGGATCCGGCGCGCGCCTATGTCGACGCCCTGCTGGCGAAGATGACCCTGGAGGAAAAGATTGGCCAGCTCAACCTGGTGAGCGTCGGGCCGGACTATCCCAAGGAAGCCATCATGGCGGACATCCGCGCCGGCAAGGTGGGCGCCATGTTCAACACCGTGACCCGCCCCGACATCCGCCAGATGCAGGACCAGGTCGTGCACAGCCGGCTGAAGATTCCGCTGTTCTATGCCTATGACGTCATCCACGGCATGCGCACCATCTTCCCCATCAACCTGGGCCTGGCCAGTACCTGGAATCTCGACGCCATCGCCACCAGCGGGCGCATCTCCGCCCTGGAAGCGGCAGCCGATGGCCTCGACCTGACCTTTTCCCCCACCGTCGACGTGACCCGCGAACCCCGCTGGGGCCGTGCCTCGGAAACCTTCGGCGAAGACACCTGGCTGACCTCGCGCATCGGCGCCACCCTGGTGCACGCCTACCAGGGTGACGACCTGCGCGCCCCCGACAGCCTGATGGCCAGCATCAAGCACTTCGGCGGCTATGGCGCCGTGGAAGCCGGACGTGACTACAGCAACGTCGACATGAGTCCGCAGCGGCTCATGCAGGACTACCTGCCACCCTATCGCGCCGCCGCCGAAGCCGGTGCCGGGGCGGTGATGGTGGCCCTAAACAGCATCAATGGCGTGCCGGCCACGGCCAATCGCTGGCTGCTGCAGGACCTCTTGCGCAAGGACTGGAACTACCAGGGTCTGTTGATCAGCGATCACGGCGCCATCAACGAACTGGTGCTGCACGGCGTGGCCAGGGATACCCGCGACGCCGCCGAGCAGGCGCTCAAGGCCGGCGTCGAGCTGAACATGCACGACGACGTCTATGGCAAGCAGCTGCCCGCCCTGCTGGCCGCCGGCAAGGTGACCCAGGCCGAGATCGACCAGGCCGTGCGCGACATGCTCCTGACCAAGTACCGCCTGGGTCTGTTCGACGATCCCTATCGCCGCCTGCAGGGTCAGGATCCGGTCGACACCAACGCCGAATCGCGCCTGCACCGCGCCGAGGCGCGCCAGGTGGCCCGCGAGAGCCTGGTACTGCTGAAGAACGAAAAGGCCGTGCTGCCGCTGCGCAAGGGCGCCACCCTGGCGGTGGTCGGTCCGCTGGCCGACAGTCCACGCGACGTCATGGGCAACTGGTCCGCCGCCGGCGTGGCCGCCCAGGCCGTCTCCATCCGCCGCGGCCTGGAAAACGCCGTGGCCGGTCAGGGCAAGGTGCTCTATGCCAAGGGCGCCAACCTGCTGGACGACCGCGATGTGCTGGCCTACCTCAACTCCTACGAACCGGCGGTCGCGGTGGATCCGCGCAGTGCCAGCGAGCTGATCGCCGAAGCCGTGGCCACCGCGCGCCAGGCCGAGGTGGTGGTGGCCGTGGTCGGCGAATCCCAGGGCATGGCCCACGAGGCCTCCAGCCGCGCCCGCATCAGCGTGCCCGACACTCAGCGCGAGCTGATCAAGGCGCTCAAGGCCACCGGCAAGCCGCTGGTGCTGGTGCTGATGAACGGCCGCCCGCTGGCGCTGGAATGGGAACAGGAGCAGGCCAGTGCGCTGCTGGAAGCCTGGTTCCCCGGCACCGAGGGCGGCAACGCCGTGGCCGATGTGCTGTTTGGCGACCACAACCCCTCCGGCAAGCTGACCATGACCTTTCCCCGCGAAGTGGGCCAGGTGCCGCTGTACTACAACCACCTGAGCAGCGGTCGCCCCTTCGATGCGGCCAAGCCGAACAAGTACACCTCGCGCTACTTCGACATCGTCAACGGCCCGCTCTACCCCTTCGGTTACGGCCTGAGCTACACCACCTTCGACGTCTCGGCGCCGCAGCTGTCCAGCGCCACCCTGAAGAAGGGCGACACCCTGACTGCCAAGGTCACGGTCAAGAACACCGGCACCCGCGCCGGCGCCACCGTCGTGCAGCTCTACCTGCACGACGTGACCGCCTCCCTGGCGCGACCGGTCAAGGAGCTCAAGGGCTTCCAGAAGGTGATGCTGCAACCGGGCGAAAGCCGCGAGCTGGACTTCCCCATCACCGAGGCGGACCTGCGCTTCTACAACAACGACCTCAAGCTGGTCTCGGAACCGGGCGAATTCAAGGTGATGGTCGGCCTGGATTCGGAGCGGGTGCGCGAGGGGAGTTTTACACTGCTCTAATGGGGATCATCCCTCACCCCAACCCTCTCCCAGAGGGAGAGGGGGTAGAAGCCGGCATCCTGCTGATACCGCCCCGCCTCCCTTACGCCCTCACCCCAACCCTCTCCCAAAGGGAGAGGGGTAGAAGCGTGCCCCCTGATACCGTCCTGCCTCCCTGCGCGCCTTGAACGCTAACCTCTCCCTTCGGGAGGGTAAAAGCGTGCCTCTCAGTGCCGCTGCCTCCCTTCGCGCCTTTGCCGCCCCCTCTCCCTCCGGGAGAGGGTTGGGGTGAGGGACCGGATGCGCGCCTTGACGCCGGTCCGTTGGGCTTCGCTGGCGCTCAACCCAACCTACACAGCCCCGTAGGTTGGGTTGAGGCGGTTCTATCGCCGAAGCCCAACGAATCGAGCCAGACCTCGTACCCGCTGTTTATTTTTGAGGATGTGATCGCAGCCACTGCGGTATAACGTTCAGTCAATGAAGAATCTCGCCAGCCTCAACACCATCATGTCGCGCCTGCACGCCAAGCAGCTGCGCCTGCTCATCGCCCTGGCGGAAAAGGGCTCACTGCTCAACGCCGCGGAAGGCCTGGGGCTCACACAGCCAGGCGCCAGCAAGGCGCTCAAGGAGCTGGAGTCCACCCTGGGAGTGGAATTGTTCCTGCGCACGAACCGCGGCCTGCTGCCGACCCCGGCGGGTACCTGCGCCATTCGCTTCGCCCGCCTGATCCAGGCCGACCTGGACAACCTGCGCCATGAGCTGCACGCCATCGCCAGCGGCTCGGGCGGCAAGCTGGCCATCGGCACCATCATGGGCGCCGTGCCCCTGCTCACCCACGCCATCTCGCGGCTGCTGGAATTGCAGCCGCGGCTGTCCATCGAGGTGGTGGAGGACACCAGCACGACCCTGCTCGGTCTGATCGACCAGGGACGGCTGGACGCGGCCATCTGTCGCCTGTCGGTGAGCGAGCGGCCGGAAAGCTACGATACCCTGGTCATCAAGGACGAGTCCCTCGCGGTCATCGCCCACGCCTCCCATCCGGCCGCCCGGCGCGAACGGGTCGAGCTGCAGGATCTTTCCGACAGTCGCTGGGTGGTCTATCGGGCCAACATGCCCATGAGGCGCACCCTGGAACACGAGTTCTTCGAGGCGCAGCTACCCTTTCCCCTGCACCTGATCGAGACCACCTCGGCGCTGACCACCCTGTCACTGTTGAGCCGCGATCCGCGGCTGGTGGCGCTGGTCTCGGTCGAGGTGGCGGACTATGTCTGCCAGCATGGCCTGGTCAGTCGCCTGCCGCTGCAGCTCAGGTCCCCTAGCGAACCCTATGAGCTGGTCTCGCGGCGCAGCGCTCAGCAGAATCCGGCGTTCGCGCTGCTGGTGGAATCGCTCTACGCGATCCAGCAGGAAAACTGAGCCGCCCGGCACTCCCGTTCAGGACGTGCGACTCGTCTCCGCAGGCGCCGCTCGGGCCGCCTTCGCCGCCGCGGCGATGGCGTCGCTGGAGTGCTCCGCGCAGCAGTCCTCCTGCCAGCGATGGCGCCGCGTCAGCTGCCCGATGCCGGGATTGAAGGCGTTGGTCGGATCGAGCTGGCGATAGTGCCGCTCCAGTTCCGGCGCCGCGGCGTAGAGGTGGCCGACATTGTGCTCGGCCGGATAGCGGGCGCCGCGGGCATCCAGCAGGTCCAGCAGGCGCCGCTTGAGCGCCGCGCAGTCGTGCCCCTTCTTCACCAGGTACTCCTGGTGCAGCACGTGGCAGAAGAAGTGCCCGCAATACATGGTCACCTCGATCTGCTCCGCCAGCTCCGGCGGCAGGGTCTCGAACCAGTCCTGGGTGTTGCGCGGCAGGGCGATATCCAGGGCGAGGATGTCTTCCACGCTGTCCCGGTGCACCGCGCGGTAGCGGTTGATGGCATTGCCGACCGCGAAGCGATTGAGGAAGGCGGCGTTGCCCTCCTCCGCGTCGCACTCGATGAAGTCCGCGTCCGCGCTGGGCAGCCAGGCCTGCAGATAGGCGCGCGCCTCGTCGATGCCCTCTTCGCCCATCTTGAGCAGCAGGTGATGCTCGAAGCGCTCGGCGAACGCGTTGAGCCGCGCTGGCAGATGCTCGGGCAGCGGCGCGGCGAGGCGTTGCAGGAGTCGGTCGCCGAGCTGGGCGCCCAGGCCCAGGCGTTCGCTCAGGGCATCGAAGCGGGTCTTCCAGGCAAAGGCCTGGGGTACCCGCTGCGCACCGCAACGCTGGATGAACAGGAACAGATCCTTGCCGTAGGTGCGACTGAGCTCATAGGCCGTGCGGTGCATGTACTCGCCGGCAATCGGCAGAGAGGCGAAATTGACCAGGATGTGCCGGCGGATGGCTTCCAGGTCAGCCGCTCGATTGGAGCCGATGTAGAACACCCGGGTGCTGCGATCGGCGGCAAAGGTATCCAGGCGCAGGGCGAACACGGCGAGCTTGCCCGCCGAGCCCGAGGCCTCGTACAGCCGCCGCGGATCGGCGTTGTAGCGGGCCGGGGTGGCCGAGGCCACGTCGCGGACATGGCGGGCGTATTCGCGATCGGAGGCCATGGCCCCGACCGGGTCCTGCACGGCGCTGTCGTCGAAGCGGCCCTCGTCGAGCCGGGTAAGGATCTCCTCGGGGGTGTCGCCCAGCGCCAGGCCCAGATGGTTGACCAGTTGCAGTTGCCCGGCCTCGTCGATGCGGGCGAACAGCGACAGCTGGGTAAAGGCCGGTCCGCGACGGATCAGCGAGCCGCCGGAATTGTTGCAGACGCCACCGGTGACGGAGGCGCCGATGCAGGTCGAGCCGATCACCGAATGGGGCTCGCGCCCCAGGGGTTTCAGCGTCGTCTCCAACTGGCTCAGGGTCACGCCTGGCTGGGACAGCACCTGCTCGCCCTGGCGCAGCAGGGCCAGGCGGGTCAGGCGCAGGGTGTTGATCAGCACCACCGGCCGGTCGTAGCCCTCGGCCACCGGGGTGGAGCCGCCGGTCAGACCGGTGTTGGCCGCCTGACAGATGATGATGGTCCCGGCGCCGTGGCAACGCTGCAGCACCCGCCACATCTCCAGCAGGGTGCCGGGCTGGACCACGGCGAGCACCGCTCCGCCGCCATAGCGGATTCCCAGGCGGAAGCGCCGGGTCGCGGCGTCGCCCTGCAGGACATGGCGCCGCCCGACGATGGTTTGCAACTCGCTGACCAGATCCATGACGTCCTCTTCACTGACAAGGAAAGCGGAAGCGAACGGCGGTCGCTTCCGCTCGAAAACGCGCGGCTATCCCGGCGTGGCTACTCGGCCAGCAGCCCGGTGGTCGACTGACCGGGGCGTCGGGTCACCCACAGCATCAGCGCCGCGCATACCAGCAGGCAACCCCCGAGCAGCATCAGCCCCCCTTGCGCCGAGCCGAACAGGGTGGTCAGCAGGCCCAGCAGATAGGGGCCGGCGAAGCCGCCCAGGTTGCCGAAGGAGTTGATGATGGCGATGCCGGCCGCGGCCGCGGCGCCCTGCAGGAAGGCGCCGGGCAGCCCCCAGAACAGCGCGATGGCGCTCAGGCTGCCACCCACGGCGAAGGCGACCCCCAGGATCATCAGCAGGAGGTGCTGGGGAAAGGCCGCGCAGAGGATCAGGCCGATACCGGCCAGCACCGACATCAGGGCGCCATAGGCGCGCTGGTTACCCGTGCGCTGGGCCTGACGGGTGATCCAGACCATGGTCAGCGCGCCGAACACATAGGGGATGGCGGTGATGAGGCCAATATCCAGGACCGAGGCCACCCCGGCGTTCCTGATGATGGTCGGCACCCAGAAATTGATGCCGTAGTTGCCGAGCATCAGCAGGACGTAGATGCCGGTCAGCAGCCAGATGATGGGCAGGGCATACAGGCGCTTCAGGGCGATGCGGGGCTTTTCCGCGGCCTCTACGGCGAGGCGCCGGGTGAGCTCGGCCTTTTCCTGCACGTTCAGCCACTTGGCATCCTGGATGCCGTTGTCCAGCAGGCAGAGCACCACCACCCCAACCACCACGGCCGGTACGGCCTCGATGACGAACATCCACTGCCAGCCGGCCAGCAGGCTGCTGCCGCCCATGTAGTACATGATGGCGCCGCTGAGCGGACCACCGAAGATGAAGGACACCGGGTTGCCGAGGATGACGATGGCCATCATGCGGCTGTGCAGCGCCGAGGGAAACCAGTAGGTCAGGTAGAGGATGACCCCGGGGAAGAAGCCCGCCTCGCAGACGCCGAGCAGGAACCTCAGGCCGTAGAAGGTCAGCTCATGGCTGATGCCCAGCCACTGGGCGATGGGCCCGGTGAAGGCCATCAGCGACGAGACCAGGCCCCAGGTGATCATGATGCGCGCGATCCACAGCTTGGCGCCGACGCGATGCAGCATCAGGTTGCTGGGGACTTCGAAGATGAAGTAGCCGATGAAGAAGATGCCGGCGCCCAGGCCATAGGCCGCGTCGGACAGGCCGAGGTCGCTGAGCATGGCGAGCTTGGCGAAGCCGACATTGACCCGATCGAGATAGGCGATGATGTAGCCGAGCAGCAGCAGGGGCAACACGCGCCAGGCGACCTTGCGATAGAGCGGATCGAACGGCACCGGGGATGCGCTGGTACTGGGATGGGCCATGATGTTTCGCGTCCTTTAATTGTTGTGATTGTCGCGAGGGTGTTGCAGGGCAGTCGTCGGTCGTCCGCAGCCCATTGCCCGCCCGGAACGAGTCGGGGCGCAAGGCAGGACGGCGGATGACGCTGCAGCGGAAGGGCTTTCCGCTACGGACGACAGGGCCTCAGAGCGAGGCCCTGATCAGTTGGGCATAGTCCTCCGCCGAGGCTTCCCGGGGATTGGTCTTGTGGCTGTGATCGGCCAGGGCGCCGCTGACGATGCGCGGGATGAGTCCCGGGTCGACGCCCATCTGCGCCAGACCCGTCGGCAGCCGCAGGGCTTCGGCCTTGTGCGCCAGCGCCTGCTCCACCGACAGCTGCGCCGGCAGTTGCATGGCCTGCGCCAGGCGTTCGAGTTTCTCGTCGCGGATCACCGATTCCGCGCTCCGGTTGAAGGCCACCACGGCCGGCAGCAGGACCGCGTTGAGGGTGCCATGGTGCAGCCGCGGATCGATGCCACCCAGCGAGTGACTCAGGCTGTGCACGCAGCCCAGCCCCTTCTGGAAGGCCAGCGCCCCCTGCAGCGAGGCGCTGAGCATCTGGGTACGGGCTTCCAGATTGTCCGGTTCGTTGAACGCCAGCTCCAGATGGCGCCAGGCCCGGCGCAGGCCGTCCAGCGCGATGCCCTCGGCCGGCGGATTGAAGCCGGGCGCGAGAAAGGTCTCGATACAGTGGGCCACCGCGTCCATGCCCGTGGCGGCGGTCAGGTGCGGCGGCAGGCTGAGCGTCAGCAGGGGGTCGCAGATGGCCACCCGCGGGATGACATGGGGCGAGAGGATGCCGACCTTGCGGCCATCATCGAGAATGATGATGGCCCCACGTCCCACCTCGCTGCCGGTGCCGGCGGTGGTCGGAATGGCCACGATGGGCACCGTCGCCGCGGTAATGCGCGCCAGGCCGCCCTCGATGACGGCGAACTGTTTCAGCGGTCCCGGATGACGCGCGGACACGGCGATGGCCTTGGCCAGGTCGATGGGCGACCCGCCGCCGACGGCGATGATGCCGTCGCATTCCGCGTCGCGGAAACAGGCGACGCCCTCGCGGGTGGCGGCCTCGGTGGGATTGGCCGGGGTGGCGTCGAACACCTGGTAGGCGGCCAGGGGGTTGAGCGCCATCAGCTGCTCGATGAGACCGGCTGCCACCACGCCCCGGTCGGTGACGATCAGCGGTCGCTGGAAGCCCAGCCGCGCGTTGACCTCGGCCAGTTCGGCCGCGCAGCCGGCGCCGAAGCGGATCTCCGTTACATAGTTGATTATCGCCATGACCCGTCCTGTTATTCTTGAAATTGATAGACGGCCCGACTATAGCGAGGCGCTTCCGCGCCAAATACTGAGAGGTAGCGATAGCGGTATAACCGGCAGGCAACCCAGCGTATTCAGGTAGCACGGAGCTATCGTGCCCCCCAGCTGGACGCCCCAACACCCGCGGTGGACGGGCCCGGATCGCCCGGTCGCTGCCGCTTGCTCTGGAGTCTCGATGCCCACCCTTACCCTGGCCGCCGCCCAGTCCGTTTCGATCGCCGGCGATCTCGCCGCCAATCTGCGCACCCATCTCGACCTCATCGCCGCGGCGGCCGACGCCGGGGTGGAGCTCCTGCTGTTTCCGGAACTGTCCCTGACCGGCTATGAACCGACCCTGGCGGCAGCGCTGACGCTGGACGGTGCCGATGCACACCTGCGGCCCCTGCGCGAGGCCTGCCGCGTGGCCGGGCTCACGGCCGTGGTCGGGGCGCCGATCCAGGGTCCGACAGGGCTGCAGATCGGTGCGCTGATCCTCGGCGCCGATGGCCGCTGTCGCGTCCACACCAAGCAATACCTGCATCCGGGCGAGACACCGCCCTTCGTCCCCGGTAATGGTGGGGATTTGCTGGAGGTACGGGACGTAAAGGCCGCCCTGGCCATCTGCGCCGACAGCAATCACCCGGCCCATGCCGATGCCGCCCGCGCCCAGGGCGCCGATCTCTACCTGGCCTCGGCGGTGATAGGTCCGACCGGCTATCCCGCCGACAGCGCATTGCTGGCCGGCCATGCCCGGCGGCTGAACATGGCCGTGCTCATGGCCAACCACGGCGCGCCCACCGGCGGCTATGCCTGCGTGGGTCGCAGTGCATTCTGGCAGACCGATGGCCAGTGCCTGGTCGCGGCGCCAGGAGACGGCCCCTGCCTGGTGATCGTCCGCCGGCACGCAGGCGTCTGGCAGGGCGAGCTACGCGCCTTGCGATCCTGATCGCTGCACGGCGCAATCCTCTGACTAAAAAGCGGCTAGCAGGTCACGCCACGACCGGAATGGCGATTTGATATCTCGACCCCTCTGCGACTAAAGGTCACACATCGCACGCCGATAAGGCTCTGACATCCCTGTTCAGAACACCGCCAAGGATGCCTTTCGCAGCGTGAAAGACGCTGTAACCGCAGGAGCGACACCATGGCCTTGAACACCATTCGGACCCGCTACACCCTGATCTTCCTGGGCTTCATCGGCGCGACCCTCGCGGCCACCGTCATCGGCATCCGCCTGTGGGTGACCCCGGACTTGGTCGCCGCCGGTGAATCCGCCGTGCTGACCCGCGTCAACGAGGTGGGCACCCGCATCTATCGCGAACTCAACCAGATCCAGGCGCAGCAGCGCTCCATCACCCAGACCGTGCCGCTGCTGGACAGCGCCGCCATCGACCGGGTACTGCCCGGCCTGGTGGACCAGTACGGCGATGCCAAGGTGTTCGGCGGCGGCATCTGGCCGCTGCCCAACCAGCGCGAGCAGGGGCGCGACAAGTTCAGCACCTTCTATCACCGCGATGCCGGCGGCAAGCTGATCGTCAACACCCACTGGAACTCCCCCGAGTCGCTCAACTACTGGGAGCAGCCCTGGTTCCAGGCCGGCCTCAAGGGGCCCGCCGGCCAGTGCGTCTGGGCCGCCGCCTACAAGGACGCCGCCAGCGCCGAGCCGCGCACCAACTGCGCCATGGCCATCCAGCGCGACGGCAAGGCCTTTGGCGTCTCGACCATCGACCTCACCCTGGGCTTCTTCAATCCCCTGGTGGACAGCCTGCGCAAGGAACTCGACGACACCGACATGATGATCGTCGAGGCCGACGGCAAGATCCTCAGCAACCTCAGCGAACTCGGCGATTCGCAGATCCTGAACAACGTCTCGGCCTATGCCGCCCGTTCGCCCTTCGTGGCCGCCATCCAGCAGAACCTCGGCAAGCTCAAGGGTGAGGCGGTGGTGCGCGACACCTATGTCGACGAGCACGGCACGCCCCACACCTTCTTCCTGCGCCCGCTGGCCGGCACGCCCTGGCTGCTGGCCACGGCGCTGCCCACCTCGCTCATCGCGGCGACCAACACCGGCATCCTCAAGACCCTGGCGGCGATCCAGCTGCCGCTGGTCCTGCTGCTGGTGGGCATCATGGTGCTGGCACTCGGCAAGCTGATGGGTCGCCTGGGTCTGCTGCAACGCAATATCGAATCGCTCTCGGCAGGCGATGCCGACCTGACCCGACGCATCCCGGTGCACGGCAAGGACGAGGTGGATGCGGTGGCCGGCGCGGTCAACGGCTTCATCGGCTATCTGCAGCGACTGATCGGCGAGGTGGGCGACGCCACCGACCGCATCGACACCGGCCTCAAGCAACTGCACGGCCAGGCCCAGCAGAACGGTGCCATCCTGGCCCGCCATGCCAGCGAAACCGACCAGGCGGTGACGGCCATCACCGAGATGAGCGCCACCTCCGACTCCGTGGCCCGCAGTGCCAGCGATACCGCCTCCCTCACCCAGGCCGCCAACGGCCAGGCCGAGCGATCGCGCGCCGTGGTTCAACAGGCCTCCGCCAGCGTGTTCGCCCTGGTCGACCAGGTGGAAGACGCCACCCTCAAGGTGCAGGCCATGCAGAGCGATGCCCAGCGCATCAACGATGTCCTTGGGGTGATCGGCGAGATCGCCGGCCAGACCAACCTGCTGGCGCTCAACGCCGCCATCGAGGCGGCCCGGGCCGGCGAGCAGGGGCGTGGCTTCGCGGTAGTGGCTGACGAGGTGCGCGCCCTGGCCGGACGCACCCAGCAGAGCACCGCCGAGATCAACGAGATGCTCAGCCGCTTGCAGCAGGGCGTGAGTTCCGCGGTCGCGGCCATGGAAGTGACCAAGACCAGTTGCCAGAGCACCGCCGAGAAGACCCGTGAGGTCACCGACGGCCTGGACGAGATGAGCGGTTCGGTGGTGCGCATCAGCGACCTGTCGACCCAGATCGCCGCGGCCGCCGAGGAGCAGAGCGCGGTGGCCGGTGAGATCAACCAGAACATGGTCGCCGTACGCCATATCGTCGACGATCTGGTCACCAGCGGGCAGCGCACCGCCGAGAGCACCGCGGCGGTGCAGTCGTCCAACGAGCAGCTGATCGCGGTGGTCCGGCGCTTCCGGGTGAAGTGACCCGGACGCCGCACCATGAAAAAGCCGGGCACTGCGCCCGGCTTTTTCGTTTCAGAACCTGTTCACGATCTCGCGAGCTAGAGACAAACAAGGCGAAAATGCCTGAGGAAGCGGAGTTTACGAGTGGTAAATGAGCATTCCGAAGGCATTTTCAACGCAGTTTGGCCGACGCGCAGCAGATCGTGGACAGGTTCTCAGCCCACCAGATGCAGGAAATGCATGTGGCGTTCGTACTGGTCGAGGATGTCGCCGATGACGTCCTCGCGCGACCAGCCCATGACGTCATGGTCCTGGCCCCCCTCGCGCAGATAGACCTGGGCACGGAAGTACTTGCGCTCCTCGTTCGGCTCGCTGCCCATGACGAAACTGGGCATGGCGTAGGCGTGGGGTCTTACCTGGTAGACGAACTCCGGCTGATCGGCCGGGCCGACCCTCAGGCGTACGCCGCCATCGTCACGGTCTTCGACGCTGCAGATATAACCCTGCTTGCGCCATTCCTCGGCCACCGCCAGGCAGGCCGGCTTGGCCACCTCGCCGATGAAGCGCACCACATGACTGCGTCGCGGGAACATCGCCAGACCGCGCAGCCGGCGCTGCCAGCCTCCGGGCGATCTCATGGTGGGTGGCGAGATGCTCAGCGCCTGATGCCGCAGACCGCGCTTGGTGGCGTCCAGCTTGAGTGCCTTGAGCAGTCCGCGCATGCTGAACAGCAACGCGATGGTGAACGGCAGCGCACTGGCGATGGTGGCGGTCTGCAGCGCCTTGAGGCCACCGGCCAGGAGCAAAGCGATGGCCACCAGCCCCATGCTGGAGGCCCAGAACACCCGCTGCCAGACCGGTGTCTTGTCCTGGCCACCGGAGGCCAGCATGTCCACCACCATGGCGCCCGAGTCGGCCGAGGTGACGAAGAACACCACCACCATGACGATGGCCACCATGGAAATCACGCTGTGCAGCGGGAAGTGCTCCAGGAAGGCAAATAGCGCCAGGGAGCTGTCCTTGTTTACCGCGGCGGCGAGATCGGTGAAGCCGTCGGTGAGGATCATGTGAATGGCGGTGTTGCCGAACACGGTCATCCACAGCAGGGTGAAGCCGGCTGGTACCAGCAGCACACCGGAGACGAATTCGCGGATGGTCCGGCCGCGCGAGATGCGCGCGATGAACAGCCCAACGAAGGGCGACCAGGCCAGCCACCAGCCCCAATAGAACAGCGTCCAGCCGCCGATCCAGTCGGTGGGTTGGTAGGCATTGAGGTTCAGGGTGCGGCTGACGATCTCGCTGAGATAGCCGCCGGTGTTCTGCACGAAGGTCTGCAGGATCAGCACGGTGGGGCCGAGCACGATCACCGAGACCATCAGCAGCAGCGCGAGCCCCAGGTTCAGCTCGGACAACCGACGGACGCCCTTGTCCAGACCGGTCGCCACGGACAGGGTGGCCAGGGCGGTGGTAACGATGATCAGCACGATCTGCACCGGTACTGAAATCGGAATGCCAAACAGCGCGTTGAGCCCGGTGTTGATCTGGGCCACGCCAAAGCCAAGGGAAGTGGCGACGCCCAGTACGGTACCGATGATGGCGAAGATGTCCACCGCATGGCCGATGGGACCATAGATGCGTTCGCCGATCAGCGGATAGAGCGCCGATCTCAGGGTCAGGGGCAGGCCATGGCGATAGCTGAAATAGGCGAGGATCAGGGCGACGATGGCGTAAATCGCCCAGGCGTGCAGGCCCCAGTGGAAGAAGGTGATCTTCATCGCCTCGCGGGCGGCATCGACACCACCGCCAGCGCCTACCGGCGGCGAGAGAAAGTGCATCACCGGCTCGGCGACGCCAAAGAACATCAGGCCGATGCCCATGCCCGCCGAGAACAGCATGGCGAACCAGGTAGTGCTGCTGTAATCGGGCTCGCTGTGGTCTGGTCCGAGCTTGATGTCGCCGTAACGGCTGACGCCCAGGAAGACCACAGTGCCGAGGATGATGGCCACCGCGAGAATGTAGAACCAGCTGAGATTGCTGATGATCCAGGTCTGGACCGTCCCGAACACCTCTTGGGCATTGGCCTGGAAAACGCTGGCGTAGAGCACCAGGGCCAGCAGGATGCCGGTCGAGGTCCAGAACACGGGGGGACTGAAGGTGTTGCGAGCGGCGGATTCTCCTTGGCCGTTCATAGACTGAGCTCCTGTTCATGAAGTGCGCACAGGTTGACTGCCCTCGGCCTGAATCGTTTCGCTGGCGACGCTTCTGGAACGACGCATGCCGCTGAGCGCTAGCGCTCCAATCGCTAGGGCGCTAAGGGCCGGGTGCGCTAGCCGTGGCAGACACGGCGGGCGGTCTGGCCAGCCCACGAAACCAGCGGGCTGGCGCCATGCCGAAGGCCTGGCGGAAATGTTTCGTCATGTGACTCTGGTCGTAGAAGCCCGCCGCCACGGCCGCGTCGGCCAGCCCCAGCCCCAGGCGCACGTGCAGCCGTACCCGGTCGAGGCGGCGCAGGGTCAGGTAGCGATGCGGACTGGTACCGAAGTAGGCGCGAAAATCCCGGGTCAGACTCCAGCGGTCACGGCCAGCGCAACGGGCCAGGTCGTCCAGGGTGACGGCCTGATCGAGGTTGTCCTCCAGGTATTCGCGAGCGCGCAGCGCCGCGGCGAAATCGACCCGACCGCGACTGGGCCAGGTCTGGCAAACCTCGGCCAGGGTAGCGACCAGGCCATAGAGGGCATCGTCGCGCCCCAGGGCATCGGGGTGCTCGTCAAGGGTGGCGAACACCGCATCGGTGGCCCGTGCCAGGCGCGGATCCAGGGAGACACCCTCCCGATGGAAGGGCAAGGGCCGCCCGCCAAGGATGTCCTGCACCAGGGCCGGCGGTACATAGAGCATCCGATAGCGAAAGCCGCAGGCGGCGCCGGCGCGACCGTCGTGGACCTCGTCCGGGTGGAAGACCATGGTCTCGCCCGGCAGGCTGCTGGCCTTGGCGCCGCGATAGGAAAAGCTCTGCACCCCGGCCAGGGTACGACCGATGGCATAGGTCGCATGACGATGGGGATTGAAGGCGTGGCCGCTGAAAAAGGCCTCGATGGACTCCAGCTCATCGAAGGCCGGAGCGTGGCGTACCCAGTCCGTGGCACCGGGCAATTCGATCTGGGTACTCATGGCGACTCCTCCGGCGCTCAGCCTAGCAGACCGCGCCAGGCATCGTGGAACAGCAGCAGGGCGCAGCCGACCAGACTCAGCCCCAGCAGCAGATTCACCCCGCGCAAGCCACGTCCTTGCACCAGGTAACGTCCGAGCAGCGCGCCAAGCAAGGCGTAGCTGGCCGGGGCGCCGCCCGCCGACAGGGCCAGGGGCAGCGACCAGAGGGCGATCTTGCCACCGGTCACCTGAGCCGCCGGGAACATCACCGTGGCGATGGGCAGCACCGCCAGCCAGCCCTTGGGATTGAGCCCCTGGATCAGGAAGCCGCGGGCGAAGGTCAGCCGCGTTGCGGCGCCCTCCTCCTCTCCCGCCGCCGTCGGCGGCGCGGCCCGGGCAATGAGATAGCCGAGGTACAGGCAATAGCCACCGCCCAGGAGCGCCAGCCACGGCAGCAGCGCCCCCGAGACCAGGACCGTACCGGCATAGCCCAGGACCAGAAACAGGAGCAGCATGGCGCAGCCCACCCCGGCATAGAAACCCAGCGCCCGCCGGGCCTGGCCGCGCAGACCGGCGTTCAGCCCCAGGGCGTTGACCGGACCGGGGCTGTACATGACGCTCAGGGCATAGAGGACGATTTCCAAGGGACACCTGTCAGGCTTCGAGAAGGAGACCCAGGCTAGCCAGCACGCCCGGCGCTGGCTTGTACGTCTGTGGCTCGTTCACCTTGAGAGTCATCGTATGACTCGGCAGAATCGGGCATTCCCTCTCCTGTCGCGGAGTCGCTCTTGTCCGGTGATCGCAACGCCCCGTCCTGGCCTGGTCGTTCCACTGGCAAGCCACCGACCCTAAAGGACGTGGCCCGCCTGGCCGGGGTCTCGCCGATCACCGTTTCGCGCACCCTCAACCAGCCGGAGATCGTCCGGCCGGCGCTGCGCGAAAAGGTCTTTCGCGCGGTGCGCGAGAGCGGCTACCAGCCGGCCATGCTTACCACCGGCAGCGCGCCCCTGGAGGGTCGGCTGATCGCCATCCTGGTGCCCACCATCGTCAATTCCATCTTCGCCGACACCGTGCAGGCGCTCATGCAGACCCTGACCGAGGCCGGCCACCAGACCCTGCTGGGCCTGACCGACTATTCCGCCGAACGCGAGGAGCGGCTGCTGGACGCCTTGCTGCGCCGCCGCCCCGACGCCATGGTGCTGACCGGCACCCTGCATACGGCCGCCAGCCGACTGCGCCTGTCACAGGCCGGCATTCCGCTGGTGGAGTGCTGGGACCAAGGTGAGCGACCGCTGGACATGCTGGTGGGCTTTTCCCATGTCGCGGTGGGCCAGGCCGTCGCCCGGGAGCTGCTGGCGCGCGGCTATCGCCACTTCGCCAGCCTGACCCTGGACGATCCCCGCGGACGGCTGCGCCGCGATGCTTTCCGTGACGAACTGGCCATCCACGGACTGACCGCGCCAGCCGATGTCAGCCTGCCGCCGCCGGCCACCCCGGCACTGGGTCGCCAGGGCCTGGCCCGCCTGCTCGCCGCTGGCGCCCGCCCCGAGGTGGTGGTCTGCAGCTCCGACACCCTCGCCCACGGGGTGCTGGCCGAAGCCCATGCCCGCGACTTGCAAATACCGGAAGAGCTGGCCGTGATGGGCTTCGGCAACCTGGCCAGCGCCGCCCATCTGATCCCGGCGCTGAGCACCGTGGACGTGCGCGGCGCCGCGATGGGCACCCATGCCGCCACGGCCCTGCTCGCCCGTCTGGCGGGCGCCGAGGCGCCGCGGCAACGGGATACCGGCTTCGAACTGATCATGCGCGAGAGTACGCGCTGACGCTTGAATGATTGCGTAATCAGCTTAGCGTCCTCCCGCAGGTGCCGGCCTCGCCGCCGGCTTTGCCCGCTGAAAAGGACAATAACAATGCGCACTTCCCCTGAGCCGTCGCGGCGCACTCGCGTTCGCTATCTCGTCCTGGCGATGATCTTTCTGGTGACGGTATTCAACTACGTCGACCGCGCCACCCTCTCCATCGCCGCGCCGGCCCTGCGTCACGACCTCGGTTTCGACGCCGTGGCCATGGGTCTCGCCTTCTCGGCCTTCGGCTGGGCCTACACCGCCATGCAGATTCCCGGCGGCATCGTGCTCGATCGCTTCGGCTCGCGGCTGGTGCTGGGCGCCAGCCTGATTCTCTGGTCGGTACTGACCTTCCTGCAGGGCTACGTCGAATTCTTCTCCTCGGCGCTGCTGGCGCTGTTCGTGCTGCGCTTTCTCATGGGCGTGGCCGAGTCGCCGGCCTTTCCGGCCAACAACCGTCTCACGGTGATGTGGTTCCCGCGCCAGGAGCGTGGCCTGGCCACCGCCATCTTCCAGTCGGCGCAGTACTTCGCCCTGGCGGTGTTCACGCCACTGATGGTGATCCTGCTCAACCAGTTCGGATGGGAGCACGTGTTCTTCTGGACCGGCGGCGCCGGCATCCTCATCGGCCTGCTGTGGTTCGCCACCGTGCAGGAGCCCCGGCACGACAGGCGTGTCAGCCAGAGCGAACTGGACCATATCGAAGCCGGTGGCGGCCTGCCCGATCTGGGCGACACCCGGGCGCCCTTCAGCTGGCGCACCTTCAAGGCCATCAGCGGCAATCGCATGATGCTGGGCATCTACCTGGGGCAATTCTGCCTGACCACCATCACCTGGTTCTTTCTCACCTGGTTTCCCACCTACCTGGTCGAGGCCAAGGGGCTGACGATGCTCAAGGTCGGCCTGATCGCCGCCATCCCGCCGGTGGCCGGCTGCCTGGGCGGCGTTCTCGGCGGACTCTGGTCGGACGGCATGCTGCGCCGCGGCTACAGCCTCACCGCCGCGCGCAAGACGCCGATCATCGTCGGCCTGCTGCTTTCCAGCAGCATCGTGGTGGCCAACTACACCCAGTCCATCGCCCTGGTCACCCTGGTGATGTCCATCGCCTTCTTCGCCAAGGGCGTGGGCAACCTCGGCTGGTGCATCGTCGGCGATGTCTCGCCCAAGCGCGCCCTGGGCGTGAGCGGCGCCCTCTTCAACTTCTGCGGCAACATCGCCAGCATCGTCACCCCGCTGGCCATCGGCCTGATGATCAACCAGCTCGGCTCCTTCGACGTGGCCCTCACCTACGTCGCCGCCATGGGCCTGCTCGGCGCCTTCTCCTACCTGGTCATCGTCGGCCCGCTCAAGCGCCTGGACCTCGGTGAACTCAATGACGAGCCAGCCGCCACCGCCGACGCCGCCCTGCCTGCCACCCGTCCCTGATTCCTCACCCTGGAGCATCCCCATGTCCGATAACGCCTACAGCGCCGACCAGGACCGCATCGTCTGGGTCCGCCTGGCTTCCGTGTTCCTGCCGCTGGCCACCCCCATCAGCGACGCCAAGGTGCTCACCGGCCGGCAGAAGCCGATGACCGAGATCGCCACCCTCTTCGTCGAGATCGAAACCCGCGACGGCCAGCGCGGCCTGGGCTTCAGCTATTCCAAGCGCGCCGGTGGCCCCGGCCAGTTCGCCCACGCCCATGAAATTGCCCCGGCGCTGCTCGACGAGAATCCCAGCGACATCCAGAAGCTCTGGACCAAGCTCTGCTGGGCCGGCGCCTCGGTAGGTCGCAGCGGTCTCGCTACCCAGGCCATCGGCGCCTTCGACGTGGCCCTCTGGGACCTCAAGGCCCGTCGCGCCAACCTCTCCCTGGCACGCCTGCTGGGTGCTCAGCGCGACTCGGTGCGCTGCTACAACACCTCCGGCGGCTTCCTGCATACGCCGCTGGAGCAGTTGTTGGTGAACACCGACCTCTCCCGGGAAAAAGGCATCGGCGGCATCAAGCTCAAGGTCGGCCAGCCCGACTGCGCCCTGGACCTTGAGCGCGTCGCCCGCGTGCGCCGCCACCTGGGCGACAGCTTCCCGCTGATGGTCGACGCCAACCAGCAATGGGACCGACCCACCGCCCAGCGTATGTGCCGGCGCTTCGAGGAATTCAACCTGATCTGGATCGAGGAGCCGCTGGACTGCTACGACGCCGAAGGTCACGCCGCCCTGGCCGCGGCCTTCGACACCCCCATCGCCACTGGCGAGATGCTGACCAGCATCGCCGAGCACCAGGAATTCATCCGCCTGCGCGGTGCCGACTTCCTGATGCCCGACGCGCCACGGGTCGGTGGCATCACGCCCTTCCTCAAGGTGGCCGCCCTGGCCGAGCAGGCCGGCGTGATGCTGGCACCGCACTTCGCCATGGAATTGCACGTGCACCTGGCCGCCACCTATCCCACCGAGCCCTGGGTGGAACACTTCGAATGGCTGGAGCCGCTGTTCAACGAACGCCTGGAAACCCGTGACGGGCGGATGGAGGTACCGACCCGTCCGGGTCTCGGGCTGTCCCTGAGCGAGCGGGTACCCGGCTGGACGGCGCAGGAAGCGGAATTCGGCCGGCGCGCCTGACCCCCGCGCTGGCACTCGAACTCCGCCAGGGTGTGGCACTCTATCCAGGCCAAGGCCTGGAAGAGAAAGCCCATGTTCGGATCGCTGCGCAGTCGTCTGATTGCCCTGCTGCTGATGCTCGGCGGCATGGCCGTCGGGGTCGGCTGGCTGATGATCCTGCTGCTGCGCCAGTCGGAAAGTGCCCAGCTCGGCCAGGCCACGGTGGAAGCCGAGCAGGCCTGCCAGGCCATCGCCAGCAGCTATCGTTTCTACAGCAATGGCTGGTCCGGCCCTACCGCTGGCCTCGCTGATCCGGCCCTGCAGCGCAGTCTCGCCGGCGTGGCCAGTGTCGCCCTGTTGCGTTATCGCGGTATGGCCGGCGGTCTCTGGCAGGAGCAGGCGGGGCTCCTGGCCGATGCCAGTCCCTTCTCCCTGACCGCCGCCGAACGCCAGCACCTGGCCGATCTCTCCGCCGCGACCCTGGCCGAGGCACGCAGCCTGAGCGACAGCTTCAGCGCGGACGGCGCCACGGTGCTGGTCGCCGCCTGCCCGCTGTCCGGCCCCATCCCCGATCTCGCCGCCTGGACCCTGACCCGCCTGACCTTCGCCGAGGGCAGCGGTCAGCGCCAGCTGAAACTGGGCCTGGGCCTGCTGCTGCTGGCCATGCTCGCCGCCACCCTGCTGCTCGGTCGACTCACCTGGCAGTGGTCGCGGCATGTGGCGCGAGTCGAGCGCGATCTGGGAGCCAGTGCCAGCCACGACCTGCCCACCCTCGCCCTCACCGGCGAACGCGAGCTGGATCGGGTGCTGGCGGCGCTCAACCAGGCCGGGCAGCGCCTGACCCAGGCACGGGACGAGGCCCAGCGGCTGACCACCCAGGTCCACGCCAGTGAACGGCTGGCCGCCCTTGGCCGGGTAGCCGCCGGGGTCGCCCACGAGATCCGCAATCCGCTGGCCGCCATGCGCCTCAAGGCCGAGAACGCCCTGGCCGGCGACAGCGGCCGTCAGCAGCGCGCGCTGGACGCCATCCTGCTGCAGGTCACCCGCCTCGACCGCCTGCTGCGCCGCCTGCTCGACCTCACCCAGCCGCTGCACCTGCAACCGACCGCCATCGAATTGCCGGTCTTCTGCCGCGAGGTGCTGGCCGGTCACGAAGACCAGGCCGCCCAGCGCGGCATCCGCCTGACCGCCAGGGTGGCCATCGAGCAGGGCTATTTCGATCGCGACGCCCTGGCCCGCGCCCTGGACAACCTGCTGCTCAACGCCCTGCAGGCCGCCCCGGCCGCCAGCGAGATCCGTCTCGACGCCAGCTGCCGTGGCGACTGGCTGGTGCTGGCGGTGGAAGACGCAGGCCAGGGACCACCTACCGAGTTGCGCGGCCAGCTCTTCGAGCCCTTCGTCACCGGTCGCCCCGAAGGCACCGGCCTGGGCCTGGCCCTGGTCCGCGAGACCGCCCGCGCCCACGGCGGCGAGGCCCGGCTGATCGAACCCTCCGTCCCCACTCGCTTCGAGATTCTCCTGCCATGCCAACCCTGCTGATCATCGACGACGACGCCGCTCTGCGCGACGCCCTGGCGGAAACCGCCGCGGACCAGGGCTACCGGGTGCTGCAGGCCGACGGGGGCGAAGCGGGCCTGCAGCGCCTGGCGCAGGAACCGGTGGACGCCGTGCTACTCGACCTGCGCATGCCCGGGCTGGATGGCCTGGAGGTACTGGCGCGCATTCGCGCCCGCCCCGAGCCGCCGGCGGTCACGGTGCTGACCGCCTTCGCCAGCGCCGGCAACACCATCGAGGCCATGCGCCTGGGTGCCTTCGACCACCTCACCAAGCCCATCGGCCGCGAAGAACTGATCCGGGTACTGGCCGGGATGACCGCCCAGCGCGGCCCGGCCAACATGCCGCCGACCGCGGTCGATGGCCATACGCTGGTGGGCGGCAGCGACGCCCTGCGCCAAGTGCAGAAGACCATCGGCCGCCTGGTGGACAGCGAGGCCACGGTGCTGGTCACCGGCGAGACCGGCACCGGCAAGGAACTGGTGGCCCGCGCCATCCACGAGCACGGCAAGCGACGCGGGGCGCCCTTCGTGGCGGTCAACTGCGCGGCCATCCCGCCGGACCTGCTGGAAAGCGAACTCTTCGGCCATGTGCGCGGCGCCTTCAGCGGGGCCACCGCCAATCGCCTGGGCGCCTTTCGCGAGGCCCAGGGCGGCACCCTCTTTCTCGACGAGATCGGCGACATGCCGCTGCCGATGCAGGCCAAGATCCTGCGCGCCCTGCAGGAACGCGAGGTGACGCCGGTGGGTGGCGCACCGGTACGGCTGGACGTGCGGCTGGTAGCGGCCACCCACCGCGACCTGGCCCAGCGCGTCGCCAGTGGCGACTTCCGCGAGGACCTCTTCTATCGCCTGCACGTGGTGCCCATCCACCTGCCGGCCCTGCGCGAGCGGCGGGCCGACATCCTGCCGCTGGCCGAGCACTTCCTCGCCGCCAGCGGTCGCGTGCTGGCGGACGATGCCGCCGCCCTGCTGCTGCGCCACTCCTGGCCCGGCAACGTGCGGGAATTGCGCAATGCCATCCAGCGCGCCGCGACCCTGGCCCAGGGCGAGCGCATCGTCGCCGCCGACCTTGCCTTCCTGCAGGGCGAGACGCCGGATGAGTTAGCCATCGACGCCAGCTGGCCGGAGGAGACCCTGGCCGAAGCCACCGCGCGCCTGGAACGCCTGCTGATCGAGCGCGCCCTGCAGCGCAGCGGCGGCAATCGGGCCGAAGCGGCCCGCCGCCTGGGCATCCATCGCCAGCTGCTCTATACCAAGCTGAGTCGGCTGGGCCTGGGTGTCGGCGCAGACGACAGCCCCGCCTAGGCTGTCCGCTTTGCCGACAGACCTGTCCGCCAGCCGGACGCAATGCCTGGCCCGGACGGCCACTGTAAATCTCAACCTATTGATTTATATATAAAATAAAAGTTGGCACAGCCCCTGCAATAGCCTAATCGTCAACCACCGCAGGAGTCATCCATGCCTACCAAGACCCAAACCCTCGTGATCGGGACCTTCGCCCTGCTGTCCGTCAGCGGCCTCGTCCTGGCACAGACCGCACCCGCCGGCAGCACCGCCACCACCACCGCGGCCAGCGCCCAGATTCCCACCCAGCAGGGCCAGCTCAAGCAGTTCCTGCTCAATCCCCGGGGCGATATCGATGGCCTGATCCTCGCCGACGGCACCGAGGTCAACACCCCGCCGCACCTGTCCGAGCAACTGGCCGCCACCTTCAAGCCGGGTGACAGCATCAACGTCGCCGGCCTGCGCGCCGCCAGCCTGCCACTGGTCCAGGCGGTCTCTCTGACCAATGTCCAGACCGGCAAGACGGTCACCGATGAAGGCCCGGATCGCGTGGGCGGTCGCCGTCCGCCGGCGCCCCCGGCACCTGGCGCCGAGCGCGATGGCGACAGCCTCCAGGGCCAGATCGTCCAGCTGCTGCACGGTCCCCGTGGCGACGTGAACGGCGCCCTGCTGCAGGACGGTACCGCCCTGCGCCTGCCGCCCCATGAAGCCCTGCGCCTGCAAGCCCTGCTCAAGCCGGGTCAGAACGTGGCAGTGCGCGGCGAGCTGGTGGCCAATGCCCAGGGGCGTGCCTTCCGGGTCAGCGCCGTGGGCGCCGACGCCAACTCGCTGCAGACCCTGGACACCCCGCCGGCCGGCTGATCAGGCCAGCAGCCGCCGGGTCGCTTCGGCGATCCGGCGGCAGGCTTCCTCCAGCACCTCGTGCGAGGTGGCGTAGGAAACCCGGAAGTAAGGCGCCAGGCCAAAGGCCGAGCCTGGCACCACCGCCACCCCGCCTTCATCCATGAGGTAGCGGGCAAAGGCCGTGTCGCTGTCGATCACCTCCCCGCCCGGAGTCCGCCGACCCAATATCCCCGCGCAACTGGCGTAGACATAGAAGGCCCCCTCGGGCCGCCGCGCCGACAGACCCGGCACCGCGTTCAAGGCATCCACCACCAGATCCCGTCGCTCGCGGAACAGCTCGCAGCGCTCGCGTACGATGTCCTGCGGCCCGTCCAGGGCGGCGATGGCCGCGGCCTGGCTGACCGAGCAGGGGCAGGAGGTCACCTGGCTCTGCACACTGGCCATGGCCTGGATCAGCGCCTTGGGTCCACCGGCATAGCCCAGGCGCCAACCGGTCATGGCATAGGCCTTGGAGACGCCGTTGATGGTCAGGGTCCGCTCGCGCAGCCGTGGCTCCAGCGCCGCCGGGGTGACGAAGCGAAAGCCGTCGTAGAGGATGTGCTCGTACATGTCGTCAACCATCAGCCAGACCTGCGGATGGCGCAGCAGCACCTCCAGCAGCGGGCGATAGTGTTCCTCGCCATAGGCCGCCCCCGAGGGGTTGGACGGCGAGTTGAGCATCACCCAGCGGGTGCGCGGGGTGATGGCCGCCTCCAGGGCCGCGGCAGTCAGGCGGAAGCCATCCTCCTCACGGCACGGCAGCACCACCGGCGTGCCGCCGAGAATGGTGACGATGTCGGCATAGGTCACCCAGAAGGGAGCGGGGATGATCACCTCGTCACCCGCGTCCAGGGTCGCCATCATGGCGTTGAAGATCACCTGCTTGGCACCGGCCGAGGCGGTCACCTCGTCCTGGGCGAACACCAGGTCGTTCTCCCGCGCGAATTTGCGGCGGATGGCCTCCTTGAGCGCCGGACTGCCGTCCAGCACCGTGTACTTGGTCTGACCGGCGCGGATGGCCTGGATCGCCGCTTCCTTGATGTGCTCCGGGGTATCGAAGTCTGGCTCGCCCGCACCCAGCACCAGCAGATCGGCGCCCTGGCGGCGCAGGGCGTTGGCCCGCTCGGTGATCTTGAGGATCTCGGAGACGCCCACGGAGGCGAGGCAGTGGGCGAGGTGCAGGGTCGAATCGGCGGCCATGACGGGGCTCCAGGCAGAGATGAAAGCGGGTGCCGGCGGCGTCCGGCAGGGTCGTCTCGCACTATCGAACCGCCGCGGCCGGCCTTCAAACGCTATAAAGGACTCACGTCATTCCGCCGGGGCATGGTCTGCTGCCAGCACGGGCGCTAGAGTGGCGGCCATGTCCAATGCCCTTTCCCCCCTCGCCGCCTACCGCCGGGCCCTGGCCCAGGGCGACCGCCTGCCCGATGTCGCTCAGGAAGCCGCTGCGCGCCAGCTGGACGCCTGTCACGCCGACCTGCTGGCCGGGCGTCCGGCACGCGGTCTCTATCTCTGGGGACCGGTGGGGCGTGGCAAGACCTGGCTGCTGGACCTGTTCCACACCAGCCTGCCGGTGCCCGCCCGCCGCCAGCACTTCCATCACTTCATGCGCTGGGTGCACCAGCGGCAGTTCCAGCTCAGCGGCACCCGCGATCCCCTGCAGGTGCTGGCCCGGGAACTGGCTACCGAGGTGCGGGTGCTGTGCTTCGACGAACTCTTCGTCAGCGACATCGGCGACGCCATCCTGGTGGGCGGCCTGTTGCGCGCACTGCTGGACCAGGGCCTGGTGCTGGTGGTCACCTCCAACCAGCCGCCCGAGCAGCTCTATGCCGGCGGCTTCAATCGCGAGCGCCTGCTGCCCGCCATCGCCGCGCTGCAGGCGCGACTGGACGTGCTGGAGGTGGACGGCGGCCAGGACCACCGCCTGCACGAAGGCCAAGCCGAACCGCGCTTCTGGGTGGACGATCCCACCGCCCTCGCCACGACCTTTGCCCGCCTCACCCCGGGGGAAGCCGTGACGACCGCGCCCCTGATACTCGGCGAGCGCCCCCTGCCCGTGGTGCAGCGGGCCTCCAGCGCGATCTGGCTGGACTTCGCCGTGCTCTGCCAGGGCGCCTGGGCCACCACCGACTACATCGATCTCTGTACCCGCTTCCCCGCCCTGTTGCTGGGCAACGTCCCCTGCCTGTCCGGCGATCCCCGCGCGGGCCGGATCGCCCGCGGCACCGAAGACGGCGCGACGCGGGTCCTCGCCGGCGACCGCGAACTGCCCCGCCTGGCACCCCAGGACGACGCCGTGCGCCGCTTCATCGCCCTGGTCGACGAAGCCTACGACCGCCGCCGCCCGCTCTACCTGGACGCCGCCGTGCCCCTGGAGCAGCTGTACACCCGCGGCTTTCTGGAATTCCCCTTCCGCCGCACCCTGAGTCGCCTGAGGGAGATGCAGCAGGCGCGGTATTAGCCGTCGCGCTTCGCTCCGAGCTTGAGCACATAGCGCGGTCGCCGCTTGGTCTCGATATAGATGCGCCCGATGTACTCACCCAGCACACCGATGCCGATTAGCTGCACGCCGCCAAAGAACAGGATGGCGGTCATCAACGAGGGATAACCAGGTACCCGGTTGCCAAAGGCCAGTTTCTCGAAGATCAGATAGCCGGCGTAGGCCAGGGACACCAGGGCGACGAAGCCCCCCAGATAGGTCCAGAGTCGCAGCGGCACGGTACTGAAGGAGGTGAAGCCCTCCAGCGCCAGATTCCACAGCTTCCAGCCGTTGAACTTGCTTGAGCCGGCACTGCGCGGCGCGCGCTCGTATTCCACCACCCGGGTGTCGAAACCCACCCAGGAGAGGATGCCCTTCATGAACAGGTTGCGTTCGGGCAGCTCGCGGATGGCGTCCACCACCTCACGACTCATCAGCCGGAAGTCGCCGACGTTCTCTTCGATGGGCGTCTGGGCGATGCGATTGTGCAGGCGATAGAAGCCCTTGGCGGTCAGCCGCTTGAGGGGGCTGTCGCTGCTGCGATTGACACGCTTGGCCAGCACCACGTCGGCGCCCTGCTGCCACTGTTCGAGCAATCGCGGGATGACGTCCAAAGGGTCCTGTAGATCCACGTCCAGCGGCACCACCACGTCCCCCTTGGCGTGCTCGATGCCAGCGAAGAGCGCCGCCTCCTTACCAAAATTGCGCGACAGCTGCAGCAGCACCACTCGCGGATCTTCTCGGTGCAGGCGCTCCAGCACTCGGGCACTGCCGTCGCGGCTGCCATCGTCGACGAACAACAGCTCCAGATCGTGCCGCGACAACTCGGGATGGAGGCAGACCGCCTGGTAAAAAAGCCCGATAGCCAGTTCTTCGTTGAAGACCGGCACCACCAGGGAAAGCTTCACGGCATCGCTCATCGGAACACCCACAGGGATGACAGCAGATAGCTGAACACCGGCACCAGGGCGGTGGCGGCAAGCAGCGCATAGAGGGCCGGCACCCCGCAGGCAAGCAGACCGGTCAGCAGCAGGTTGTTGAGGCCAAAGCCGGCCAGCGCCACCGGCAGGAAGCGCCATGGCGAGCCGGCACGGGCGAAGGTCAGATAGCGGTGACCCAGATAGGAAACGCCGAAAGCGACCAGGAAGGCGCCCAGGTTGGCAAGATAGGCTGGCCAGCTCCACATCCCCAACAGCATGGCAGCGATGGCCATGTGGACTCCGGTGGCCACAGCACCGACCAGAGCGAATCGCAGGGGCTGCGCCGCCGACTTGGCCAGGGATCCGGTTGTAGACACGCTTGACCTCGATGCAACAGCACTTGACCGGCGCACGTTACCTCGGAGGTATCGAAACATCCTGTTGCAGCCGTTGCAATTCCGCAGTCTGGCGACGAACGGTCTGCTGTAGGCCATACGACCTGCGGCGACGAGGCACGCCGCGGAGCGGCGGAGCCCCGTGTTAAGGTGGGACATCCCATCTCTTCACGAGGCCCGGTCATGACTCCGCGCATCGAACCCTTCTTCGACGCCACCACGTCCACCTTCACCTATGTGATCTACGAGGCACCCGGCAGCCGCTGCGCCATCGTCGACTCGGTGCTGGACTACGATCCGCATTCGGGCCGCACCGCCACCCTGTCGGCGGATCGCGTCGCCCGCTTCGTGCGCGACCAGGGGCTGACCGTGGAGTGGCTGCTGGAGACCCATGCCCACGCCGACCACCTCTCCGCCGCGCCCTATCTAAGGCGGCAGCTGGGCGGCCGCATCGCCATCGGCGAAGGCATCCGCCGCGTCCAGGGCGCCTTCAAGGACGTCTTCAACCTGGAAGCGGAATTCCGCCTCGACGGCTCCCAGTTCGATCACCTGTTCCAGCCCGACGAGGTCTTCCATATCGGTGCCCTGAGCGCCCGCGCCCTGCACGTGCCCGGCCACACCCCGGCCGACATGGCCTACCAGGTGGAGGAAGACCATGTCTTCGTCGGCGACACCCTGTTCATGCCCGATGTCGGCTCGGCGCGGTGCGACTTCCCGGGTGGCAGCGCCCGCGACCTCTATCGTTCGATCCGCCGGCTGCTGACCCTGCCCGAGGCCACCCGCCTCTATCTGTGCCACGACTATCCGCCCGCCGGCCGCGAAGCGCGCCACGAGACCACCGTGGGTGAAGAGCGCGCCCTCAACGTCCACGTCCGCGATGGCGTGGACGAAGACGCTTTCGTCGCCCTGCGTACCCGCCGCGACGCCACCCTGTCCATGCCGACGCTGATCCTGCCGGCCATCCAGGTGAACATCCGCGCCGGCACCCTGCCGCCGGCCGAGGCCAATGGCCGCCGTTACCTGAAGATTCCCATCGACGGTTTCTAGGCAGTGAGCGGCAGGGCCACCCTCGCCCAGCCCTCGTCGTCCAGTCCCCAGCGATCATCCCTGAATCCGCGCTGACACGGCCCCCTGCGGGGGCCTTCGGCTGAATACAGGCGTCAGGGACAGCTACCGGAAATCGTCGCCACGACTGTTTCGCCCAACCCTGGGGCATACTGCGCGCCCCTTTTCACCTGGAGTCCTGTCGATGCCCGTCTGGTGGCTGCTCGTCCTGCCCTTCATCGCCGGTGCCTGCCTGCCGCTGCAAGCCGGCATCAACGGCCAACTGGCCCGGCACCTCGGCAGCGTCTTCGCCGCGGCGTCCATTTCCTTCATGGTCGGCCTGCTCGCCCTGCTGGGCCTGACCCTCTGGCAGCGTGGCGTCCCCACCCTGGGTGCCCTGCGCGAATTGCACTGGTGGCACTGGTGCGGCGGCCTGCTGGGGATGTTCTTTATCGCCATGGCCGCCTTCGCCGGTCCGCGCATCGGCGCCACCCTGTTCATGGCACTGGTGATCGCCGGACAGCTGGCCATGTCGCTGAGCCTGGATCACTTCGGCTGGGCCGGCTTTCGCCAGGACCCGGTGACCCTCGGCAAGCTGGCCGGCGTGGTGCTGATCGGTGCCGGCGTCTGGTGCATCGCCCGCGCCTAGGTCCAGGTCTAATAGAGATCGCGGCGGTAGCGGTCTTGATCGATCAGGCGCTGGACCTCAGCCTCGCCAAGTAGCGCCTGCAGCGTGGCCTGGACGCCGCGCCCCAGGCCCGGCAGGCTGCCGCAGACCATGATCACGGCATCCGCCGCCAGCCAGTCCAGTAGCAGCTCGCGCTGCGCCCGCAGGCGGTCCTGCACATAGCCGTCGCCGTCCCGCGAGAACACCCGGTCCAGCCGGGCCAGTTCGCCCCGTGCCTGCCAGGCCTGCAATTCAGTGCCGTAGAAATCATCGTGCGCTGCCGTGCGTTCGCCAAACAGCAGCCAGTTGCGCCTGTGCCCGGCGGCGATACGTGCCGCCAGCAGCGGGCGCACCCCGGCCAGCCCGGTACCGGCGGCGATCAGGATCAGCGGCCGTTCGTCCAGCGGTGGTCGGAAGCCGGGATGGACGCGGAGCCGCGCCTCCACGACGTCACCCGGCTGCAGCGCCGTGGTCAGCCAACCGGAGGCGATGCCCAGGCGGCCATCCGTCTTGCGCGCCTGGCGCACCAGCAGCCGCAACGGCCTTTCGCCGGGCAGCGAGGCGATCGAGTACTGGCGCACGGCGAGGGGCTTCAAGGTGTCGAGCAGGGCCTGGGCGTCCAGCCCCCGCAGCGCGGTCTGGTCTTCCGGCAGCAGCAGGGTTTCCAGGGCCACGGCGAGGGTCTGGGTGAAGCCCTCGCGCGTCACCACACTGTCCGCAGCCAGACCCAGGGACGACAGCCAGGCCGCCACCCGTTCGGCACGCTGGCGTGGCGCGATCTCGAGAATATCGCCGGGTGCCCAGCTGCTCCCGGGCGGTGGCAACAGCTGCAGCTCGAAGACCGCTCCACCGGGGCTGCCGGCATTGAGCCGCTGCACCGACGCCAGTTGCCAGGACTGCAGCGGACGCTCGGGCGGTGCCTCGGCACGCGCGGCGCCCAGGGCCTGGAGCTGAGCCTGCCAGAGCGCAAGCGCCTGGGCGTCGCCATTGTCCACCTCCACCGGGGCGAACAGCGGCCGGGCGCCCTGCCCACCCAGCCAGGTATCCAGCCGTTGGGCGAAGGCGCAGTAGGCCGGATAGCGCCGGTCGCCCAGGGCCAGCAGCCCATAGTTCAGGCCCGGCAGCGCGGCTGCCTGGGTCAGCAGACGTCGCTCGAAGCCGCGCGCGGCATCCGGGGCCTCGCCGTCGCCGTGGGTGGCGACGACGAACAGCGCCCGGGTGGCCCGCTGCAGCCGCTCGACCGAGAGCCGCCCCAGCGCGACCACCTCGGCGCTCAGTCCCGCCGCCTGCAACTGGCTGGCGGCCTGCCAGGCCAGCGCCTCGCCCTGGCCACTCTGGCTGGCGTAGCCGATCAGCCAGTCGGCGGCGCCCGCCGCGGCCGGTGTCAGCCCGCTTTGCGCCTGGCGCGCCTGGCGGCGTTTGCGCCGGCGATCCAGATAGAGCCAGAGCCCGGTCACCATGAACAGCGGCATGGCCAGGCTGGCGAGCAGCAGGGCCACCCGCCCCGCCAGGCCGAAGTATTCGCCCGAATGCAGGGCATAGACGCTGAGCAGCAACCGAGCGCCCAGCGGCTGCTCGCGGTAGCGGCGATGATCGAGCACCCGCCCCGCGCTGTCGAAGACGATGCGATTGAGGGCACGGACATGCTCGGCATCGTCGGGCAGGTACCAGAGGGTGGGATGGCTGACCTTGCGCGCCGGATTGGGCAGCAGCAGGCCGTAGCCTTCCACCCGTCCGCCGGTCTCCTGCCGAAAGCTTCGCCAGAGCGCGTCCAGGTCCACGTCCTGGCGCGCCACCACCCCCGAGATCCGGGGCTCCGGGGCGGCGCCCAGCAGGCGCTCGCCGGCCTCACGGTACCAGCCGTACGACCAGTAGAGGCCGGTCAGCGCCGCCAGCAGATAGAGCAGCAGGCACCAGGTGCCGGCCACGGCGTGCAGGTCCCAATGGAAACTGCGCCCCTGGCGCCGCCAGTCCAGGGTCAGCCAGGTGCGCCAGCGCCGAACCTGGCGCGGCCAGCGCAGGTAGAGGCCGGACAGACAGAGCACCAGCAGGATCAGGGTGGCGGCGCCGGTCAGGGCCTTGCCGACCGGCCCCAGGGCCAGGGAGCGGTGCAGGTCCAGGATCAGGCGAAAGAACCCCTGGCCGCGAGGCGCCGTCAGTACTTCGCCCGTGTAGCGATCGAACAGCTGCACCTCGCCCCGGCCCTGACCCTTCACCGGTGCCAGGCCGAGCAGGCCGTAGCCCTCCCCGGCCATGCTGGAGACGAAGCTCAATTCCTGGCCCGGAGCGAGCAGGCGCTGCCGCACCTCCGGCAGCGTCAGCGGACGCCGATCCGGCGTCGCGGCGGTCGGCGGCGGATTGAGCAGCTCCAGCAACTCCAGCTGAAAGCTGTAGAGCGCCCCCGTCACGCCCAGCACCACCAGCACCAGACCTGCGGCCAGGCCCAGCAGGCTGTGCAGCTGGAAGAGGCCTCTGCGGATCAGGGCTGAGCCCATTGGCGCAGGAGGTTGTGATAGACGCCGGTCAGCTGCAGGCAGGCCTCATGGCCCTGCCCCAGCTCGGCGGCCGCTCGCTGGATGCCCTGGTCGAGTTCGAACAGCTGGCCGCGCTGACCGGCATCGCGCACCAGGCTCTGGATCCAGAAGAAGGAACACAGCCGCGCGCCTCGGGTGACCGGCAGCACCCGGTGCAGGCTGCTGGCCGGATAGAGGATCAGATCGCCCGCCGCCAGCTTGACGCTGTGGGCGCCATAGGTGTCTTCCACCACCAGTTCGCCCCCGTCGTATTCGTCCGGCTCGCAGAAGAACAGCGTGGCCGACAGATCGGTGCGCAGGTAGCCGCTGCCATCCGGCAGCGGCCGCAGGGCATTGTCCACGTGCAGGCCAAAGGACTGGCCGCCCTGGTAGCGATTGAACAGCGGCGGAAACACCCGTGCCGGCAGCGCCGCGGCGACGAACAGCGGATGCCGCGCCAGCGCCTGCTGGATCAGCTCGCCCACCGCGCGCGCCGCCGGCTCGTCCGCCGGCAGCTGCAGATTGTCCTTGGCCATGGCCGACTGGAAGCCGGCCGTGTGCCGGCCATTGGCCCAGGCCGCCGCCTCCAGCCGCTGGCGGCACTCCCCTACCTGCTCGGGCGTCAGCACGCCCGGAACGCTGATCATCATGGTGATTCCCTCTAACGCCGAAAGCCCTGCGCAGGCAGGGCTTCGGTTGCTGCAGGCGACCTCAGAAGCTGTAGGTCGCGGTCAGGATGGCGGAACGGGCATCGCCGTATTCGATGGCCGACGATCTCGTGCTCACGCCCAGTTGCGAGCGCACCCGCTCCACATAGTCCTTGTCGAAGACGTTGTTGACGTTGAGTTGCAGGTCGACGTTGCGATTGACGCGATAGCCGACCATGGCGTTGTGCAGCCAGTAGTCGTCGAGCTTGGCGCCGTCGTTGCTGGAGGTGACGTTGCGCTCGCTGACATAGCGGGCGCCATAGCCCACCCGCCAACCGGCCGGCAGCTCATAGGTGGTCCAGAGATTGAGCGAACGCGGCGGGGTGTTGGCCAGGGCCTGGCCTTCGCGATTGCGCCCGTCCAGGGTGTCGGCGGCCTTGAGCGTCTCGCTGTCGAGGAAGGTGAAGTTGGCGTAGACATTCCACTGCGGGGTGATCCGCCCGGTGGCGCCCAGTTCGATGCCCTGCACGCGCTGCTTGCCGGCCAGGGCGGTGCTGCCATCGGCCAGGGTCTCCCGGGCATTGCTCTTCTCGACGCGGAACAGGGCGCCGTCCAGCTCCAGGCGCTTGTCGAGGAATTCCCACTTGGTGCCCAGTTCCCAGGTCTTGTTCTTTTCCGGACCCAGATCCTGGTTGGCCGCGCTCAGACCGGCGCCGGTGGAGGTCAGACTTTCCGCCGAGGGATTGAAGGAGGTGCCATAGGCCACGTAGACCCGGCCGTTCGGCGCCGGCTTGAACACCAGGCCGGCGCGCCCGCTCAGCTTGGCGTCATCGGCACTCAGGCGGGTCTTGCTGCCGCGCACGCCGTTGGCAACCGGGGTGGTATCGCTGTCGCCGTCGAACCAGTCGTAGCGCAGACCCAGGTTCAGATCCCAGTAGTCGTTGAGGGCGATGGTGTCGAAGGCATAGAGCGCCTTGTCGATCAGCACGTTGTTGGCGATGGCCGAGGTCTGCTTGTCGGTGGCGCCGTCATAGCGCTCCGGCGGCGCGGCCAGGGAGTAGCCGGCAGCGGGGAAGGTCAGGCCATAGCTGTAGGTGTCGCGGTCGTAGTCCTCGCGGGAGAACTCGGCGCCCAGGACGAAGGAATGCCCCAGGCCGAAGGTATCGACGTTGCCGGTCAGGTTGGTCTGGTTGATCCACATCTCCGAGGTCACGTCGCGGCCATAGCCCTGGGGACCGGCCGGGCGATAGCGGCCCGCGGCGACGCCACCCAGGTTGACGTGGGACGCCGAGATCACCACGTCGCGCTCGATGCGGCTGTAGCGGGTCAGGTTCTGCAGACTCAGGTTGTCGTTGAAGCGATGCTCCAGCTCCACGGTGAAGACATTGTTGTTGATGTCTTCCTTGTCGATGTTCTGGAAGCCGAAATAGGCATCGCGATCCACCCCGCCCAGGCGCTTGCCGTTGAGCGCCGGCACCCCGTAGTCGGGCTGGTTGTTGTCGGTCTGGTGGAAGTAGCTCAGGGTCAGGCGGGTATCGTCCGACAGGCCCAGGGCCAGCGACGGCGCGATGCCCCAGCGCTCGCGATCAATCTGGTCGCGGCCGGGCACATCGTTCTCGTGGGCCATCAGGTTCAGCCGGAAGGCGCTGTCGGTGCCCACGCCCTGCAGCGGCTGGTTAGTGTCCAGGGTCAGGCGGCGATAGCTGTCGGTGCCGAGGCCCGCGCCGATGCGGGTGAACTGGCGCTCCTGGGGCTTCTTGCTGATCAGGTTGATGGAGCCACCGGTGGTGCCGGCGCCGCCGAACACCGAATTGGGGCCCTTGATGACCTCGACCGATTCCAGGTTGAAGGTGTCGGTGCGGTTGGTCTGGGTGCTGTCGCGCAGGCCATCGATCTGGATGTTCGAGTTGGCGCTGAAGCCGCGGATATTGATGCTGTCGCCGGAGCCGCCACCACCCTCGCCGGCGTTGAAGGTGATGCCGGACACGTTGGACAGCACCGATCTCAGACTCAGAGCCTGCTGATCCTGGATGACCTGCGCCGGCACCACCGTCACGGTCTGCGGGGTGTCCAGCAGGGGCGCGGTGTACTTGCGCGAGGCGGACTGCTCGGCCTTGAAGCCTTCCTGCTGCGCCTGACCTTCGATGGTCAGACTTTCCAGGCGGGTCACCGGCTCCTTGGCGTCCTGGGCCTGCGCCCCGAGGGACAGCGAAGCGACGGCGACACTGAAGGTAGAAACCAGCAGACGACGCTGGGACAGCGAGGACATTTCCTTGGACATGATGGCGAGCCGCCTCCTTATGTGAATGCGGCGCGATTCTATTTGCAAACGATTATCAAATCCATAGCGAATGTAAATTATTCTTAACAATACGGAAAAGCGCCTGACACAGCGCTTTTCACCAGGCATGAAAAAGCCCGCGTCCCTGGCGGGACGCGGGCTCGATCGACGCGGAAAGCCCTTAGAGGTAGAAGGCCTTCAGCGGCGGGAAGCCGTTGAATTCCACCGCGCTGTAGCTGGTGGTGTAGGCGCCGGTGGACAGCCAGTACAGGCGGTCACCGCTGGCCAGGTTCAGCGGCAGGCCGTACTTGTAGTGCTCGTACATGATGTCGGCGCTGTCGCAGGTCGGCCCGGCGATGACGACTTCTTCCATCTCGCCCTTCTTCTCGGTCCAGATCGGAAACTTGATGGATTCGTCCATGGTTTCGATCAGGCCGGAGAACTTGCCCACGTCGGTATAGACCCAGCGCTCGACGGCGGTACGCGACTTGCGCGCCACCAGCACCACTTCGCTGACCAGGATGCCGGCGTTGGAGATCAGCGAGCGGCCCGGCTCCAGGATGATTTCCGGCAGCTCGTCGCCGAAGTCTTCCTTGAGGAAGCGGATGATCTCCTCGGCATAGGTCTCCAGGCTGTTGGTGCGATGGATGTAGTTGGCCGGGAAGCCACCGCCCATGTTGATCATCTTCAGGGTGATGCCGTCTTCTTCCTTGAGACGCTCGAAGATCACCTTGACCTTGGCGATGGCGGCGTCCCAGACGTCGATGTCGCGCTGCTGGCTGCCGACGTGGAAGGAGATGCCATAGGGCTCCAGGCCCAGCTGACGGGCCAGGATCAGCAGATCCAGGGCCATGTCGGGCTGGCAGCCGAACTTGCGCGACAGCGGCCAGTCGGCCGAGTTGGAGCCTTCGGTGAGGATCCGCACATAGATGCGCGAGCCCGGGGCGGCCTTGGCGATGTTGCGCAGGTCAGCCTCGGAGTCGGTGGCGAACATGCGCACGCCCTTCTCGTAGAAGTAGCGGATGTCCTTGGATTTCTTGATGGTGTTGCCGTAGCTGATGCGCTCCGGCTCGACACCGGTGGACAGCACCTTGTCCAGCTCGTAGATGGAGGCGATGTCGAAGTTCGAGCCCTTGTCGCGCAGCAACTCGGTGATCTCGATGGCCGGGTTGGCCTTGACCGCGTAATAGATCTTGGCGAACGGGAAGTTGCCAACGAGATCGTCATAGGCCCGGCCGATGGTGGCGGTGTCGATGACGACGAAGGGGGTTTCCTGCTGGTCGGCGAAGGCCTTCATCTTCTGGAAGGTTTCGCGAGAATAGTAATCTTCGACCTTGATGGACATGCGTCGGACTCCCGATGGGCAGAACAAATTGAAGGAGGGGGTGTTCTGAACGCCTAATCCGTTTCCCCACTTTGGTTCGCCTACTTCCCAAGGCACATCGCCGAAAGCAAAAAGGTCAACGCGTACTGGCGTTGACCTCGCTGTCTCGTCGTCGGTACTTGAGCCGGATGGATCGTTTCCAGCATGGACGTTCGGGCGCGAACTTTAGGGCCAGACGCCCTGAAGATCAATGTTAAATCCATGATCTTTACCGAACGGTGACGCGTGCGGACTCACCCCTCTCCTGCAACCGACCGGAGCGGGCGCCGAGATGTTCCTGGAGGGCGATGACAGGGGGAAATCAGGAGGCCGGACGACGTCATCGTCGGGCGTTGGCGATGGAGTTGCGTCATCTCGGGCATGGCACCCTAGCGTGGAAAACGGCGCAGCCTTTTCCACTGGGGCGTTCGGTGCCTGAGTACGCCCTCACCCCAACCCTCTCCCAGGGGGAGAGGGGGTCATCCGAGCGATGCCAGGCCACCTTCGATTCAGGCGCCTCGCCGTAGGTTGGGTTGAGCGCAACGAAGCCCAACACGCCCAACCCCAACCCCAGCGCCTTAGCGGAACGGCGGCTCGTCGAAGCTGCGCAGCTTGCGCGAGTGCAGGGAGTCGAGCTGGGTGCGCAGCTGGTCCAGGGCGGCGATGCCGATGGCCAGGTGCTGGCTCACCGCGCGGGCATAGAAGGCGTTGGCCGAGCCCGGCAGCTTGATCTCGCTGTGCAGGGGCTTGTCGGACACGCACAGCAGGGTGCCGTAGGGTACCCGCAGGCGATAGCCCTGGGCGGCGATGGTGCCGCTTTCCATGTCCACCGCCACCGCGCGCGCCAGGTTGATCAGCGGGCGTTCCTGGGCCCAGCGCAGCTCCCAGTTGCGGTCGTCGTAGGTCAGTACCGTACCGGTGCGCAGGCGACGCTTGAGCGCCTCCCCGCGTTCGCCGGTGACGCTGGCGGCGGCTTCCTGCAGCGCCACCTGCACCTCGGCCAGCGCCGGGATGGGGATGTGCGGTGGCACCACACGGTCGAGGATGCCGTCGCGTCTCATGTAGGCGTGGGCCAGCACGTAGTCGCCGATGGTCTGCGACTGCCGCAGGCCGCCACAGTGGCCGATCATCAGCCAGCAGTGTGGGCGCAGCACCGCCAGGTGGTCGGTGATGTTCTTGGCATTGGATGGGCCGACGCCGATATTGACCAGGGTAACGCCATGGCCGTCGCTCGCGATCAGGTGGTAGGCCGGCATCTGGAAGCGGTGCCAGGCGATGGCGGCGATGACCGCCTGGGCCTCGCTGGGATCCATGTCGCGCTCGATGACGACATTGCCCGGCAGGACCAGACGCTCGAAGCGCGGATCGTTGCGCAGTTGCTCCAGGCCATGCTGGATGAACTGGTCGACGTAGCGATGGTAGTTGGTGAGCAGGATCCAGGGCTGCACGTGACGCCAGTCGCTGCCGGTGTAGTGGACGATGCGTCTCAGCGAGAAATCGGTGCGGGCGGCGTCGAACAGCGCCAGCGGCAGCGGATCGATGCGCTCCCAGTCATAGTGGCCGTCGGCGATGTCATCGTGGGCCGCGGAGAGATCGGTGCTGGGGAAGACCCGCGCCAGCTCGGCGGCGGTCACGCCACTGCCGGCCAGTTCGTCGCCCTGCTCCACCACATAGGGATAGGGGATGTCCTGGCGACTGCGACCGATCTCGACCTGGAGGTCGTAGTCGCGCATCAGGGGTTCGAGCTGCTCCAGCAGATAGCCGCGGAAGGCCGCCGGATGGGTCACGGTGGCCACATAGGTGCCGGGCAGCTGGATCTTGGCGTAGGCGCGGGTGGTGGCCGGCGGCACGCCGGGCGCGCGGTAGCGGATGCGGATCTCGGGATAGCGGAACAGCTCGCGCTCGGCGGCGCTGGGTTCGACGCGATCCTTGAGATAGCGCTTGAGGGCGGCACCCAGGGCCTGGGTGGCCTCGTCGTGCAGAGCCGCAAGACGGTCGACCGCCTCGCTGGCGGTGGCAACGGCGGTGAAATCCTCGGATACGGAGGTCATGCAGGTTTCCTTGTTGGGGCGCTGGCTATAGCTGACACCCTAACACCCCTGGGTGACAACGGCTGTGACGGCTCATAGGGGTTTGTCACCCTGGGCATGCTGTTCCCACAGCCGGCGATAATGGCCGTCGGGCCGCTGCAGCAAGGCCTCGTGACTGCCCTCCTCCACCTTGCGGCCATCACGCAGCACCAGGATGCGATCGGCATGGCGGATGGTGGACAACCGGTGCGCCACCACGATCAGGGTGACCTGGCCACGCAACTCGTCCAGCGCCCCCTGCAGCCGCGCCTCGGTGGCGCTGTCGATGCTGGCGGTGGCCTCGTCGAGCAAGAGGACCTTGGGTTCGCGCAGCAGCGCCCGGGCCAGCGCCAGCAGTTGCCGCTCGCCGGTGGACAGGGTGAAGCCACGCTCGCCCAGCAGGGTATCCAGGCCTTCCGGCAACCGCGCCACCAGGTCGTCCATATGGGCGGCAGCCAGGGCCTCGCGCAGCCGCGCATCCGACACCTGGCTGCCCAGCAGCAGGTTGTCCCTGAGACTGGTGGAACGGATGAAGGGCTCCTGGGGCACGCTGGCCAGGGCGGCGCCCAGCACTTCCGGGGTCAGCGTGCCCAGTTCGCGACCGTCCAGGCAGAGGTGGCCGCCGGTGACCGGTTGCAGTCCGGCGAGCAGGTCGAGCAGCGTCGACTTGCCGCTGCCGGTGGGGCCGACGATACCGAGAAAGGTGCCCGGAGCGATGTCCAGGTCGATGCCGTGCAGGGTGTCGTGACCCGCGCCGGCATGGCGAAAACGCACCGCGTCGAGGTGGAAGTGCGCGGTCGCGATGGGCCGGTCATCTTCGCCACTCAATGCCGGCTTCTCTTCCAGCAGGTGCAGCAGCCGGGTGCCGGCCACCGTGGCCTGCTGGAACAGGTTGAATCTCTGGGTGATGTCCATCAGCGGCTCGGTCACCCGCCCCAGGTAGGTGACGAAGGCATAGAGCACACCGATCTCGGCGCCGCCCTGCAGATGGCCCATCCCGTAGACCAGCAGCAGCACCGCCAGCACCGCCACGCTGACCAGATCCAGCGCCGAGCGCAGCAGCAACCCGGAGACGCGGATGGTGCGCATGCGGGCACCGTACTGGGCCTGGTTGAGGCGCTGGAAATCCTGGCGGAAGCGCTCGGTCTGGTTGAAGGCCTGCAGAAGACCCATGCCGCCGATGGCCTCGCCCAGGCGGGCGCTCTGCTCGGCGCGCAGCATCCGCACCTCCATGGCCGCCGCGCCGCTGTATCGCTGGTAGGCCCAGACGATCAGCACCGCGGCCGGGATTAGCAGCACGGCGATGGCCATCAGGCGTACGTCGAGCAGCGCCATGGCCACCAGGATGCCGATCAGCAGCACGATGTTGCCGACCATGTTGCCGAGGAAGGCCACATAGAGTTCGCGCAGGGCATCGGTGTCGTTGGTGACCCGCGCCACCAGTTCGCCGGTGGCGGTACGATCGTGGAAGCTCTGCGGCAGGCTCAGCACATGGCGGAACAGCCGGCGCCGCTGCAGGAGCACCACGTCCATGGCGATCTCGGCGAATCTCAGGGATTGCAGATAGCGGCCATAGGCGGCCAGGCCCTGGGAAACCACATAGGCGGCGACCAGGCCCACCAGCGGCCAGAGGCGCAGGTCGTGGGGCACCAGGTAGTTGTCCAGGTAGTGCTTGGTCAGCCAGGGCCCCAGCACGTCGAACAGCGTGGCCACGACCAGGATCGCCAGGGTGCCGGCCAGCTTGCGCGGATTGGCCAGTACCGGCTTGAGCAGCAGGGAAAGCACGCGCGTCCTGGTCATTGGCTGGCCTCCTCCGCCTGTTGAAGATTCCACAGTCGGGCATAGAGCCCCCCGGCGGCGAGCAGCTCGCCATGGCGACCCCGCTCCACCAGGCTGCCCTGGTCGAGCACGATGATCTCGTCGGCGTGCTGCACGGCCGAGAGACGGTGGCTGACGATCAGTGTGGTACGTCCCTCCAGCCCGGCCAGCGTCTTGAGCAAGCGGGCTTCGGTGGCGGTATCCACCGCCGAGAGGGTGTCGTCCAGCAGCAGGATGGGCGCGGGCGAGAGCAACGCCCGGGCCAGGGCCACCCGCTGGCGTTGGCCGCCAGAGAGGGTCAGGCCGCGCTCGCCCACCGGCGTATCCAGCCCGTGCGGCAGCGCCGCCAGATCGGTGGCGAAGGCGGCGGCGTCCAGGGCTTCGCGGATCTCCCCGGCGGTGGCATCGGGACGACTGAGGGCGACGTTCTCACCCAGGGTGCGAGCGAACAGGAAGGGATCCTGGGGCACATAGGCGAACTGGGCGCGCAGATCGCCCAGCCGATACTCCTCCAGCGGCACCCCGCCCAAGCGGATGCTGCCCTGCTCCAGCGGAAACTGGCGCAGCAGCAGGCGCAGCAGGGTGCTCTTGCCGCTGCCGGTGGCGCCGACGATGCCCAGGGTATCGCCGGCGGGCAGGTCGATGACCACGTCCTGCAAGGCCGGCTGACGCGCCTGGGGATAGGTGAAGGCCGGAATATAGACCGACAGATCGGCCTGGTCCGGCGGCGTCCGGGTGCCCTCGTCGCGAATGCGCTCGGTGACGGCGAACACCTCTTCCAGCCGGCGGGCCCCGGCCTCGCCGCGCTGCAGCAGGTTGAAGCACCAGCCGATGGCGAACATCGGCCAGATCAGCTGCACCAGATAGAGGCTGAAGCTGGTCAGCTGGCCAAGGGTGATGTGGCCGTCGAGATAGCGCCAGCTGCCCATGACCAGGGTCAGCAGGGTGGCAAGACTCAGGGCGACGAAGATGATCGGCTCGTAGCGCGCCTCGGTGCGCTGCACCTGGTAGTCGGCCTTGGCCACGCTGCGGGCGCGGGCGTCGAAGTCGTCCAGCTCGGCTTCGATCAAGGCATGCTGGCGCAGCATGCGCAGGCCGCTCAAGGCTTCCTGGGTGCGGTCGTTGAGGGCGGAAAAGCCGGCCAGCGCCAGGCCGAAGCGCTGCTGCACCCGCCGCGCCACGCGATAGAAACCCCAGGCCATGAAGGGAAAGGGCAACAGCGCCAGGGCGGCCAGGGGCGCGTCGATGCCGATGAACATGGCCAGCAGCACCAGCAGCAGGGTCAGCATGCCATCGAAACTGGCCAGCACCCCTTCGCCGGCCGCGGTCTCCACGGCGTCGATGTCCTGGGTGGCGCGGGCCAGCAGGTCACCGGTGCGACTGGACTGGAAGAAGCCGGGGTCCAGCCGCGCCAGCTTGGCGAAGAAGGCGTCGCGCAGCTCCACGCCGACCTGGTAGGAGGTGCCGAACAGGCGCACCCGCCACTGATAGCGGAGCACATAGAGGCCACAGCCGACCGCCACGATCAGGGCGACGCGCCAGAGCAGGCCGGTCTGATCCAGCTCGCCGGCGCGCAGGGCGTCGATGGCCTTGCCGATCCACCAGGGCAGCGTCAGGTTGAGCAGGCCGACGCCCAGCAGGCAGAGGATGGCAGTCCCGTAGGCACGCCGTTGGCGCAGGAAGAAATCACGCAACAACCGCCACAACGCCATAGAACCGCCTTACCCGAGCAAAGGTGCAGTATATCGGCTACCCAACCGGCCGCGGAGTTCCTTCGTCCCGATCCGGGTCCCATGTCAACGGGTGGCGCAGGGCGCAAGGTCGTTGTAGGGTGCCACTCCCTGCGGCACCCGGCCGCTGCGCCCCTTTTTCCCTTTGCTAGGCTGACGCCCATGACCCTCGAACCCCAACGTCCTGTCGTCCTCTGCCTGTCCGGCCACGATCCGAGTGGCGGCGCCGGGCTGCAGGCCGACATCGAAGCCCTGCTCGCCCAGGGTTGCCATGCCGCCCCGGCGGTCACTGCCCTGACCGTGCAGGACACCGTCGACGTGCATGACTTCCGGGTGCTGGATCGCGAGTGGGTGCTGGCCCAGGCGCGGGCGATCATCGCCGACCTGCCGGTGGCGGCGGTCAAGCTGGGCATGCTCGGTTCGGTGGAGATGGTCGAGACGGTGCTGGAGATCATGGAGTCCCTGCCCGGCGTCCCCCTGGTCTGCGATCCGGTGCTGCGCGCCGGTGGCGGCGGCGCCTTGGGCAAGGACGAGGTCGGCTACGCCATCCGCGAGCGGCTGCTGCCGCGCGCCACCATCGCCACCCCCAACCTGCCCGAGGCACGCATCCTCGCCGAGTTGCCCGAAGGCACTCCAGAGGAGTGCGCCGAGCGCCTGCTGCCCTTCTGCGCCCACCTGCTGATCACCGGCGGTCATGGCGAGGAGCACGAGGTGCACAACCGCCTCTATGACCGTGCCGGTGGCTGCGAGACCCACGTCTGCCAGCGCCTGCCCGGCAGCTACCACGGCTCCGGCTGCACCCTGGCCAGCACCCTGGCCGGGCGCCTGGCGCTGGGCGAAGCCCTGCCCAGTGCGGTGCGCAGCGCCCTGGACTACACCTGGCGCACCCTGAGAGACGCCGAACGCCCCGGGCGCGGCCAGTACGTGCCGCGCCGCCTGCCGCTGGATTTCTGCTCATGAGCCCGCTGCGCGGCCTCTATGCCATCACCGACAGCGCCCTGCTCGCCGAGGGTCGCCTGCTGCCCTATGTCGAAGCCGCGCTGCAGGGCGGAGCCCGGCTGGTGCAGTACCGCGACAAGTCAGGCGACGCCAGCCGCCGCCAGGACGAAGCCGCCGCCCTGGCCGAGCTCTGCCAGCAGCATGGCGCCAACCTGATCATCAATGACGACCTCGCCCTGGCCCGCCAGCTGGGCGTCGGCCTGCACCTGGGCCAGCAAGACGGCTCCCTGGTCGCGGCCCGCGCCGCACTGGGCGCGGAGGCGATTCTCGGCGGCACCTGTCACGCCAGCCTGCAACTGGCCGAGGCTGCAGTCCAGGCTGGTGTCAGCTACCTGGCCTTCGGCCGGTTCTTCGCCTCCAGCACCAAGCCGGATGCCCCGCCAGCGCCCCTGGAATTGCTCGACCAGGCCCGCCGCCGCTTCGCCCTGCCCGTCTGCGCCATCGGCGGTGTCACCCTGGACAACGCCCCGCACCTGCTCGCCCACGGCGTCGATCTGCTCGCCGTCGTCCACAGTCTGTTTGCCGCCGCCAACGCGGGCGAGGTGGAGCGCCGCGCGCGCGCCTTCGCCCGGCTGTTCGCGGCCTGATCCCGTTCAAGGAGACCTCTATGTCCCGCTCCGCGCAACTCTTCGACCAAGCCCAGCGCCACATCCCCGGTGGCGTCAACTCGCCGGTCCGCGCCTTCAAGAGCGTCGGCGGCACGCCGCTGTTCTTCAAGCACGCCCAGGGCGCCTACATCGTCGACGAGGATGACAAGCGCTATGTCGACTACGTCGGTTCCTGGGGTCCGATGATCCTCGGCCACAGCCATCCGGACGTGCTCGATGCCGTGCGCCGCCAGCTGGAACACGGCCTCTCCTATGGCGCGCCGACCGCCCTGGAAACCACCATGGCCGACCTCATCTGCGAGATCGTGCCGTCCATGGAAATGGTGCGCATGGTCAGCTCCGGCACCGAGGCCACCATGAGCGCCATCCGCCTGGCGCGCGGCTACACCGGGCGCGACACCATCATCAAGTTCGAGGGCTGCTACCACGGCCACTCCGACAGCCTGCTGGTCAAGGCCGGCTCCGGCGCCCTGACCCTGGGCGTGCCCAGCTCACCCGGCGTCCCGGCGGCCTTCGCGCAGCACACCCTGACCCTGGCCTACAACGACCTGGGCGAAGTGGAAGAAACCCTGGCGAACGTCGGCGACCAGATCGCCTGCATCATCGTCGAGCCGGTGGCCGGCAACATGAACTGCGTACCGCCCGCGCCAGGCTTCCTGGAAGGGCTGCGCCACCTCTGCGACCGCTACGGCGTGGTGCTGATCTTCGACGAGGTCATGACCGGCTTCCGCGTCGCGCTGGGCGGTGCCCAGGCGCACTATGGCATCCGTCCCGACCTGACCACCTTCGGCAAGATCGTTGGCGGCGGCATGCCGGTGGGCTGCTTTGGCGGCAAGCGCGAGATCATGGAAAAGATCGCCCCGCTCGGCCCGGTCTACCAGGCCGGCACCCTGTCGGGCAATCCACTGGCCATGGCCGCCGGCCTCACCACCCTGCAACTGATCCGCCGTCCCGGCTTCCACGCCGAGCTGACCGACTACACCACGCGGATGCTGCAGGGCCTGCAGGACCGCGCCGATGCCGCCGGTGTGCCCTTCGTCACCACCCAGGCGGGCGGGATGTTCGGTCTCTACTTCAGCGGCGCCGAAGACATCGTCACCTTCAGCGATGTCATGGCCAGCGACAGCGAGAGGTTCAAGCGCTTCTTCCACCTGATGCTGGACGGTGGCGTCTACCTGGCGCCCAGCGCCTTCGAAGCCGGCTTCACCTCCATCGCCCACGGCGACGAGGAATTGCGCATCACCCTGGACGCCGCCGAGCGTGCCTTCGCCACCTTCAAGGACTAGGACTCGTCTGACAGGTGTCGTTCGTCTCGCTGGTGGAACCTCTCTGCCCTGCCGGCCTCACACCTAGTTGAGTGGCCGGCGTCACGGGTAAAAAAGTTCCGCCGTTGCGCGTAAAGGTTTTGAAAGCGTGCGTCGGCTTGACCCATAATGAGATGTCGGCGCGTTTCGCCGACCGGGTTCTCCGAACCTGCCTCGCTTGTGGAGGCGCTTCATGCACCGCGCTGGTCGTACCCTGTGCGCAGCCCTGATTCTGATGCCCCTGGCCGCCCTGGCCGGCGGCAATTCGCTGCTCGTCCCCAGCACCAGCCGTTGCAACCTGAATCTGGCCAACGAAGCCCTGGCGCAGGCGATCGCCCGCTGCCAGCAGATCGCCCACGACGGCGATTCCCAGGCGCAGTACGAACTCGGCGACTTCTACTACGAAGGCAAGCAGACACCGAAGGATCTCAACCAGGCGCGTCAGTGGTTCGAGCAGGCCTCGCTCAAGGGCAATGCCGATGCGCAGAATCGCCTTGGCACCATGTTCTTTCGCGGCGAGGGCGTACCGCCCAACAACATCCAGGCCTACATCGTGCTGAAGATGGCCGCCATCAACGGCAACGACGAAGCCATGGATACCGCCGACCTGGTCAGCGCCCAGATGCGCCGTGACGAGCTGGAGATGGCCACCCAGGTGCTGGGCCAGATCTTCCGCGACTATCTGCAGGACATGCAGACCGCGGGCAACCTTAATCCCTTCCAGCCGCCGCAGAACTGACGGCGAGCCCGGCAGAGCCTGTTCAAAGTCTTGCGAGCTAGAGACAAACAAGGCGGAAATGGCTGAGGAAGCGGAGTTTACAAGTAGTAAATGAGCATTCCGAAGCCATTTTCAACGCCATTTGGCCGACGCGCAGCGGACTTTGGGCAGGTTCTCAGGGCTTGTCGGGCATGGGCATGGGAAACGGCATGACGTTGGTGCCGCCCTTGGCCTCGCTGATCTTGGGCTGGCCCAGGCGCTCCACCTCGTCGATGCGGATGATCGAGTGCATGGGCACGAAGCTGCGCACCACGCCTTCGAATTGCGCCTTGAGCTTTTCCTCGCTCGGATCCACCACCACCTGGGTGCGCTCGCCGAACACCAGCTCCTCGATCTCCAGGAAGCCCCAGAGATCGCTCTGGAAGATCTGCTTGGCGTAGATCTCGAAGACCTGGCCCTGGTTGACGAAGATGACCTTGTAGATGGCCGGCTTGCTGGGGGATGAGCTCATGGCGGAGGCGGGTTTCGACGGTGAAAAGAGGGCGGCGAGCATAGCACGCCGGCCTCGACTCCCGTCAGCCGTCGCCTGGGGTTTCCAGCCAGGCCCGCTCGGCGACCAGCGCGCTCACCCAGTCGATGAAGACCCGCAACTTGGCGCTGACGTGACGGTTGGGCGCGAAGGCCAGATACAGCGGCATGGGCGCCACCTGCCAGTCCGCGAACAGCCTGACCAGTTCGCCACGGGCGATGGCCGCCGCCGCCAGGTAATGCGGCAGGCAGACCACCCCGAGGCCGGCCTGCCCCGCCGCCAGGCAGGCGTTGCCGTCGTCCACCTCCAGGCTGTGCCGGCTCTGCAGCTCCAGACGCTCGGCACCTCGTTGCAGGGCGTAGGGAAAGCCCTTGCCCGCCCCCCAGAGAAACCGCACCACCCGGTGTGGCGTCTCGGCCAGCTCGGCGGGATGAACCGGCGTGCCCTGGGTGGCAAGGTAGGCCGGCGCGGCATAGCAACCCAGCCGCAGCGCGCCGAGCTGCCGGGCCACCAGATACTGCTCGCGGATGCGCCCGCCGCGGATCACGCAATCGACGTTGTCGCCGATCAGATCCACCTGGCGATCGCTGACACCCAGCTCCAGCTGGATGTCCGGATAGCGCTGGAAGAAGTCCGGCAGGGCCGGGATCAGGATCAGCCGCGCCAGCGGACTGGGCACGTCCACCCGCAGGCGGCCACGGGGCGTGCGGGTGGCCACCGAAAGCCCCGTCTCGGCATCGTCCACCGCCGCCAGCACGCCCAGGCAGCGGTCGTAATAGGCCGCGCCGTCGGCGGTGACCTGCACCTGCCGGGTGGTGCGATTGAGCAGGCGCACCTGCAGGTGCGCTTCCAGCTGCTGCACCTGCTGGGTGACGCGGGTGCGGCTATGGCCGAGGGTCTCGGCCGCGCGGGTGAAGCTGCCGGCTTCCACCACCCGCACGAAGGTCTGCATCGCGGCGAACAGATCCATGCCGATTCCTGAACAGGGGATTGTTTGGATTGTACAAACAATGCTGACCGCCTGGCCGGGTTTATCCCCTGGCGGACGGCGCCTAAGGTGGCTCCAGCGATCCTTAACGGAGCCCCATCATGACCCGCGACGTCGTCTTTCCCGCCCAGCGCCACGCCCTCTACGAACAGCACCGCTATTCGCCGGCCATCCGTTCCAACGGCTTTCTCTTCGTCTCGGGGCAGGTCGGCAGCCGCGCCGACGGTTCGCCCGAGCCGGAGCTGGAAGACCAGGTCCGCCTGGCCTTCGCCAACCTCGACGCCGTCCTTGCCGCGGCCGGCGCCGCCTTTGCCGACGTGGTGGACGTCACCCTGTTCATGGTCGATGCCGAAGCCAGCTTCGAACGGATCTGGCCGGTGCTGCTGGAGCACTGGGGCACGGCACCCTACCCGACGGTGACCGCGGTCGGCGCCACCTGGCTGGCCGGCTTTCGCTTCGAGATCAAGGTCATCGCCCAGCTGCCGGAGGGCGCTGCCCAGGCCTAGGCCTGGGCAGCGCCCTCCGGGCGGCTCTTCCCCGTGCGGAAGGCCATCATTATAATGCGCGGTCCACTCGCCACCGACTCCCTGCCGCGCATGTCCAAGAAGCTCTATATCGAAACCCATGGCTGCCAGATGAACGAATACGATTCGTCGCGCATGGTCGACCTGCTCGGCGAACGGGAGCCGCTGGAAGTCACCCAGAATCCGGCCGAGGCCGACGTCATCCTGCTCAACACCTGCTCGATCCGCGAGAAGGCGCAGGAAAAGGTGTTTTCCCAGCTCGGTCGCTGGCGCGAACTCAAGCTGGAGAATCCCGACCTGGTGATCGGCGTCGGCGGCTGCGTGGCCAGCCAGGAAGGCGCTGCCATCCGTGACCGCGCCCCCTATGTCGACGTGGTCTTCGGGCCCCAGACCCTGCATCGCCTGCCGGAGATGATCGACGCCGCGCGCACCACCCGGGCGCCCCAGGTGGACATCTCCTTCCCCGAGATCGAGAAGTTCGACCGCCTGCCCGAGCCGCGCATCGACGGACCCAGCGCCTTCGTCTCCATCATGGAAGGCTGCAGCAAGTACTGCACCTTCTGCGTGGTGCCCTATACCCGCGGCGAAGAGGTCAGCCGGCCGCTGGACGACGTCCTCGCCGAGATCATCCACCTCGCCGAGCACGGCGTGCGCGAGGTGACCCTGCTGGGCCAGAACGTCAACGGCTATCGTGGCGCCACCGGCGACGGGCGCATCGCCGACTTCGCCGAGCTGCTCTATGTGGTGGCGGCGGTGGACGGCATCGACCGCATCCGCTACACCACCTCGCACCCGCTGGAATTCTCCGACGCCCTGATCCAGGCCCACGCCGAGATCCCGGAGCTGGTGAAATTCGTCCACCTGCCGGTGCAGGCCGGTTCGGATCGCATCCTGGCGGCCATGAAGCGCAACCACACGGCGCTGGAATACAAGTCGCGCATCCGCCGGCTCAAGGCGGCGGTACCCGACATCTGCATCAGCTCGGACTTCATCGTCGGCTTCCCCGGCGAGACCGAGAAAGACTTCGAACAGACCATGAAACTGATCGAGGACGTCGGTTTCGACTTCTCCTTCTCCTTCATCTACAGCGCCCGCCCCGGCACCCCGGCGGCGGACCTGGTCGACGACACCCCCGACGAGCTCAAGAAGCAGCGCCTGCAGATCCTGCAGACGCGCATCCACCAGCAGGGCTTCGAGATCAGCCGGCGCATGGCCGGCAGCGTCCAGACCATCCTGGTCAGCGATTTCTCCAAACGCGATCCCGGCATGCTGCAGGGTCGCACCGAGAACAACCGCATCGTCAACTTCCGCTGCAGCGATGCCAGCCTGATCGGCCAGTTCGTCCAGGTGCACATCGACGAGGCCCTGCCGCACTCCCTGCGCGGCACCCTGCTGGCCCCCGTCGCCAGCGGTGCGCGCCCGCCCGTCGCCGTCGCGCTGGCCTGATGGATGGTCGCACGCGCCCTTTGCCAAGGGCGCGACGCAGGTTACTCTCAAGCTACGTCAAGATTTCGTAAAGCCAATCCAAAGGGTTTCCCAGCACACCTTGAATACCCCCCAGACGCTCCAGCATTTCACCCTCGAACCCTTCGATGCCGACCGTTTCGCCAACCTGTGCGGCCAGCTCGATGAAAATCTGCGCCAGCTCGAACGCCGCCTCGGCATCGAGATCCGCAATCGCGGCAACCAGTTCGAACTGGTCGGCGATCCCGAGCGCACCCGCGCGGCCCAGAACCTCCTGCAGCGCCTCTATCGCGAGACCGCCAGCGGCACCGCGGTGGCCCCGGAACTGGTCCACCTCTATCTGCAGGAATCCGGCCTGGAAGCCCTCCAGGAAGAGCACCGCAGCGGTGGCGACACCAGCGTGGCCCTGCGCACCAAGAAGGGCATGATCCGCCCGCGTGGCGCCAACCAGCAGCGCTACGTCAAGTCGATCCTCGATCACGACATCAATTTCGGCATAGGCCCGGCCGGTACCGGCAAGACCTATCTGGCCGTGGCCTGCGCCGTGGACGCCCTGGAGCGCGAGCAGATCCGTCGCATCCTGCTGGTGCGCCCGGCGGTGGAAGCCGGCGAGAAGCTCGGCTTCCTGCCCGGCGACCTGGCGCAGAAGATCGACCCCTACCTGCGCCCGCTGTACGACGCCCTCTACGAGATGCTCGGCTTCGAGCAGGTGGCCAAGCTCATCGAGCGCCAGGTCATCGAGGTCGCGCCGCTGGCCTACATGCGCGGCCGCACCCTCAACAATAGCTTCATCATTCTCGACGAAAGTCAGAACACCACCCTCGAGCAGATGAAGATGTTCCTGACCCGGATCGGCTTCGGCTCCACCGCGGTGATCACCGGTGACGTCACCCAGGTCGACCTGCCGCGTGGTACCAAGTCGGGCCTCAAGCACGTCATCGAGGTCCTCCGCGACGTGCCCGGCATCGGCTTCACCCACTTCGAATCCAAGGACGTGGTGCGCCACCCGCTGGTACAGCGCATCGTCGAGGCCTACGACCGCTTCGAGGCGCTGCAGGACAGGCCGCGTGCTCAGGGAGAGGATCGCCATGGCGATTGAGCTGGACGTCCAGGTCGCCAGCGAGGCGGCCGACCTCCCCGAGGAGCCGGACTTACGCCGCTGGTGTGAACTGGCCCTGCGCGCCCGCCAGGGCGACTCGGAACTCACCATCCGCCTGGTGGACGAAGACGAAGGCCGCGAGCTGAATCGCACCTGGCGGCACAAGGACTACGCCACCAACGTGCTGTCCTTTCCGGCCGACGTGCCGGACGAATTCCTCGACATCCCCCTGCTCGGCGATCTGGTGATCTGCGCCCCCGTGGTTGCGCGCGAGGCCGCCGAGCAAGGCAAGCCCGCCGCGGCGCACTGGGCGCACCTGGTCATCCACGGCTGCCTGCACCTGCTCGGCTACGATCATCTGGACGATGACGAAGCCGAGGAGATGGAAGAACTGGAACGCCAATTGCTCGCTGAACTGGGCTACCCCGATCCCTACGGTGAATGACAGACACATGAACGAAGATCGATCAGGCACTGGGCATCGTTCCTGGCTGGAACGCATCGTCCAGGCCTTTGCCCATGAACCCAAGAGTCGCCAGGAACTGCTGGAACTGCTGCGCGAGGCGCATGAGAACAAGGTGCTCGACAGCGAAGTGCTGTCCATCGTCGAGGGCGCCATCTCGGTGGCCGACCTGCAGGTGCGCGACATCATGGTGCCGCGCTCGCAGATCATCAGCATCCGCGCCCAGCAGACCCCGGCGGAATTCCTGCCGGCGGTGATCGAGGCGGCGCATTCCCGCTATCCGGTGATCGGCGACGGCCCCGACGACGTGCTCGGCCTGCTGCTGGCCAAGGACCTGCTGCCGCTGCTGCTGGACCAGGCGCGGGTCTTCGACTTCAAGACGGCCTTGCGCCCGGCCACCTTCGTGCCCGAGTCCAAGCGCCTCAACGTGCTGCTGCGGGAATTTCGCTCGACCCACAGCCACATGGCCATCGTGGTGGACGAATACGGCGGCGTCGCCGGCCTGGTGACCATCGAGGACGTGCTGGAACAGATCGTCGGCGAGATCGAGGACGAGCACGACGTGGAGGAAGAGAGCTTCATCAAGTCGTTGCCCAACGGCGACTTCGTGGTCAAGGCGCTCACCCCCATAGAGACGCTCAACGAGACCCTGGAGACCCGTTTCGCCGATGCCGAGGCCGACACCGCCGGTGGCCTGGTGATGAATCGCCTGGGTCACCTGCCCAAGCGCAACGAGGAAACGGTGATCGACGACTTCCGCTTCCGCGTGCTCAACGCCGACGGCCGCCGCATCCACCTCCTGCGCGTCACCCCGGTCAACCGCTAGCCGCTCTTGCCCCCTCTCCCTCCGGGAGAGAGCTGGGTTGAGCGCAGCGAAGCCCAACAGGCCTTGCTTCGAGGTCGATACTGTTGGGCTTCGACGAGGGAGCCGTCTCAACCCAACCTACGGGACGCTCGCGCCGCGACAAGCTCCATCCCCCTCTCCAACTGCGATCCAGCTCGCTCCCCCGCACGCGCCTTTGGCACTCCCTCGCGGCGACGAGTAAGCTTGCGCAGCCTCGATCGGACCAAGGATTTTCGATGCGCTGGATCTCTCAACCCGGCTGGAAGGGCAACCTTCTGGCGCTCTTCGCCGGTGCCCTTACGCCCCTGGCGCTGGCCCCCTTCAACATCTGGCCGCTGGCACTGCTGTCCGCCGGCCTCTTCTACCTGGGCCTCAAGGGGCTCGGTGCCTGGCGCGCCCTGCTGCGCGGCTGGTGCTACGGCTTCGGCGCCTTTCTCGCCGGCACCAGCTGGATCTACGTCAGCATCCACACCTACGGTGCCGCGCCGGTGCCCCTGGCGCTCTTTCTCACCGTGGGCTTCTGCGCCGGCATCGCCCTGTTCTTCGCCCTGCCCGCCGGGCTCTGGGCACTGTGCCTGAGACGCAACCAGGCGCCCCTGGGCGACGCCCTGACCTTTGCCGGCCTGTGGTTCGCCCTGGAGCTGTTCCGCAGCTGGGCGCTCACCGGCTTTCCCTGGCTGCTGCTGGGTTACAGCCAGCTCAGCGGCCCCCTGCAGGGCCTGGCACCCCTGGGCGGCGTCTGGCTGATCTCGGCCGCGCTGGCCTTTACCGCGGCGCTGCTGGTCAACGCCCCACGCCTGATCATGCGGCCGCTCGCCCTGGTCGCGAGCCTGGTGCTGGTGGCCCTGCCCTGGGTCGCCGGCGATGTCTTCAAGGGCCAGGTCTGGACCCAACCCGCGGGTGCGCCGCTCAAGGTCGCCGGGGTCCAGGGCAACATCGCCCAGGAACTCAAGTGGAATCCCGACCACGCCCGCGCCACCCTGGCGCTCTATCGCGACCGCACCGCCGAGCAAGGCGATGCCGACCTGGTGGTCTGGCCGGAAAACGCCATTCCCGTGCTGCGCGAATACGTCAGTGACTTCCTCGCCGCCGAAGGTGCCCAGGTGGCCGCCCATGGCGGCGCCCTGGTAACCGGCCTGCCCGCCCGCGAACGCGACGCCGACGGCGATTCGCGTTACTTCAACAGCATCACCGCGGTCGGCAATGGCGCTGGCACCTACTACAAGCAGAAGCTGGTGCCCTTCGGCGAATACGTGCCGCTGCAGGAATACCTGCGTGGCCTGATCGGCTTCTTCGATCTGCCCATGTCCGACTTCGTCCGCGGTCCCGAGCAGCAGGAGCCACTGCTGGTGAAGGGCTATCGCGTGGCGCCATACATCTGCTACGAGGTGGTCTATCCGGAATTCGTCGCCAGCATGGCGGCCCAGAGTCAGCTGCTGCTCACCATCAGCAACGACACCTGGTTCGGCAAGTCCATCGGTCCGCAGCAGCACCTGCAGATGGCGCAGATGCGTGCCTTGGAAAGCGGTCGCTGGCTGGTACGGGTCACCAACGATGGCATCACCGCCCTGGTCGACCCTTTCGGTCGCATCAGCCGGCAGATCCCGGCCTTCCAGGTCGGCGTGCTACAGGGCAGCGTGGTACCCATGGATGGCCTGACGCCCTATCTGCACTACCGTCTCTGGCCGCTGGCGATCTTTTCCGCCCTGGTGCTGCTGTGGGGCCTGCTGCTGCGTCGGCAGGATCGTGCGGAAGAGGCACCGCTGGTGGTCACCCAGAGCTAGGCGAGCACTAGCGATAGGCGAGCGGATAGAGCAGCAGCCCGGCGGCCTCGTTGAGCAACTGGGCGGTCTGCTCGACCGCCTTGGCTTCCGGCAGCCAGCCACCGAAGGGCCGGGCATTGGCGACACCGATGAAGCCCATGGGCGCGGCCACCACCTGCAGGCCCTGCCGTTCGAAACACCAGCGCGAACGAGCCATGTGATAGGCCTGGGTCACCAGCACCACCCGTTTCACCCCGGCCTCGCGCAGCAGCGGCGCACTCAGGGTGGCGTTTTCCCAGGTGGTGCGACTGGCGCCTTCCTGCCAGCGCACCGGCACGCCCAGGTCGCGCTCCATCACCTCGGTCATCAGCGCCGCCTCGCTCAGTGGGCGGTCATGGGGCGAGCCCCCGGTGATCAGCACCGGCAGGCCGCTGGCTTTGGCCAGCCGCGCCGCATAGCGCAGCCGCTCCACGGCCAGATGGCTGGCGGCATCGCCCGCCCAGCCCGGATCGTCCACTTCGCGACCGGCACCCAGCACCACGATGGCGTCGGCCTGCTGGGCAAGCGTCGCCCAGCGCGCCTCAGGCAGCGCGGCATCGCGCTCCAGCAGGCGCCCACCCGTCTCCACCACGACCGGCAGGGTGCTGGCCCAGAGGCCCAGCAGACCACCCAGAAAACAGGCCAGGCCCAGGCGCGGATAACGCCGGCGCAACCACCAGCCCAGTAGCAGGAGCAGCAGCAGGCCGCCCGGTGGCAGCAGCAGTTGCTTGAAGAAATAGCGCAGACCCATGGTCCCTCCGGTCGGGGGCGACCTCCGGGTCGCGGCGGCGCCTAGTGTAGGGGAGCGCCAACCGGGGCAGAAGAACCCTCGACCTGCAGTTGTCGACCCTGACACTGGGTACAGAAGGCCCCCGCCGGCTGGACCCGGCCACAGCCCAGGCAACAGGCCAGGGCGGCATCGGCTGCCTGATGGCGCGCCAGCCAGCGCTTGACCAGCGCATATTCGGCCGGACTCAGGCCCTGCACCTCGACTTCCCCGTTGGCACTGTCATAGAGGCGTTCCTGGGTCACCGCCTCATCCAGCGCCAGCGCCAGGCGCCGTTGCAGGCGTACGTCGACGGGCAGCTTTTCGGACTCGCGTCGAAACTTTCCCATGATGGCGATCATCCTCCCGGGTAATTGAACGGACGTTTGAACAGCCTAGTACGGCCCTTCCAACCCTGCCTCCCCCAGAGTGCGAAACAAGCGGCGGACCGGGACATTTCCCCGCGCTCGGGGGGTCATGTATGCTTGGCGGCTCGATCAAACGCCTCTGCAGCCCCCGACACGCCCATGCACGAACACTATCAGCCCCGCGAAATAGAAGCCGCCGCCCAGTCCTTCTGGGACCAGAATCTGTCCTTCAAGGCCACCATGCGCCCGGGCCAGGAGAAGTTCTACTGCCTGTCGATGTTCCCCTACCCCAGCGGCAAGCTGCACATGGGGCACGTGCGCAACTACACCATCGGTGACGTCATTGCCCGCTACCAGCGGATGCTGGGCAAGAACGTCCTGCAGCCCATGGGCTGGGACGCCTTCGGCATGCCCGCGGAAAACGCCGCCATGAAGAACGGCGTGGCCCCGGCCAAGTGGACCTACGAGAACATCGCCTACATGAAGTCCCAGCTGCAGAGCCTGGGCCTGGCGATCGACTGGTCCCGCGAGGTCACCACCTGCAAGCCCGACTACTATCGCTGGGAGCAGTGGCTGTTCACCCAGCTGTTCGAGAAGGGCATCATCTATCGCAAGAACGGTACGGTGAACTGGGACCCGGTGGACCAGACCGTACTGGCCAACGAGCAGGTCATCGACGGCCGCGGCTGGCGCAGTGGTGCGCTGATCGAGAAGCGCGAGATCCCCATGTACTACTTCCGCATCACCGACTATGCGGAAGAGTTGCTGACCTCCCTCGACGGCCTGCCCGGCTGGCCCGAGCAGGTTAAGACCATGCAGCGCAACTGGATCGGCAAGTCCCGCGGCATGGAGGTGCAATTCCCCTATGACCAGGACAGCATCGGCGCCGAAGGCACCCTGAAGGTCTTCACCACCCGCCCCGACACCCTGCTCGGCGCCACCTATGTCGCCGTGGCCGCCGAACACCCGCTGGCCACCCAGGCCGCCCAGGGCAACGCCGAGCTGCAGGCCTTCATCGACGAGTGCAAGCGCGGCGGCGTCGCCGAAGCCGACATCGCCACCCAGGAGAAGAAGGGCCTGGACACCGGCCTGTTCGTCCGCCATCCGCTGACCGACGCGCGCCTGCCGGTGTGGGTCGCCAACTATGTGCTGATGCACTACGGCGATGGCGCAGTCATGGCCGTGCCCGGTCACGACGAGCGTGACTTCGAATTCGCCAACAAGTACCAGTTGCCCATCGTCCAGGTGGTGGATACCGCAGAGGCCACTCGCGTGCTGGCCAATCCGGACGACTTCAGCCCCGCGGAATACGAGCGCTACCAGTTCGACCCGGTGCAGTGGAAGGACTGGTACGGCAGCAAGGAAGGCTTCCTGATCAATTCCGGCGCCTATGACAACCTCGCCTACGACGCCGCCTTCGACGCCATCGGCGCCGATCTGCAGGCCAAGGGCCTGGGTCAGCCGCGCACCCAGTTCCGCCTGCGCGACTGGGGCATCAGCCGCCAGCGCTACTGGGGCTGCCCGATCCCGATCATCCATGGTGACGACGGCATCGACATCCCGGTCCCGGCCGACCTGCTGCCGGTGGTGCTGCCCGAGGACGTGGTGCCGGACGGCGCCGGCTCGCCCCTGGCGCGCATGCCGGAATTCTACGAGACCGTCGATCCGCGCAACGGCCAGCCGGCCCGTCGCGAGACCGACACCATGGACACCTTCGTCGAAAGCTCCTGGTACTTCGCCCGCTATGCCTCGCCGAACTTCACCGGCGGCATGCTGGACAAGGAAGAAGCCAACTACTGGCTGCCCGTCGACCAGTACATCGGCGGCATCGAGCACGCCATCCTGCACCTGCTCTATTCGCGCTTCTTCCACAAGCTGATGCGCGACCAGGGCCTGATCGACTCCGACGAGCCCTTCGAGAATCTGCTGACCCAGGGCATGGTGGTGGCCGAGACCTACTACCGCACCCTGCCCAACGGCAGCAAGGACTGGTTCAACCCGGCCGATGTCGAGGTGGAGCGCGATGCCAAGGCCAAGGTGATCGGCGCGCGCCTGAAGAGCGACGGCCAGCCGGTGGAAATCGGCGGCGTCGAGAAGATGTCCAAGTCGAAGAACAACGGCGTCGATCCCCAGGCGATGATCGACCAGTACGGCGCCGACACCTGCCGGCTGTTCATGATGTTCGCCTCGCCGCCGGACATGAGTCTGGAATGGTCCGATTCCGGCGTCGAGGGCGCGAGCCGCTTCCTGCGCCGCGTCTGGCGTCTGGCCCAGGCCCACGTCACCCAGGGCCTGCCGAGCGCCGGCGCCCTCGGCGAGCTGTCACCGGCCCAGAAGGAGGTGCGTCGCGCCATCCACCTGGCCATCCGCCAGGCCAGCCAGGATATCGGTCAGCACCACAAGTTCAACACCGCCATCGCCGCGGTCATGACCCTGATGAACGTGCTGGAAAAGGCCGCCCAGGACAGCGACACCGATCGCCGTCTGCTGCAGGAGGGCCTGGAGGCCGTCACCCTGCTGCTGGCCCCCATCACCCCGCACATCGCCCACGGTCTCTGGCAGCAGCTGGGCCACAGCGATGCGGTCATCGACGCCCGCTGGCCGCAGGTGGACGAAAGCGCCCTGGTGCAGGACAGTCTGCAGATCGTCATCCAGGTGAACGGCAAGCTGCGCGGCCAGATCGAAGTACCGGCCGATGCCAGCCGCGAGGCCATCGAGGCCGCCGCCCGCGCCAACGAGAACGTGGCACGCTTCACCGAGGGCCTGACCATCCGCAAGGTGGTCGTGGTCCCGGGTAAACTGGTCAACATCGTCGCCAACTAAGACACGCGAACGGAGCAGACAACAGATGAAGAAACGGATTCTCCCCGGCCTTGCGGTAGTCGGCCTGGCGACCCTGCTGACCGCCTGCGGCTTCCAGCTGCGTGGCACCGGCGAAACCCGCCTGACCGTGAACGAGCTGAACCTGACGGCGCGCGACGCCTATGGCCAGACCGTCAAGGACGTGCGCGACATGCTCGAGGACGCCCATGTGCGGATCAGCTCGGGCGCGCCCTACACCCTGGATCTGGGCGGCGAAGCCCAGAGCGAGCGCACCGCCAGCTACACCAGCGGCGCCCGCAGTGCCGAGGTCGAGCTGACCACCCGTCAGCCCTATACCATCGTCGGCAAGAACCAGGCGGTGCTGGTCAGCGACTACCTGGAAACCCAGCGCTACTACGTGACCGACCAGAACAACATCGTCGGTTCCGAGCAGCAGAAGGACCAGCTGCGTCGCGAGATGCGCCGCGAACTGGTGCAGCAGCTGGCCGCCCGCCTGCAGGCCCTGACACCGGAGCGCCTGGAGAAGCTGCAGCGCGACGCCGATGCCCGTGCCGCCGCCAAGGCCGACGCCGACCGCCGTGCCCGCGAGTCCGCCCCGCCGCAGCAGTCGCCGATCGACATCCCCACCCCCGCGCGCTAAGCGCCGCACCCGGAGCCGCAAGGCTCCGGTTTGCCATTCCGGTTCAGCATGAAACTCAACGCCAACCAGCTCGGTAAGCAGCTCCAGGGCTCGCTGGCCGCCGTCTATGCGGTCAGTGGCGATGAGCCCCTGCTCTGCCAGGAAGCCAGCGACGCCATTCGCGGCGCGGCTCGCGCCCAGGCCTTCGACGAGCGCGAGGTCTTCGACGTCGATGCCGGCTTCGACTGGGGCCGCCTCTACGAGGCCGGCGCCAGCCTTTCCCTGTTTGCCCAGAAACGCATCCTCGAATTGCGCCTGCCCACCGGCAAGCCCGGCGACAAGGGCTCCGCCGCCCTGCTCGACTACCTCGCCCGCCCGGCCGAGGACACTCTGCTGCTGATCAGCCTGCCGCGCCTGGACGCCGCCGCGCAGAAGACCAAGTGGGCCAAGGCCCTGCTGGAGCACCCGCAGGCGCAATTCGTGCAGATCTGGCCGGTGGAACTGGCGCAGTTACCGCAGTGGATCAACCAGCGCCTGTCGCGCCTGGGGCTGGCCGCCACCCCCGAAGCCGTCGAGCTGATCGCCGAGCGGGTGGAAGGCAACCTGCTGGCCGCGGCGCAGGAGATCGAAAAGCTCCGCCTGCTCATCGAAGGCTCCCAGGTGGATGCCGAGACCGTACGCGCCTCGGTGGCCGACAGTGCCCGCTACGACGTCTTCGGCCTGCTGGACGCCGCCCTGGCCGGCGATGCGGAGCACGCCCTGCGCATTCTCGAAGGCCTGCGCGGCGAAGGCGTGGAAGCAGCCGTGGTGCTCTGGGCCCTGGCCCGGGAACTGCGCCTGCTGGCCAACCTGGCCCATCTGCAGGAAAGCGGCACGCCGCTGGAACGCGCCTTCACTCAGGTCAAGCCACCGGTATGGGACAAGCGTCGTCCACTGGTCAGCCGCGCCCTGCAGCGCCAGGGTGCCCGCCGACTGGAAGCCCTGCTGCGCGAGGCCCAGGTCGCCGACGAACAGATCAAGGGCCAGGCGCCCGGCGAGGTCTGGCTGACCCTGGCCAGCCTGGCGCTGACGCTCGCCGGCAAGCGACTGACCCTGCCCAGGTCCTAGCGCTGGCGGGCCTGGTAATTCACGGCCCTTGCAATAGACTGGCGCGTCCCCATCAAGGGGGAACCCCCATCACTCGGAGCCCGCACCATGGCCAAGAAATACAGCCGCGGCCCCAACAAGGCCAAGGTCCTCGTCAGCGATCCCCGTTATCGCGCCCGCCAGGAAAAGCCCGCCAAGGGCAAAGGCAGCTACCGCCGCGAAGCCTTCTCGTTGCAAGACGAGAAGGCTTCGGTCTTTCTGGCCGCCTGAAAGCCGCGTGCAGACGCCTGACAGACGTCGGGACCCGGGCCGTGCTAAGGTGAGCCTTCCTGCCTAGACGTCCGGTGGAGACAGATGCAATTCGGGAAAACCCGCGGATTCAAGACCGGCGGCCTCCTCGCCGGAACCCTGGTCACCCTGCTGACCGCCGCCCTGGCCGCCTGCGCCCAGACTCCGACGACGCCCACCGCGGCGCCCTCTTCGCCCTCCTCGTCCAAACCCGCACCCGCGGCGAACGCCCCCGCTTCGGCGGCCGAGGCCATGCCGCAACCGGAGGAAAGCTTCGAGCAGTGGCGTAGCCGTTTCCGCGCCCTGGCCCTGGGCCGGGGCATATCCGCCGCCACCTTCGACCAGGCCTTCATTGGCGTGCAACCCGACCCGGCGGTGATCGCCGCCGATCGCAGCCAGCCGGAATTCACCAAGCCGGTCTGGGAATACCTGGAATCCGCCGTCTCGCCTCTGCGGGTGCGCAATGGCAAGAGTCTGCTGATCCAGCAGGCCGGGCTGCTGGCCTCCCTGGAAGCCCGCTACGGCATCGAGCCGGCGCGCCTGGTCGCCTTCTGGGGCATGGAGAGCAACTACGGCAACAACATGGGTAACAAGGGCGTCATCCGCTCCCTGGCCACCCTCGCCTACGAAGGTCGCCGCCCGGACTTCGCCCAGGACCAGCTCATCGCCGCCCTCGGCATCCTGCAGCACGGTGACGTCACCGCCGACCGCATGATCGGCTCCTGGGCCGGCGCCATGGGCCAGACCCAGTTCATCCCCACCACCTACGACCAGTACGCGGTGGACTTCGACGGCGACGGTCGCCGCGACATCTGGGGCTCCACCGCCGATGCCCTGGCCTCCACCGCCAATTACCTCAAGGCCTCCGGCTGGCAGGACGGCAAGCCCTGGGGCTACGAGGTCCGGGTGCCGGCCAACTTCGACTACAGTCTGGCCGACATGGGCGTACGCAAGAGCCTGGCCGAGTGGAACGCCCTGGGCATCCAGGGCCTCGGCCTGCCGCAACCGGCCGCCCAGCCGAGCGACAGCGCTTCGCTGCTGCTGCCCGCCGGCCATCGCGGCCCGGCCTTCCTGGTGTTCAACAATTTCCGCACCATCCTCAAGTACAACAACTCCAGCTCCTATGCCCTGGGCGTGGCGCTGCTCTCGGAGCGCTATCGCGACGCCGGCCAGATCGCCGGCAGCTGGCCCACCGACGATCTGCCGCTGAGCCGCAGCGAGCGCGTCGAACTGCAGCAGCGCCTGGCCGCGCTGGGTCTGGATCCGGGCAGCGCCGACGGCATCATCGGCGCCAACACCCGCAAGGCCATTCGCGCCTATCAGCAATCCCAGGGCTGGCCCGCCGACGGCTATCCCAACCATCAGCTGCTGGACAAACTGCGCGGCTGACGCCCGCTGGCGACCCGTATCTCAACCGAGATCGGGTCGCCGATCAGCGCGCTTCGACACCCTCCCTTCCGGTCTCCACCAGCACCTCCAGCAAGGCTGCCGCCGCCGGCGACAGCTCGTTGCCGTCCCGGCAGCCCACCACCAGTTCGCGACGCGCCCAGGCATCGCGCAGCGGGTGGCTGACCAGCGCCACGCTCGGTCCTGCCCGGACCAGACTGGCGGCCGGCAGGATCGCCAGGCCCAAGCCGCGGGCGACCAGAGCGCAGGCCTGGATCGGACTCGGTACCCGAATGCGGATCGCCAGCTCCCGGCCCCACTGCGCCGCCTGGGCTTCCACATGGAGCTGCAGGGCATTGCCGCGAGACAGGCCGACGAAGGGCTGCTCGAGCAGTCGCGCGAAATCGACCGCCTCCCCATCCGGCAAAGGCAGGCTACCCGGCGCAGCGACCAGCACCAGGGGATCGTCGCGAAAGGGCCGAATCTGCAGATCCTCCAAACCCGGCGCCGCCACGAAGATTCCCAGGTCGGCGCGACCTTCGCGGAGCGCCAGCACTATGCGTGAGCTGGGCAGCTCCTCGACCTCCACGTCCACCCTGGGCTGCGCCTGGAGAAAAGCGGCCAGGGGGTCATCCAGATGCTCCATCACCGCGGCGCCGTTGCCCAACAGCCGCACCCGTGTCCGGCTGTCCGCCACCGCGCCAGCCAGGTCCTGGTCCATTTCCTCCAGCCGCGACAGGATCGCCCGGGCATGGCGCTCCAGGGTCACGCCAGCCGGCGTGGGGCGTACGCCACGCGCGTGGCGGATCAGCAGCAGCGTTCCCAGGCTGTCTTCCAGGGCCTTGATGCGGCCACTGGCGGAAGGCAGCGCCAGGTGGCTCCGTTCGGCGCCCAGGGTGATGCTGCGCGCTGCCACGACGTGGAGAAACAGACGCAGGTCGAGCAGGTCGTAGCGCATCGCCGGAGAGCCTCTGTGCCGACCGTAGGCAGCCTTCGTCAATCCCGGCTTCTCACCTGCGGTCCTGAAATCCATGGTAACGCCTCTACCCGAGGAGGCGACCATGACCCTGCTGCTCTGTACCCTGATTTTCGTGCTCGCCGGTCTGACCAAGGGCGTGCTGGGCCTGGGCCTGCCCACCGTCGCCATGAGTCTGCTGGCCCTGCTGATGACGCCAGCCGAAGCCGCCGCCCTGCTGCTGATCCCCTCCCTGCTCACCAATGTCTGGCAATTCTGCGCCGGTCCTTCGCCCCGGCAGACGTTCAAACGCCTGTTGCCGCTGCAACTGGCCCTGGTGCCGAGCACCCTGCTCAGCATCCCGCTGCTGACCGGGAGCGATGGTACCGGACTCGCCGCCGCGCTCGGTGCGGTGCTGGTCGCCTACGGCCTGATCGGCTGGACGGGCTGGCGCCTGCCCGCGCCCGGTCGTCATGAAGGGAAGGTCGCTCCGCTGGTGGGTTTAGTCACGGGTCTGATCACCGGCATGACCGGCGTCTTCGTGCTGCCGGCGGTGCCCTATCTGCAGAGTCTGGCGCTGGACAAGGAACAGCTGATCGAGGCCCTGGGGCTGAGCTTTACCGTCGCCACCCTGGCCCTGCTGGTGGGCCTCTGGTGGCAGAACGGACTGGCGGTCGAGCGCCTGGGTACTTCCAGCCTGTTGCTGCTCCCGGCCCTCCTGGGCATGGGACTGGGCCAGCGCGTGCGTCAGCGTCTCGATGAGCGCCTGTTCCGCCGGCTGTTCTTTGCTGGATTGCTGCTATTGGGAGCCTACGCCGTCCTGCATTATCTGCTGCGCCTGGGCTATCTTGGCTGAATCCGTCACAGTGCTGTCAGGTACAGCCGGTGTAGGCTGCACCTTCGACGGGCAGCAGGGTCTATGGGCGTAATTGAAGGGTCGCCGTGCCACGGCGCCCCTTCGACCCGGCCTTGTGCCTGACCGCTGCCTCTTTCCGACGTATACAGGACGCTTTCATGACGCTCGCTCCCAACGCAGGACGCCTCCCCGACGAGAATACCCTGACCCACCTGCCGCGCCTGGTGGCACGCTACTACAGCGATCGCCCCGATCCCAGCGATCCGGGTCAGCAGGTCGCCTTTGGCACCTCCGGGCACCGCGGTTCCTCGCTGAAGGGCAGCTTCAACGAATGGCACATCCTCGCCATCACCCAGGCCATCTGCGAATACCGTAAGGCCCAGGGCGTCGACGGCCCGCTGTTTATGGGCATGGACACCCATGCGCTGTCCGAGCCGGCCTTCATCTCCGCCCTGGAAGTGCTCGCCGCCAACGGCGTGGAAGTGCGCATCGACGCCGGCTGCGCCGAGACCAACGGCGAGCCGGGCTATACGCCCACCCCGGCGCTGTCCAACGCCATCCTCGAATACAACGCCGGCCGCAGCTCGGGCCTGGCCGATGGCATCGTCATCACCCCGTCGCACAATCCGCCGGCCGACGGCGGCTTCAAGTACAACCCCACCAATGGCGGCCCGGCCGACACCAACGTCACCAAGAGTATTCAGGACCGCGCCAATGCCCTGCTGGTGGCCGGTCTCGACGGCGTCAGGCGGATGGATTACCGCCAGGCACTCAAGGCGGCCACCACCCATAAGTTCGACTTCCTCGACAGCTATGTCGGCGGCCTGGGCCAGGTCATCGACCTGGATGCCATCCGCGGCTCCGGGCTGACCTTTGGCGTCGATCCCCTCGGCGGCGCCGGGGTGCACTACTGGCCGCGCATCGCCGAGCGCTATGGCCTGCCGCTGGAGGTGCTGTCCACCCGCGTCGACCAGACCTTCCGCTTCATGCGCCTGGACTGGGACGGCAAGATCCGCATGGACTGCAGCTCGCCCCACGCCATGGCCGGCCTGATCGAGAACAAGGACAGATTCGACGTCTCCTTCGCCTGCGACACCGACCATGACCGTCACGGCATCATCGCCCGCTCGGTGGGCCTGCTCAATCCCAACCACTACCTGGCGGTGGCCATCGAATACCTCTTCACCCACCGTCCGCAGTGGAGCCCGCAGGCCGGCATCGGCAAGACCCTGGTGTCCTCTTCGATGATCGACCGCGTCGCCAAGGGCATCGGCCGCCAGGTGGTGGAAGTGCCGGTAGGCTTCAAGTGGTTCGTCGACGGCCTGCTGGACGGCAGCCTGGGCTTCGGCGGCGAGGAATCCGCCGGCGCGTCCTTCCTGCGCAAGGCCGGCGGCGCCTGGTCCACCGACAAGGACGGCCTCATCCTCGGCCTGCTGGCCGCGGAGATCACCGCCGTGACCGGCAAGGACCCGGGCGAGCGCTACCAGGCCCTGACCGAACGCTTCGGCGCCCCGGTCTACCAGCGCATCGACGCCGCCGCCGACCGCGAGCAGAAGGCCCGCCTCGGCAAGCTGTCCGCTGCCCAGGTCACCGCCAAGGAGCTGGCCGGCCAGCCGATCACCGCCATCCTTACCGAGGCGCCCGGCAACGGCGCCGCCATCGGTGGCCTCAAGGTGGTCACCGAGAACGGCTGGTTCGCCGCCCGTCCTTCGGGTACCGAGGACGTCTACAAGATCTACGCCGAGAGCTTCGAGGGCGAAGCCCACCTGGGTCGCATCCAGGAAGAAGCCAAGGCGCTGGTGGATGGCGTGCTGCGCGGCTGACGGCGCGCGCCCTCACCCCAACCCTCTCCCCAAGGAGAGGGCGCTGAGAACGGATTGGCGGGGGTGAAGGTGTCTATCCACAAAAAATGGCAGCCCGTGGCTGCCCTTTTCCATTGCGACGCAAGGATCAGCTGATCTTCTTGGCGCCGTGCGCCTGCTGGTCGGCATGGTACGAGGAACGCACCAGCGGACCCGAGGCCACGTTCTTGAAGCCCATCCTGGCGCCTTCCTCGGCAAACCAGGCGAAGGTATCCGGATGGACGAAACGCTGCACCGGCAGGTGGTTGCGCGAAGGCTGCAGGTACTGGCCGAGGGTCAGCATGTCGATCTCGTGCTCGCGCATGCGCTGCATGACCTCGATGACTTCCTCGTCAGTCTCGCCCAGGCCCAGCATCAGGCCGGACTTGGTCGGCACGTGGGGCACGCGCTTCTTGAAGTTCTGCAGCAGGTCCAGCGACCACTCGAAGTCCGAACCCGGGCGCGCCGCCTTGTACAGGCGCGGCACGGTCTCCAGGTTGTGGTTGAAGACATCCGGCGGCTCCTGCTCGGTGATGGCCAGGGCGACGTCCATGCGACCGCGATAGTCCGGCACCAGGGTCTCCAGCTGGATGCCGGGGGTCAGCTTGCGGATCTCGCGCAGGCAGTCGACGAAGTGCTGGGCACCGCCGTCGCGCAGGTCGTCGCGGTCCACCGAGGTGATGACCACGTACTTCAGACCCAGGTCGGCGATGGCCACCGCCAGGTTCTTCGGCTCGTCCACGTCCAGCGGCTTCGGTCGGCCATGGCCGACGTCGCAGAAGGGGCAGCGACGGGTGCAGATGTCACCCATGATCATGAAGGTGGCGGTGCCACCGGAGAAGCACTCGCCCAGGTTGGGGCAGGAGGCCTCTTCGCAGACACTGTGCAGCTTGTGCTTGCGCAGCAGCTGCTTGATGCGCTCGACCTCGGGGGTGACCGGGATGCGCACGCGGATCCAGTCCGGCTTGCGCGGCAGCTCCTCGGTGGGAATGATCTTTACCGGGATGCGTGCGACCTTTTCGGCGCCGCGCAGCTTGACGCCGGCTTCCACCTTGCTGGGG
>NZ_JAPDIQ010000008.1:0-265718 GCF_029872515.1 Pseudomonas flavocrustae | reverse complement strand
GGGCCGGGGGCCGCCGACGCGGGAGCCGTCATTCTAGGCGGGGCGGCCGAGGGCAGCCAGGGCGGTGTCCAGGGATTCCTGCTGCTGGCGTTCGTACAGCGCCATCTCGTCGAGCACCGGCGCACCCAGGGCGGCTTCGAAGGCGGCGCGATTGCCGCCGCTCTGGTACTCCTGCTGGCTGCCGGCCCCCAGGTTGGACTGGAAGATGCCCGCGGCGCTGACGGGCAGGAAGTCTTCGTAGGTGATGGGATCGGCGAGGAGCTGGCCGGCGGCGATCAGGGCCTCGGGATCGCGGCTATCGCTAGCCGCTTGGCTGCCGGCCACGGCGCGATAGCGGAACCAGGCCAGGCCCTGGCGGCGCAGCTCGTCCCAGTTGTCGGGCAGCGCCTGGAACACCTCGGCCAAGACCGTTGCGTAGTCACTGCCGGCCACCTTGCTGCGCTGGCGGACCTCCTGCAGCAGTTCATCGTAGCGCTGGCGACCGGCCGGGGTGAGGGCGATGCCGCGCTGCTCGATCTCGCCGAAGCGCGCCGTGTGCGAACCCTGGACCTCGCCCTGGAACAGGATGGGTTCTTCCAGCGCCTTGAAGCTGGTCTGGCGCAGCAGGATGGGGCACTGGCGGCGGGGCGGGCCTTCGATGGTTTCCTTGGGTGCGATGCCACGGGCGGGCATCCGCGCCTGGACGGCGTCGATGTCGAGGGTTCGCGGGGTCAGGTGGTTGATGTGCGGGCCCTTGAAACAGACCACGTCGGCGATCAGTCGATGGGCGTCGTGCAGGCGCTGATAGAGGCTGGCGTCGACATTGGCCTCGCGGTGCCAGCGAAAGGTCTCCAGGGCTTCCTGGACAAAGGCATCGGCTTCGGCATCCGTGAGCCCGCCCTGGGCCTCGGCGCGCTCGATCAGCTCCAGCGCGCCCGGGGTGAAAATACGGCGCTCGTTCAGGACCCTTTCGGCCAACTGGCGCAGCTCGGCGTCTTCGATCAGCTCCAGGCGCAGCAGTGAGGTGAAGACGCGAAACGGATTGACCTGCAGGGCGGCCGGCGCGACCGGGCGGAAGGCGGTGGAATGCACTGGCACCCCGGCCACGCTGAGGTCGTAGTAGCCGACCGGCCGCATGCCCATCACGGCGAACAGACGACGCAGGGTGGCCAGTTCGGCCGCGGTGCCGACGCGGATGGCACCGTGGCGCTCCAGGTCCAGGCGCTCCGCGGAGTCTCCGGCGAAGCCCGGTTGTCCGGCGTTCACTTCGGCAACCAGTTCCAGCAGGGTGCCGTACTGGGGCACCTCCTGGCGATACATCGCCGACATGGCCTGGGAAAAGCGGGTGCGGATCAGATCCGGGGAAAGCAGCGACGCGGCGGTCATGGGAGCGGCTCCTGGCTCAGGCTAGAAGCCGATTTCGACATGCCAGCGTGGGCTGCTCAAGCGATCTTTGCTCATTGGATCATTCCCCGGGGGAATGGGCGGACAGCCTCAGTGATCCTTGTGCTGGGTCTTGGGCTTCTTCACATGATCGGCGCCGGTATTGCTGCCCGAACCGCCGCTGGAGCCGTTGTCGGCCGCGCCGACGCCGGTGCTGGGCGCCTTTTCCATGCCATGGGTGCTGGTGGGATCGGGCCGCGCGGGAGTGGCCGGGGGATTGGTCGGGCTGGTCTGGGCCAGGGCGGCGCCGGACAGGCCGAGGCCCAGGATCAGGGCGGGAAGCAGGGGAAACGTGCGCATGGGAGGACTCCTCTGGACGGATTCACTCCCCTTTAGGCACCTCCCGCGCGGGGAGGTGCCGCACCGTGGATCAGCTGCCGCTGGTACTGGCCTTGTGGACCTTCTTGTGCGCCACCTTCTTGTGGTGGGTGGTGGCCTGCTTGCCGGTCTTGGCCGGGCTGCTGCTGGTCGCGGCAGGCGGCGTGGCCGGATCGGCGGGCGCCGTCTGGGCGAAGGCGGCAGAGGTGGCCAGCAGGCCGGCGAGGGTCAGGCAGAGGGTGGTGCTTTTCATGGAAGTCACTCCTTCGGTGGCTGATTGCAGATTCAGTTAGCCGCCTTTCGCCCGGCAAATCCGTGTCCTCGTCCACAGCCAGGGCCATTAGTAACAAGATATTTCAATCGACTGCCAAGGCGTTAACAGTCTGACGACCTCTTCGCCAGGGTCCCGGCTTGGGCATAATGCCGGGACGCCCCCTGATCGTAGCCGCGCATGCCCAAGAGTCCTCACCTTCCCAAGCGCCCTCGCTGGAGCAGCCTGCTGCTGCTGGCCCTGGGTCTGACGCTGCTGCTGATTCCGCTGCGCTATGCGGCCCAGCACTATTACGAGGCGCAACTGGGCGAGCAGAACGGCCAGACCCTGGATCTCTATGTCGCCAACCTGCTGGGCACGCTGCGGCGCTACGAGGTGCTGCCGGACCTGCTGGGCGATCTGCCGGTGCTGCGCCATGCCCTGGAAGGCCAGGGCGACAGCACGGCCCAGGACGCCGCCAGCCAGATGCTGGAAGACATCCGCCAGCGCACCGGGGCGGACGTCATCTACCTGATGCAGGACGACGGCACCTGCCTGGCCAGTTCCAACTATCGCCAGGCGGACAGCTTCGTCGGTCGCGACTTCTCCTTCCGGCCCTATTACAAGGCGGCCATGCAGGGCCAGCCGGGGCGCTTCTTCGGTCTTGGCACCACCTCCAGCAAGCGCGGCTACTATTTCGCCGCCGCCGTGCGCGATGGCACGCGGGCCATTGGCGTGGTGGTGGTCAAGGTCGACCTGGACAGCGCGGAAAAGCTCTGGGGCAATGCGCCCGAGCAACTGCTGGTCACCGACGACCTGGGCGTGGTCATCCTCACCTCCCATGACGCCTGGCGCTTTCGCGCCACCCATCCGCTGGACGAACGCCAGCGCGAGCAGGTCAATGCCAACCGGCCCTACCCCACCACCAATCCGGCGCCCCTGACCCTGGTGCCCGGCGACTGGCTGACCCAGACCCGCAATCTCGACGAGGTCGGCTGGAACGCGCAGATCCTGGCGCCGCGGGAGATGGTCGAGCGCCAGGTGCGCAGTGCCCTCTATGTCGGCGCGGCGACCCTGCTGGCGCTGCTGCTGTTGCTGGTGGTCATGACCCTGAGACGGCGCCACTTCATCGAGCGCCTGGCGCTGGATGCCCGGGCCAAGCGTGACCTGGAGCTGAACGTGGAGGAGCGCACCCGCGACCTGCAGACGCTCAACGCGCGGCTGCAGCAGGAGGTGCACGACCGCGAGCAGGCCCAGCGCGAACTCATGCGCGCCCAGGACGAAGCCGTGCAGGCCGGCAAGCTGTCGGCGCTGGGGACCATGTCGGCCAGCATCAGCCACGAACTCAACCAGCCGCTGGCGGCCATCCGCAGCTACACGGAAAACGCCGTCGTATTGCTCGACCACGATCGGCTGGACGATGCCCGCGGCAATCTCAAGCTGATCGGCGAGCTGACCACGCGGATGGCCAACATCATCGCCCACCTCAAGGCCTATGCCCGTGGCGCCCGCCGTGCGCCGGAGAGCGTGGTGCTGCAGGGCGCCCTGGAAGACGCCCTGGCGCTGGTCGCCGCGCGGCGCCGGGCCATGCAGGTGGAGCTGATTCGCGACCTGCCCGATGCGCCGCTGTGGGTGCAGGCCGGCGAAACCCGCCTGCGGCAGATCATCAGCAACCTGCTGAGCAATGCCCTCGACGCCCTCGCGGAAAAGACCAGCACCCGCCGGCTGTGGCTGACCACCAGCATCGACGAGCGCGGCGTGACCCTGATCCTGAGAGACAACGGTCCGGGCTTTTCCAGCGAGGCCCTGGCCCGCGCCCACGAACCCTTCTTCACCACCAAGGCCACCGCCCAGGGCCTCGGCCTGGGCCTGGCGATCTGCGATAACCTGTTGCGGACCCTCGGTGGCCACCTGCACCTGTCCAACCATGGCGACGGTGGCGCCGAGGTACGTCTCTATCTGCTGCACGGCAAGCCGGGGGTCGCCTCGGTGCCCCAGGAAGAAGTCCGCGGTTGACCGTCAGCCCTCTACCTTAGGTCCCAGTCATGAGTGCCCTGCCCCCCTTCGATCCCGCCAGCCAGATCCTGCTGATCGACGACGACGCCCACCTGCGCCTGGCGCTGAGCCAGACCCTGGACCTGGCCGGTTTCAAGGTGACGACCCTGGCCGACGCCCGCGAGCTGGAGCTGGCGGCCGTGCGCGACTGGCCCGGCGTGGTGGTCAGCGACATCCGCATGCCCGGCATCGATGGCCTGGAGTTGCTGGCCCAGCTGCACCAGCGTGACGCCGAATTGCCGGTGGTGCTGATCACCGGCCACGGCGACGTGCCCCTGGCGGTGCAGGCCATGCGCGCCGGCGCCTATGACTTCCTGGAAAAGCCCTTCGCCAACGACGCCCTGATCGACAGCGTGCGCCGCGCCCTGGGCGCCCGCCACCTGGTGCTGGAGAACCGCAGCCTGCGCTTGGCCCTCGCCGAGCGCCATGAACTCCAGACCCGGCTGATCGGCCAGACTCCGGCCATGGCCCGGCTGCGCGACCAGATCGGCGCCCTTGCCGCGACCCAGGCCGATGTGCTCATTCATGGCGAGACGGGCGCCGGCAAGGAGGTGGTGGCCCGCGCCCTGCACGACCTGTCGAATCGTCGCGACGGCCCCTTCGTCGCCATCAACGCCGGCGCCCTGGCCGAATCCGTGGTGGAGAGCGAACTCTTCGGCCATGAACAGGGCGCCTTCACCGGCGCCCAGAAAAGACGCATCGGCAAGTTCGAATACGCCAGCGGCGGCACCCTCTTTCTCGACGAGATCGAGAGCATGAGCCTGGATGTCCAGGTCAAGCTGCTGCGCCTGCTGCAGGAGCGCAAGGTCGAGCGCCTCGGCTCCAACCAGCAGATCCCGCTGGATATCCGGGTGGTCGCCGCCACCAAGGAAGACCTGCGCCAGGCCGCCGACCAGGGTCGCTTTCGCGCCGACCTCTACTACCGGCTCAATGTCGCCACCCTGCGCATTCCCGCCCTGCGCGAGCGCAGCGAAGACATCCTGCCGCTGTTCCGCCACTTCGCCCTGGCCGCCGCCCAGCGCCATGGCACCCCGCTGCGCGAAGCCGATGCCGAGCAGCGCGCGGCCCTTATCGCCCACAGCTGGCCGGGCAACGTGCGCGAATTGCAGAACGCCGCCGAGCGCTTCGCCCTGGGGCTGGAGCTGGCGCTGGACAACAGCGCCTATGCGCCCCTGGCGCCCATGACGGCGCCGCCCGTGGCCGCGGCCCCGGTGCTGGCGGCGCCCGCCGCGGCAGCCCTGGCCGCCGGACTGGGCGAGCAGGTCGAGGCCTTCGAGCGCGAACTCATCCAGCGCGAACTGGCCCGACCCCACGCCTCCCTGCGCAGCCTGGCCGAAGCCCTCGGCCTGCCGCGCAAGACGCTCTCCGACAAGCTGCGCAAGCACGACCTGCAATTCACCGGCGGTGCGGCGGACGAAGGCGACTAGGCCAAGGTCGGCTGGTCGCGCCTGTCCAGGAGTGGCAGAGTGCGAGACTTAGGCGTACGCCCAAGGAGACCCTCTTGACCTCGCTCATGCTCGCAGAAGCTGCCGCCAGTGGCGCGGCGGTCGCCCGCCAACTGGCGACCATCGACCAGGCCCTGGCGGCCCTGGCCGACGACCTCAGGGCCAATCCGCCACAGCTGGCGCTGACCGTGGCGCGTGGCAGCTCGGACCATGTGGCCAGTTATTTTGCCTACCTGGCGATGGCCCACCTGGGGCTGCCGGTGCTGTCCCTGCCGCCCTCGCTGGTGACCCTGCGCCAGGCGCCGCTGCGCGTCGAAGGCCAGCTCGCCCTGGGCTTTTCCCAGTCCGGACGCAGTCCCGATCTGATCGAGACGCTGTCCGCCCTGGATCGCTACGGCGCCCGCACCGCGGCCCTGGTCAACGAGATCGACTCGCCGCTGGCCCTGGCCTGCCGCCATGCCATCGGTGTACAGGCCGGTCCCGAACATAGCGTCGCCGCCACCAAGAGCTTCATCGCCACCCTGGCCGCCGCCGCCCGGCTGATCGCCCACTGGCAGCAGGACGAGACCCTGCTTGCCGCTGGAGTCGCCTTGCCCGAGGCCCTGGATCGCGCCGCCGAACTGAGCTGGGCGCCGGCCCTGACCGTCCTGCGCGACGCCGAGCGCTGCATGGTGGTCGGCCGCGGGCCGGGCTTCGCCATCGCCCAGGAGGCCGCGCTCAAGCTCAAGGAAACCTCGGCGCTGCAGGGCGAGGCCTTCAGCGGCGCGGAATTGCAGCACGGTCCCCTGGCGCTGGTGGAGCGTGGCTATCCGCTGCTGATCTTTGCCCTGCGCGGCCCCGAACAGGCCGGTCTGCTGCAACTGGCGCGGGACCTGCGCGCACGCGGTGCGCGGGTGCTGCTGGCCGCGCCGGACGAGATCGCCGAGCGCGACCTGCCCCTCGCCGTCGCCGGTCATCCGGACCTGGACGGCCTGCTGGCGATCCAGAGCTTCTATCGCCTGGCCGCACTGCTGGCCGAGGCCAGGGGCCAGGACCCGGACCAGCCGCGCCACCTGCGCAAGGTCACCCTCACCCGCTGAGGCGGCGATCGCTCGTCCAGGCGCTGCCGCTTGCAGAGCGCCTGGATTACCCGCTCCATCCAAAGAGCTAAGTCTTTGGAGCTAGCCGCCGACGGCTGGTCGACGGGTAATCTGCCAAGCGGTCCACAGAGCCGGTAAGTCGCTGGAAATCGGTCAGTTTTTTCTTGTCGCCCCCGGCGATTTGTCTCAGCGTTCGCGCAACGGATGATGAGACAGCCCATATGGACATGCGCGCGATACCTGCGAGCAAGGTCTGCCTGACGACGAGAAACGTCCTCCTGGCAGAACTGCTCAAACCCTTTCTCGAAGAACGCCACGGCATCGAGCTCAGCTGCGCCCGCGAGCTGGAAGCGGCCGGCGAGACCAGCCTGGTGCTGGTCGATCTCGGCAGCGTGCCCGAGGCGCCACTGGAGCGCTGGCTGGAAAGCCTGGCGCCGGCGGTCACCGTGGCCTTTCTCAACGCCAGCCTCGAACAGGCCCTGCCCTGGGTCGAGCGCTTTCCCGCCATCCAGGGCGTGTTCGCCCCCCAGGCCAGTCGCGACCAGCTGCTGCAGGGGCTGGGCGCACTGCTGGCCGGCGAGGACTGGCTGCCCCGCGCCATCCTCGCCCACCTGCTGCGGCGTTCCCGCGAGCGCCCCAGCATCGCCGCCGACGGCCTGACCCGGCGCGAGCGGGAGATCCTCCGGCTGGTCGGGCGCGGGCTGTCCAATGCCGCCATCGGCGAGGCGCTGTGCCTGAGCACCCACACGGTCAAGAGCCACATGCACAACCTGCTGCGCAAGACCGGCGCGGCCAATCGCGCCGAGGCGGCGCTGCGCTTCCATGCCGGGCAGGACCTGCCGGGATGAAGGCAGCCTGGCTGCTGCTCGGCCTGCTGCTGGCCGGACCGCTGCGGGCCGAGGGCGAGCTGATCCAGGGACTGCTGGTGGACAACACCATCTCCCGCTTCGGCCACGACTTCTATCGCCACTTCGCCGACCGCCTGACCGATACCACCGACCTGGACTTCAACCTGGTGGTGCGCGAACGGCCTTCGGCGCGCTGGGGCAGCCTGGTCTGGGTCGAGTACGAGCAGCGGCTGCTCTACCGGCAGTTCATTCCGCCGAACAACAGCGAACTCAAGGATGCCGCCTACGCCGCGGCGGACCAGGTCCACGAGGGCATCACCCGCCGGCGCCTGGAAAATCTGCTGCAGGACACTTTCGACATGGATAAGGACGAGTTATGAACGCGCACGCCTGGAAGGCCCTGCCCCTGCTCTGCACTCTGGGCGTCGCCCCGGCCATGGCGACCGAGCTGGTCTACTCGCCGGTGAATCCGTCCTTTGGCGGCAATCCGCTCAATGGCACCTACCTGCTGAACAACGCCACCGCCCAGGATCGCCACAAGGATCCCGACCTGCGCAGCAGCGCCAGCAGCCAGTCGCCCCTGGAACGCTTCACCAGCCAGCTGGAATCGCGGCTGCTGTCCCAGGTGCTGACCGACATCAAGGACGGCAACTCGGGCACGCTGTCCACCGACCAGTTCATCGTCAACATCGTCGACGATTCCGGCAACCTGACCGTGCAGATCACCGACCGCGGGACCGGGGAGATTTCGGAAATCTCCGTCAACGGCTTCAACCAACCCTGAGCACGGATGCCTGCCATGAACGCCTTTTCCCTGGCGGCGGCCCTGACCGCCGCCCTCGTCCTGACCGGCTGCGTGCGCGACCCCATGCCCGCCGAACAGAACGCCGCCCCGACCCTGACGCCGCGCGCCTCCACCTACTATGACCTGCTGGCGCTGCCGCCACCCAAGGGTCCGCTGGTGGCCGCCGTCTACGGCTTCCGCGACCAGACCGGGCAGTACAAGCCCAATCCGGCCAGCTCCTTTTCCACCGCCGTGACCCAGGGCGCCGGCAGCATGCTGGTGGACGCCCTGCAGGCCAGTGGCTGGTTCGTGGTGCTCGAACGCGAGGGCCTGCAGAATCTGCTGACCGAACGCAAGATCATCCGTGCCACCCAGAACAAGCCGGACCTGCCGGAGAATCTGCAGCAGGCGCTGCCGTCGCTGCAGGCGGCCAACCTGCTGCTCGAAGGCGGCGTGGTGGCCTACGACACCAACGTCCGCAGCGGCGGCGAAGGAGCCCGCTACCTGGGCATTGGCCTGTCCGAGGAGTACCGGGTGGATCAGGTCACGGTCAATCTGCGTGCCATCGATACCCGCAGCGGTCGGGTGCTGGCCAATGTCATGACCTCTAAGACCATCTATTCCATCGGGCGCCAGGCCGGGGTCTTCAAATTCATCGAATTCAAGAAGCTGCTCGAAGCCGAGTCCGGCTACACCACCAACGAGCCGGCGCAGCTGTGCGTGCTCTCGGCCATCGAGGCGGCGGTCGCCCATCTGGTCGCCCAGGGCGTGGAGCGGCGCCTGTGGCTGGTGGCCGACGGTCGCGATCCGCGGGATCCGGCGCTGACCAAGTACCTGGAGCCGACCCGGCGCTAGGGATTAAGCCGCCGGCCCCGCGGGATTCGCTCCCTGGAGCGATAGCGATGGGCCAGGCGGCTCCGGACAATGCCAGGCGGAGAATCTTAGGCAATGACGGTGACAGAGATGCGCAGCCCAACCCGCGGCTTGGCCGTGGTCCTCGCCCTGGCACTCGGCCTGGACACCCTGGCGTCGGCCGCCGATCTCATGGAGACCGGCGACCTGGGTCAGGCCCCAGCGGCCGGGCGCGACGCCGTCATCCGCCAGCTCGGCGTAGGCAACCAGGCGCTCATCGACCAGCGCGGCACCGCGCTGCGCGCCCAGGTGGCCCAGAGCGGCGCCGCCCAGGAAGCCCGCATCCTGCAGGATGGAACGGAACTGAGCGCGGTCATCCTCCAGGGCGGCTACGGCAACGTCGCACGCATCGAGCAGGTCGGCAGCGGCAACCAGGCCGACATCCTGCAACTCGGCGTCCAGGGCAACGCCCGCATCGAACAGCACGGCTCGGGCCTGTCCAGCCGCATCGTCCAGTACGGAAGCAACCAGAACACGGTGGTACGTCAGTACCGCTGATGGCACTCATGGAGATCAGACAGATGTTTCTACTCAGGCCCCTGGCCGCCCTGACGCTGGCCCTCGTGGCCACCAACGCCCTCGCCCAGAACAGCACCGCCCTCGTCCAGCAGGACGGCAACAGCGGCACCCTCACCCTGGACCAGAGCGGTGCCGGCAATAGCGCGTCCCTCTATCAGCTGCAGGGCGAAGGCAATGCGATCAGCGTGGTCCAGACCGGCGCCAGCAGCGCCACCATCACCCAGGGTGGCGACATCTACGGCTATGCCCAGGGCAATGTGGCGACCCTGCGCCAGGAAGGCGGCAGCAGCGTCCATAGCCTGGCCCAGGACGGCTTCGGCAACCAGGCCACCATCAGCTCCGTGGGCAGCAACAGCGGCACCCTGGTCCAGTCAGCCTCCAGCGCCCAGCTGACCCTGGAGCAGAACGGCGACAACAACCAGGTGCGCGTCGACCAGAGCGGCGATGCCGTGACGGCGACCCTCGCCCAGTCCGGCACCGACAACCGCATCGACTTGACCCAGCAGGGCTACTCGGTCGACACCGTGGAGCTGACCCAGCGTGGCCAGGCCAATGTCGCCACGGTGCTCTCCTCCGGCAAGTTCAACGAACTGACCTTTACCCAGGACGGCAATCGCAACACCCTGAACGTCGACCAGGCCGGCCGCGGCAATCGCTTCAGCGGCAGCTCCACCGGCGACGACAACCTGGCCAGCGTCACCGTCCAGGGCGACAGCAACCAGACCAGCATCGTCCAGAGCGGCAACGGCAACGAGGCGCGTCTCGACGTCACCAGCGCCATCAGCACGGCCAGCGTCAGCCAGGTCGGCGACAGCAACCGCGCGAGCATCCTGCAGACCTCGGCCAACTTCAACGGCTTCAACGACAGCGCGCGGATCTCGCAGAGCGGCTTCGGCAACAGCGCCACCATCAACCAGCGGTGACGCGCGCCGCCTGGCTGCTCGCGGCCCTCCTGCCCCTGGCAGGCGGGGCCGCGGCCAGCGCCCGCCTGGAGTTGCAGCCGCAACCGGCGGGCGCTCAGGTACAGCTGTGCTTTACCGGCGAAGACGCGCCCCTGAGCTACGAACTCGTCATCGAATTGCACGGACCGGGTGGTGTCGCCCGCACCCGTCAGGCCGGCGCGGCCAGGGGTGACGGCTGCCCGGTCACCACGCGCCTGGGCACCGCACCGGGCAGTCTGATCGAGGCGACGCTGAGTTGGCAGCGGCAGGGACAGGCGCAGCCCACCATCGAGCGACGCTTGCAGCTGTAGCTCAGCGGAGAGGTTCCACGTGGAACCTGGGCTACAGGGTCAGCGGCAATTCCAGCGAGGTCTGCTGCCGCGCCGCCAGGCGCTGCTGGAATTCGGCCGGGTCGTGAATCAGCACGTCCTGGCCGGCAAAGGCCTGGGCGGCGATCAGTCGTGACAGCCAGAAGCGCACACAGGCGACGCGCAGGAGCACCGGCCACAGCTCGGCTTCGCGCGGCGTGAAGTGGCGATCGGCGGCATAGGCCGCCAGCAGCGCCCGAGCGCGCGGCAGGTCCAGCGCGCCGCCCTCGGTGGAGCACCAGTCGTTCACCGTAATGGCGAGGTCATAGAGCATCCAGCCGGAACTGGCATTGTAGAAGTCGATGACGCCCGACAGCCGGGGGCCGTCGAACATCACGTTGTCGCGGAACAGGTCGCCGTGCAGATTGGCCTCGGGCAACGGTGGCTGCTCGCTCAGCAGCTCGCGAATTTCCCCCAGGGTGCGCTCCAGCAGCGGCCGGGCCGTGGCGTCCAGGCCCGGCGCCAGGCGCTCGCCTTCGGCCAGCATCCAGGCCAGGCCGCGATCACTGGCGCGCTCGATGCGGCGCTCGCCGGCGGTGGCCCGGTGCAGATGGCCCAGCAGGTGGCCGACTTCGCCGCAATGATGGGGATTGGGCGCACGCTCGTGGCGGCCGGCCAGGCGCGGTTGCAGCAGCGCCGGCTTGCCGGCCAGCTGGCGCAGGGCCTGGCCATCCTGGGTGCGCACCGCATAGGGCACCGGCAGGTCGGCGTCGTGGAGGACATCGAGCAGTTCGATGAAGAACGGCATCTCCGCCACCGGACCGCGTTCCACCAGCGTCAGGACGAATTCGCCGCCTTCCAGGCTGATGAAGTAGTTGGTGTTTTCCGAGCCCTCGGCGATGCCCCGGAAATCCCGCAGCCGGCCCAGGCCATAGGGCGCGAGAAAGGCTTCGAGGGTGGGACGATCGAGGGGCGTGAAGACGGACATGACAGGGCCTGGCGGAGGAATGTGCGAGCGGCGCGCAGTTTACCGGTCCGGGCGCCTTGCGCCTACCATCTGAACAGGCGCCAGCTGGGGACGTGCAGGGTCGGCTTATCGTTGGCGGCGGTGCTGCTGCCATCGGCGGGCACCAGCTCGTAGGGCGCGCCATGCTTGGGGATGACCCGGGTGGATTGCAGCACCCCGCGGATGCGCGTCTCCTCGATGGTCTGGTCGCCAGCCTGGTAGCGGATCACCTTGATCTCGTCAGGCAGGGGCTTTTCCCCCGGTGGCAGCGGTTCCGCGGCCTGGACCAGCGGCGCCAGCAGCAACGCGGCGAAGAGGAAGCGACGAGCACCCATGGTAACCTTTGACCTTTTGAACGGAGCGAGTGGTCGATTCTAGAACCCGGCCCAGTTGTCGTCGAGACTGGCCGGACAGACGCCGCACACGCCACGACAAAGGTTTAGACCATGAGCCACGCCCCTCTCGTCCTGGTGGACGGTTCCTCCTATCTCTATCGCGCCTTCCATGCCCTGCCGCCGCTGATGACCTCCACCGGCAAGCCGACCGGCGCGGTGAAGGGCGTGCTCAACATGCTGCTTTCGCTGCGCCGCCAGTATCCGGACAGCCTCTTCGCGGTGGTCTTCGACGCCAAGGGCCCGACCTTCCGCGACGAACTCTTCGCCGACTACAAGGCCCAGCGCCCGGCCATGCCCGACGACCTGCGCGGCCAGGTCGAGCCACTGCACGCCTGCATCCGCGCCCTGGGCCTGCCGCTGCTGGCCGTCGAAGGGGTCGAAGCCGACGACGTCATCGGCACCCTCGCTCGTCATTGCGCCAGCGCCGAGCGCCCGGTGGTGATCTCCACCGGCGACAAGGACATGGCCCAGCTGGTCTGCCCCTATGTCACCCTGGTCAACACCATGAGCGGCAGCGTACTGGACGTGGAAGGGGTCAGGACCAAGTTCGGCGTCGGCCCCGAGCTGATCATCGACTACCTGGCGCTGATGGGCGACAAGATCGACAACATCCCCGGGGTACCCGGGGTGGGCGAGAAGACCGCCGCCGGCTTGCTCAACGGCATCGGCGGTGGCCTGGATACCCTCTACGCCAACCTCGACGCGGTAGCCGCCCTGCCCCTGCGCGGCGCCAAGTCGCTGGCTGCTAAGCTGGACCAGCATCGCGAGCAGGCCTACCTGTCCTACCAGCTGGCGACCATCAAGCTGGACGTGCCGCTGGAGCTGACCTTCGACGAGCTCAAAGTCGGCGAGCCCCATGTGGAAGCCTTGATGGCGCTCTATCAGGAACTGGAATTCAAGTCCTGGCTGGATGACCTGATCCGCGACACCAAGCGCCAGGGCGCTCCCCTGCCGCTGGCCGAGGACGCCGCCACCACCCAGGTGGAAACCCACTACGACACGGTGCTGGAACAGGCCGACTTCGACGCCTGGCTGGCGCGCCTGCAGGCCGCCGACCGCTTCGCCTTCGACACCGAGACCACCAGCATCGATGCCCAGCGCGCCGAGCTGGTGGGGCTGTCCTTTGCCGTGGCGCCGGGCCAGGCCGCCTATGTGCCGCTGGCCCACAGCTACATGGGCGCGCCGACCCAGCTCGCGCTGGAGCCGGTGCTGGCCGCGCTGAAGCCACTGCTGGAGGACCCGGCCAAGCTCAAGGTCATGCAGCACGGCAAGTACGACCTCAATGTGCTGACCCGCTACGGCATCACGATCCAGGGCATCGCCTTCGACACCATGCTCGAATCCTATGTGCTGGACGCCACCGCCACCCGCCACGACATGGACAGCCTGGCGCTCAAGTACCTGGGCCACAGCACCATCCGCTTCGAGGACATCGCCGGCAAGGGCGCCAAGCAGCTGACCTTCGACCAGATCGCCATCGAGCAGGCCGGGCCCTATGCCGCCGAGGATGCCGACGTCACCCTGCGCCTGCACGAGACGCTCTGGCCTAGGCTGGAAGCCATCCCCGGCCTGGCTGGGGTCCTGCGCGACATCGAGATGCCGCTGGTGCCGCCGCTGGCGCGCATCGAGCGCAACGGCGCCCTGGTGGATTCGGCGCTGCTCGGGGTGCAGAGCCGCGAGCTGGGCGAGAAGATGATCGCCCTGGAAAAGCAGGCCTATGAACTGGCCGGCCAGGAATTCAACCTGGGTTCGCCCAAGCAGCTGGGCGAGATCCTCTTCGTCAAGCTGGGCCTGCCGGTGGTCAGCAAGACCGCCTCCGGCCAACCTTCCACCGCCGAGGCGGTGCTGCAGGAACTGGCCGACCAGGACTTCCCGCTACCCAAGGTGCTGATGCAGTACCGGCAGATGAGCAAGCTCAAGAGCACCTACACCGACAAGCTGCCGCAGCAGATCAATCCGCGTACCGGCCGTATCCATACCAGCTACCACCAGGCGGTGACGGCGACCGGCCGGCTGTCTTCCAGCGACCCGAATCTGCAGAACATCCCGATCCGCACCGCCGAGGGCCGGCGCATCCGCCAGGCCTTCGTCGCGCCGAAAGGCTATCGCCTGCTGGCGGCGGACTATTCGCAGATCGAGTTGCGCATCATGGCTCACCTGGCCCAGGACGAAGGCCTGCTGCACGCCTTCCAGAACGACCTGGACGTGCACCGCGCCACTGCCGCCGAGGTGATGGGTGTGCCGCTGGAAGAGGTCAGCAACGAGGATCGCCGCCGCGCCAAGGCCATCAACTTCGGCCTGATCTACGGCATGAGCGCCTTCGGCCTGGCCAAGCAGATCGGCGTCGGCCGGGCCGAGGCCCAGGCCTATATCGATCGCTATTTCCAGCGTTATCCCGGCGTGCTGGCCTACATGGAGCGTACCCGCGCCCAAGTGGTGGACCAGGGCTACGTGGAGACCCTCTATGGCCGCCGGCTGTACCTGCCGGACATCCACTCCAAGAACCAGGGCCTGCGTCGCGCCGCCGAGCGGGCGGCGATCAACGCGCCCATGCAGGGCACCGCGGCGGACATCATCAAGCGCGCCATGATCGCCGTGGATGGCTGGCTGCAGTCGACCCCGGAGCTGGACGCCCGGGTGATCCTGCAGGTACACGACGAACTGGTGCTGGAGGTCCGCGAAGACCAGGTGGAGCGTCTGCGCGAGGGCCTGCTACCGCTGATGAGCGGTGCCGGCGAGCTGGACGTGCCGCTGCTGGTGGAATCGGGGGTGGGTGGTAACTGGGACGAGGCGCACTGACGGGCGCTGGAGGTTGGATCGTTGGGCTTCGCAGGCTCAGCCCAACCTACGGGTCCTGCCACCCTCGGTCGCGTGGAAAACGGCGTAGCCTTTTCCACTGTCCTGCTGGACTCCTGAGTCTCGACGCCCAGGGTCTCGCTGCGAGACGCTTATGGCTTACTGTCACTTGCCTTCAACAGCGAGGCGTTATGCCGCGTTCCAGGGATTGACGATGCTGAGACCCGCGGCGAGGTAAGGCGCTTCGTCGCGAGTGGCGACCTTGAATTTGCTGACCGCTGCAATCGCGCCTATGTAGGAATCAGGCAAGGGAAAGCCACGGCCACGCTGGCGAGCTTGCGCGGCCAAATCGGCATAGCGGCGGGCAGCAGCCAGATCGAAACTCAGAATCCGGCCCTCATAGAGCTGGATCAAGGCGTCTACCCCTTGCTGCAACAGGTCGCGCCGTCGGCTATTGGGCAGGCAGGCGATACCATATTGCAATTCGGCAACGGTGATCGTCGAGAGATACAGGGTGGTCGGTGCCTGGCGATCCAGCCAAGCGATGACCTGGGGCGAGGGAGTTGGCCTCATCGTCTCGGAAACGACGTTGGTATCGAGCAGAATCATTTGAATGACATTGGCTCATGGGGGCGACGATCACGCGTACCCTCGAGGAAAGCCTGCTCTTCGTCAGTGATCCCGGATTGGCGCCAGATAGCGGCCATGGCTTCTCCCATTGGCGTCTCGGTTGGCAAAATCAAGGCTTGGCGAAGGATGAGTCTGACCTCGGCCTCCATGCTCCGCCCGTGTCGAGCCGCCTGAGCGCGAAGCGCGCGATCGACTTCTTCCGGTAGTCCGCGGATGGTCAACTGAGCCATTGCATGCACTCCACAATTTTGCCTGCATAGCACTCATGCTAGTTCGCCGCCTGCCCGAGCGCAAGGTCGTCAGCAGCTTGGCGTGCCAAACGGCCTAGCCTTTTCTACTGGGAAACTGGTTGCCAAAGGCGCCCTCACCCCAGCCCTCTCCCTGAGGGAGAGGGGGTTGGTTTCGGAGTGTGCTGAAGCCTCAGCGCACCACGCCTTCCTCGCGCAATACCTTGAAGATGGCGGCGGCTGCCGCTTCCGGGGTCAGGTCCTTGAGGACCTGGCCGCCGTCGCCGGAGGCCTTGGCCGTGGCGGCCTTGAAGCGGTCGGCGGCGGTCTTGGCCTTGATCACCTTGAGGCGCTTGGGACGCACCTTTGCGGGCTGCAATTCGCCGTTGTCGAACAGGCTGTCCTGCACGATCTCGGTGGTCTCCACCTGCAGCTCGCCTCGCCGGGCCGGGCCGAAGGCGCTTTGCCGCGGCGCCGGGGCGGCGCTGTCGACGCTGGCGACGAAGGGCAGCCGTACCCGCAGCCGCCGGCGCTGACCGCGCGGCAGGGCCTGGAGCACCGTGGCCTGGCCACCTTCCACGGCTTCCACCGCAGCGAGGCCGACCACCAGCGGCCAGCCGAGGGTCTCGGCCAGCAGATAGGGCAGCAGACCCGAACCTTCGCCGGTTTCCGCCTGGCTGCCGGTCAGTACCAGGCCGGCACCGACCTCGCGCAGGGTCTCACCGAGGGCTGGCAAGGCATCGGCACCCGCCGGTTGTTCCAGTACGTGCAGGGCCGGCACGCCCATGCCCAGATAACCGCGCAGGGCCTCTTCGGCGGGATCACCGGCGTGCAGGACGCGCAGCTTGTCGCCCACCAGGCACAGGCCCAGTTCGACGGCGCGGGCATCCTGTTCCGCCCGCCGGGCACGCCCGGAAGTGGGATGGGCGCCAACGGACACCAGGGCCACGACCTTGACGCCGTCCAGCGACGGCAGCTTCTGCTCAGGCGACATCCTGCAACTCCCCTGCCCGCTGTTGTTCGACCAGCCGCGCCAGGGCGGCCAGGATGGCGTCACCGTTGCCGATCACCGAAAGATCGGCACGCTTGACCATGTCGCAGCCCGGATTGGTGTTGATGGCGATGACCTTGTCGCAACTGGCGATGCCCTGCAGGTGCTGCACGGCGCCGGAGATGCCCACGGCCAGATAGACCCGGGCGGTGACCCAGGTGCCCGTGGCGCCGACTTGGCGGTTGCGCGGCATATGGCCGTCGTCCACCGCCACCCGCGAGGCGCCCTCGGTGGCGCCCAGCAGCGCGGCGGTGCTGTGGAAGAGATCCCAGTCGCGGATGCCGTTGCCACCGGAGAGGATGAATTCGGCCTCGGCCAGGGGAATCTGCATGGGGTCGACAGCGACCGGACCGAGGTCCTCGATACGCGGCAGGTGGCGGGCGATGTTGCCGCTCAGGGTTACCGGCAGGACCTCGTGGCGGGTCTCGCCGACCGGCTCCGCGCATTCCGGCAGAGTCAGGACCAGCCGCGGCAGCGGCTGCTGCAGATCCTGGCGACCGGCCCCGGCACGGCCAATGACCAGGCTGTCCTTGACCTGCCAGACGCGGGTGGCGGGGCGCTCGTGCAGAGCAGCGCCCAGGCGCCGACCCAGTTCGCCGCCACCACTGCGGCTGTCGGGCAGCAGCCAGTGACGCGGCTGCAGTTCATTGTTCACCGCACGCAGCTCCAGCACCCGCTGTTCGGGGGCATAGCCCTGGAATTGCTCGCCTTCCAGATGCAGCAGGCGATCCACCCCGGCGGTATCGAAGGCCGTTTCCTTGACCTCGCCAAAGACCACGGCCAGCACGGCGCCCTCGGCGCCGGCCAGTTGCCGGGCCAGGCCCAGCAGGTCACGGTCATGGGCGGTCAGGCGACCACTGACCAGATCCGGCACCACGGCGATGTAGAAGGCCGGTTCGGCGATCCGGTGCAGCGGCAGCTGTTCTTCCACCGCCTGGGCGGCGCCACGACGGCCGCCGCCCTGCTGGGCGCCGCTGCGGTCGATACGCTTGACGCCCTGGGGGCCGACGAAACCGACGGCCGCGGCGTGGGGATTCTTGCGGACCAGGCCGTTGGGCCCCATCCAGCGGCTTTCGGCATCGGCGCTGCTGGCGATGCTCGCATGCAGCGGATGCAGACGGTTGCGCGCGATCCACTCGCGGCGCGGGTCGCGACGAATGATGCTCATGCTGGGCGCTCCGTTTGAAAATGGCAGGTGAGGTGCGCGGTGGGCCCCTCACCCCAGCCCTCTCCCCTGAGGGGAGAGGGGGTAAAAGCGGTGAACACCGGGACTTGTCTGGCACACCTGATCGTCCCCTCTCCCCTCAGGGAGAGGGCTAGGGTGAGGGGGCTACCAAACCCACTCACGACAGCGCCTCCGCGACCGGCCGCCGTGCGGCGGCCGGCTTGCTGTCCACCGGTGCCTCGACGATGGCCTCGGCCACCAGCTCGGCGATGTCTTTGATCTCCGGGCGCGGGGCGACCACGCCTTCCAGCATCAGGGTGCACTGGGGGCAGCCCACGGCCACCAGCTCGGCGCCGGTTTCCTGGATGTCGGCCATGCGCATGTCGGGAATCCGCTGCTTGCCGGGGATGTCGGTGATCGGCGCGCCGCCGCCACCGCCGCAGCAGCGCGAACGGAAGCCGGAACGCTCCATCTCCTTAACCGCGATGCCCAACGCCTTGAGCACCGCGCGCGGCGCCTCGTACTCGCCGTTGTAGCGGCCCAGGTAGCAGGGATCGTGATAGGTGATGGTGGCGCCCTGCTCGGCCAGGGCGTGCTGGCCCAGGTGCAGGGTGCCGCGGCTGAGCAGGGTCTCGATGAAGGTGCTGTGGTGCTGCACCTGGTAGTGGCCACCCAGTTCGCCGTATTCGTTCTTGAGCATGTGGAAGCTGTGGGGATCGCAGGAGACGATGGTCTGGAAGCGATACTTGCCCAGGGTCTCGATGTTGCGCCTGGCCAGTTGCTGGAAGGTCGCCTCGTCGCCCAGACGGCGGGCCACGTCACCGCTGTCGCGTTCTTCCAGACCGAGCACGGCGAAGTCCACCTTGGCCGCCTTGAGCACCTTGACGAAGGCGCGCAGGGTGCGCTGGTTGCGCATGTCGAAGGCGCCGTCGCCGACCCAGAACAGCACCTCGGCCTGGCCCTTGTCCTGCATCAGCGGCAGGTCCAGGTCGGCGGCCCAGTTCAGGCGGCCACCAGGGGCGAAGCCGCCGGGGTTGTCGGTGGCGATGAGATTTTCCAGCACCTCGGCGCCCTTGTTCGGCGTCTCGCCGCGTTCCAGGGTCAGGTGCCGGCGCATGTCAACGATGGCATCGACGTGCTCGATCATCATCGGGCACTCCTCGACGCAGGCACGGCAGGTGGTGCAGGACCAGAGGGTCTCGGCGTCCACCAGGGCCTTGCCCTGACGGGCGACGATGGGCAGGTGCGGACCGCCGGCGTGCTCGCCGACCGGCTGGCCGGGATAGGGCGAGCCGAAGTAGCGGGCATCGCTGCCGCCCTTGAGGCCGACCACCATGTCCTGGATCAGCTTCTTGGGGTTGAGCGGCTGGCCGGCGGCGAAGGCCGGGCACATGGCCTCGCAGCGACCGCACTGGACGCAGGCGTCGAAGCCGAGCAGCTGGTTCCAGGTGAAGTCGGCGGGCTTTTCCACGCCCAGCGGCGCCTTGGGATCGTGCAGGTCCAGCGCCTTGAGGCCGCTGGAGCGGGCGGCGCTGGCGTTGTGCGGGGTGCTGAAGCGCTCGGCGCGGCGGTGCCAGGCCAGGTGCAGGGCGCCGGCGAAGGCGTGCTTGATGGGACCGCCCCAGGTCATGCCGAGGAACAGCTCGGACACGCCCCAGGCCACACCGACCGCCAGCACCGCGGCCAGAATCCAGCCACCGAAGTCCGGCGGCAGGATGCCGGCGACCGGCAGGGTGGCGATGAAGAAGCTCGCGGCAAAGGCCAGCAGGCTCTTGGGCAGGCGCATCCAGGGGCCCTTGGACAGCCGCGCCGGCGGGTTGCGGCGACGCTTGGCGACGAACAGGGCACCGGTGAACATGCAGGCGGTAGCGGCCAGCAGCGCCCAGCCGAGGATGCGGCTGTGCAGGCCGAAGCCGTGCACCAGGATGGCCAAGAGCGCCGCCAGGACGAAACCGCCCGCGGTGGCCACGTGGGTCTTGGAGATGTACTTGTCGCGGTCGACCACGTGGTGCAGATCCACCAGGTAGCGCCGCGGCATCTTCAGCAGCCCGCCCAGCCAGTCGACCTCGGCCGGACGCCCCTGTCGCCAGAGGCTGAAGCAGCGCACGGCGCCGATCACGGTGAGGGCCAGGGCGGCGAAGAGCAGGATGGGGAGGATGGTACTGAGCATTGCGGGTCTCCCTACGGGACCTCGGGTGGCTGCGGATCACCCCCTCTCCCTGGGGAGAAAGCCGAGAGGGGGAGCCCACGTTCACGCCAAGGCGTCAGCGAGGCCCCTCACCCCCGCCCTCTCCCTCAGGGAGAGGGGGCTGTCCGTGCCGACCGGACGTTGCGAACCCTCACGGGGCGTGTCTTAGAAGTCCTTGCACAGGCGCAGGGCGTCGTAGATGGCGGCGTGGGTGTTGCGCTGGGCCACGCAGTCGCCGATCCGGTAGAGCAGGTAGCCGTTGCCGGTCTCACCGAGCGCCGGCTGCGGCTCGATGGCGAACAGCGCCTCGATGTCCATCTGGCCCTTGTTGCGCGAGTCTTCCTTGAGGGCGTAGTAAAGGCCCTCGTCCGGGCGCACGCCGTTCTCGATGACGATCTGGTCGACCACGCGCTCCTCGCGGGCGCCGGTGTATTCGTTCTCCAGTACCGCGATCTTCTTGTCGCCCTCGGCGTAGACCTTTTCCAGCATCAGGTCGCCGGTCATGATCACTTCCTTGGGATAGAGGCTGCGGTAGTAGGTCGGGAAGGTGGTCCCGCCAATGGCCACGCCCGGCTTGATGTCGTCGGTGACGATCTCGACCTGGGCGCCCTTGTCGGCCAGGTAGTCGGCCACCGACATCCCGGTGAATTCGCAGATGGTGTCGTACACCAGCACATTCTTGCCCGGCTCGACCTTGCCCGAGAGGATGTCCCAGCTGCTGACGACCAGGCCCTCGGCGGCATGCCAGTGGTCGACCTGCTCCAGGAAGGGGTGACCGCCGTTGGCCAGGATGACGATGTCCGGGCGCAGGTCGAGGATGGTCGCCGGATCGGCAGCGGTGCCCAGGCGCAGGTCGATGCCCAGACGCGTCAGCTCCAGCTGGTACCAGCGGGTGATGCCGGCGATCTGGTCGCGCTGCGGCGCGCGGGAGGCCAGGGTGATCTGGCCGCCAAGTTGCTCCTGCTTCTCGAACAGGGTGACGTCATGGCCACGCTCGGCGGAGACGCGCGCGGCCTCCATGCCGGCCGGACCGCCGCCGACGATGACCACCTTGCGCTTGGGCCCGGTGGACTTCTCGATGATGTGCGGCAGGCCCATGTATTCGCGGCTGGTGGCGGCGTTCTGGATGCACAGCACGTCCAGGCCGTTGTACTGGCGGTCGATGCAGTAGTTGGCGCCGACGCACTGACGGATCTGGTCGATCTGGCCCATCTTGATCTTGGTGATCAGGTGCGGATCGGCGATGTGGGCGCGGGTCATGCCGACCATGTCGACGTAGCCGCCCTCCAGGATGCGGGTGGCCTGGTTCGGGTCCTTGATGTTCTGGGCGTGCAGCACCGGCACGTTGACCACTTCCTTGATGCCCGCCGCCAGGTGCAGGAAGGGCTCCGGCGGATAGGTCATGTTGGGGATGACGTTGGCCAGGGTGTTGTGGGTGTCGCAACCGGAGCCGACCACACCGATGAAGTCGAGCATGCCGGTGTCGCTGTAGTACTTGGCGATCTGCTTCATGTCGTCGTGGGACAGACCGTCCGGGTGGAATTCGTCGCCGGTGATGCGCATGCCGACGCAGAAGTCGTCACCGACCTCGGCGCGCACGGCCTTGAGCACCTCCATGCCGAATCTCATGCGGTTCTCGAAGCTGCCGCCCCATTCGTCGGTGCGCTTGTTGACCCGCGGCGACCAGAACTGGTCGATCATGTGCTGGTGCACGGCGGACAGCTCGACGCCGTCCAGGCCGCCGGCCTTGGCCCGGCGCGCGGCCTGGGCGAAGTTGCCGATCACCCGCCAGATCTCTTCCGGCTCGATGGTCTTGCAGGTGGCGCGGTGCACGGGCTCGCGGATGCCCGACGGCGACATCAGGGTCGGCCAGTGGCCGCCGTCCCAGCGCGAACGGCGCCCCATGTGGGTGATCTGGATCATGATCTTGGCGCCGTGCTTGTGCATGGCGTCGGCCAGATTCTGGAAGTGCGGAATGATGCGGTCGGTGGAGAGGTTGACCGAACTCCACCAGTGCTGCGGGCTGTCGATGGCTACCACCGAGGAACCCCCGCAGATGGCCAGGCCGATGCCGCCCTTGGCCTTCTCTTCGTAATACTTGACGTATCTCTCGGTGGTCATGCCGCCGTCGGTGGCATAGACCTCGGCATGGGCCGTGGAGAGTACGCGGTTGCGGATGGTGAGCTTGCCGATCTGGATCGGCTGGAACATTGCTTCGAAGGCCATGACCTTCTCCTCGATCGGCTGGTGCGCGGTCTTGAGCCGCGCTCTTGCTCTGGGGTGTCGCTGGGGTGGCGGCGAGCGGGTCGGCGGCCACCCGGGGGCGCGGCGTTACTTCGGCCGGGTGACGAACAGGCCGTCGTCGTGGCCTTCTTCGGAACCGCTGTATTCCTGGACGGTGACGGTGCGGATGGCACTGCCCTTGGCGGCCAGGATCTGGTCGATGGCGCCGGAGAACCAGCCGGTGAACATGTAGTCCACCTTGCGATTGACCTTGCCGTAGACGTAGACGAAGGCGGAATGCTTGAGCTTGACCTCGGCGTAGCCGGTGTCCAAGTCGAGCTTCTGGGTCTCGAACAGGCCCCAACCGCGCTGCGACAGGCGCTTCATGTAGTGCTCGAACACCGCGGCGCCATGGATGCCATGGCATTCGGCTTCCTTCTCGCACCAGTGCCAGGCGGACTTGTAGCCGGCCTTGTAGAGGATCTCGGCGTACTTGTCGGCGCCCAGGACTTCTTCGATGCCCATGTGGTTGTTGACGAAGAAGTGCCGGGGTACGTACAGCATCGGCAGGGCGTCGGTGGTCCAGACGCCGGTTTCGTCGTCGACCTGGATGGGCATTTCGGGGGCGTGGCTGGCCATGTGTGGAGCTCCGATTCGCTAATACGTATCTAAAAAAAGGTGTGGGTGAAGGCCTGTGGAGCCGTAGCGAGCGCGCCGCTGGCAAGGAGCCCCGCAGCGCCAGGTGAGAGCAGTACCGAGGTACGGCGAACCGGGCGCGAGGACGCGACGCCGCTAGCGGTGTGCGCAGTAGGCTCCAGAGGTATTCACTACTCGCCCCAGACTTCGCCGAGGATTCTCATCCAGTTCTCGCCCATGACCTTGCGCACGGTGCGCTCGGGCATGCCGCGCTTGAGCAGGGTCTCGGTCAGGTTGGGAAATTCGCCCACGGTGCGGATGCCCAGCGGGTTGACGATCTTGCCGAAGCTGGTCAGGCGACGGGCGTAGCCCTTGTCGTGGGTCAGCCACTCGAAGAAGTCATGGCCATGGCCCTGGGTGAAGTCGGTACCGATGCCGATGGCGTCTTCGCCCACCAGGTTCATCACGTACTCGATGGCCTCGGCGTAGTCGTCGATGGTCGAGTCGATGCCCTTGGCCAGGAAGGGGGCGAACATGGTCACGCCGACGAAGCCACCGTGGTCGGCGATGAACTTGAGTTCCGCATCCGACTTGTTGCGCGGATGCTCCTTCAGGCCGGACGGCAGGCAGTGGGAGTAGCAGACCGGCTTCTTGGATTCGAGGATGACTTCCTCGCTGGTCTTGGAGCCGACGTGGGAGAGGTCGCACATGATGCCGACGCGGTTCATCTCGGCGACGATCTCGCGACCGAAGCCGGACAGGCCGCCGTCGCGCTCGTAGCAGCCGGTGCCCACCAGGTTCTGGGTGTTGTAGCACATCTGCACGATGCCCACGCCGAGCTGCTTGAAGATCTCGACGTAGCCGATCTGGTCTTCGAAGGCATGGGCGTTCTGGAAGCCGAACAGGATGCCGGTCTTGCCCTGGGCCTTGGCCTGGCGGATCTCGGCGGTGGTGCGTACCTGGACCACCAGATCGCTGCACTCGCGGATCAGCTTCTGGCTCGCCGCGATGTTGTTGACCGTCGCCTGGAAGCCCTCCCATACCGAGACGGTGCAGTTGGCGGCGGTCAGGCCACCCTTGCGCATGTCTTCGAAGAGTTCGCGGTTCCACTTGGCGATGATCAGCCCGTCGATGACGATGCTGTCGGCGTGGAGTTCGGTGGCATTCATGACAGGCTCCGGCGTTGGTCTCGCGCCGGAACGGGTGCCGGCGATTCGAGGCCAGCATAGCCCCGGGGTCCTGGCCGACCGGATGCAAAAACGACAGGGGTATCACCAGAAGCGTCAGTGACCGGATCGGCCTACCCCGGCGGCAGGCCCGCGACCGCCGCCGCGGACTCCGGCGCCGACGACCGGTGCGGCCGGTCTTCCCGCGGACTCAGGCCGAAGCGCTGGCGGTAGCAGCGGGAGAAATAGGACGCGGACTCGAAGCCGCAGGCCAGGGCGACGTCCAGCACGCTGGCCTCGCCCTGCTGCAGCAGCTGGCGTGCCCGGTCCAGGCGCAATTGCAGATAGAAGGTGGAAGGGGTCGTCTGCAGATGGAGGCGGAACAGCCGCTCCAGCTGGCGGCGGGTCACCTGGATGCCGGCGGCCAGTTCCAGGGTGCCCATGGGCGTCTCGGTATGGCGCTCCATGCGCTCCACCACCCGGATCAGCTTGCGGTTGGCGATGCCGTAGCGCTGCGCCACCTGCAGCCGCTGGTGCTCGCGCGGCGGGCGGATGCGCCCGAGCACGAATTGCTCGGAGACCTGCACCGCCAGTGCGCTGCCGTGGCTGCGGCCGATCAGCTCCAGCAGCAGGTCGAGACTGGCGGTGCCGCCGGCGCAGGTGATGCGACCACGGTCGATCTCGAACAGCTCGCCGGTCACTTCCAGTTGCGGCCAGGCTTCGCGAAAGGCCGCCACCGCCTCCCAGTGCAGGGTGATCCGGTGCCCGTCCAGCAGCCCGGCGCGGGCCAGCACCAGGGCACCGGTGTCGATGCCGCCCAGGGGATGGCCGTGGCGGGCGACCTGGCGCAGCCAGCTGGCGAGGCCGTCGTCGTAATGGGCCAGAGGCTCGAAACCGGCCACCACGAACAGGGTGGTGCCCGCTTCCAGGGCGTCGAGGCCGCCGTCGACATTGACCGACATGCCGTTGCTGGCGGTCACCGCCGCGCCCTCGCGACCGAGGATGCGCCAGCCATAGCTGCCCGGACGAAAGCGGTTGGCCACCCGCAGGGGTTCCAGGGTGGCGATGAAGCCCAGGGCGGAAAAGCCGGGCAGCAGGAGAAAGGCAAAGGACTGCGGCATGGGTGGGGCGTCCTAGGTAACGATTGGCTTGGGCAAGCAAGAAGGTCGCCAGGGTGCAAATTCCGGTCGTCGGGCTGCACATGGCGGCCGGGCGAGGCGCCTAGGGTAGAAGGCAACCGGCAGTCATCCCCGCCCGCCGCCCCAGGGAGTTCGCCATGCCCAACAAGACCCTCAGCACCACCCTCCTCGCCTGCGGCCTGCTGGCCGCCACCCTCGGCAGCGCTCGTGCCGCCGATCCCGACAGCTGCCAGACGGTGCGGATGGGCATCGTCGGCTGGACCGACGTGGTCGCCACCAGTGCCCTGGCCGAGGTCATGCTCGAAGGCCTCGGCTACGGCGTGAAGCCTACCACTGCCTCCCAGCAGATCATCATGGCGGCCATGGGTGACAAGAATCTGGACGTGTTCCTCGGCTACTGGCAGCCGACCATGCAGCCGGTGGTGCAGCCCTTCGTCGACAAGGGCCAGGTCAAGGTGCTGACCCCGCCGCTGCTGGCCGATGCCCAGTCCACCTTCGCGGTGCCCGAGTACGTCTACGAGGGCGGCCTGAAGACCTTTGCCGACATCGCCCGCTTCAAGGACAAGCTCGGCGGCAAGATCTACGGCATCGAGCCGGGCAGCGGCGCCAACCGTGGCACCGCCGAGATGATCAAGACCGACCGCTTCGGCCTCAAGGACTTCCAGCTGGTGGAGTCCAGCGAGGCGGGCATGCTCACCGCCGTGCGCCGCGCCGAGAAGCGCAAGGAATGGATCGTCTTCTTCGGCTGGAAGCCGCACCCGATGAACCTGCAGATCAAGATGCGCTACCTGACCGGCAGCGAAGACGTCTTCGGCCCCAACGAAGGCCAGGCCACGGTCTCGGTGGTTACCACCGCCGACTATCCGCAGCGCTGCGCCAACGTCCAGCGCCTGCTCAGCAATCTGCACATGGACAGCGCAGAGGTCAGTGCCGTGATGGCGCCCATCCTGGAGCGCATCGCGCCCAAGGACGCCGCCCGCGCCTGGCTCAAGAACAACCCGCAACGCCTCGACGCCTTTCTCCAGGGCGTGACCACCCGTACCGGCCAGCCCGCCGCTCTCAAGCTCTGATCGCCCAAGGACAGACCCCATGAACACCGCTGTCATCGTCACCTGCGCCCTGACCGGCGCCGGTGATACCGTAGGCCGCAATCCCCATGTCCCCGTTACCCCGGCGCAGATCGCCGCCGCCGCCCTGGAAGCGGCCCGCGCCGGCGCCACCGTGGTGCACGCCCATGTGCGCGATCCCGCCACCGGCAAGCCGAGTCGCGACGTGGCCCTCTATCGCGAGGTGGTCGAGCGCATCCGCGAGGCGGACGCCGAGATCGTCATCAACCTCACCGCCGGCATGGGCGGCGACCTGGAGATCGGCCCGGGCGAGACGCCCACCGACTTCGGCCCCGGCTCGGACCTGGTCGGTCCCCTCACCCGCCTGCTGCATGTCGAGGAATTGTGTCCGGACATCTGCACCTTGGATTGCGGCACCCTCAACTTCGGCGACGGCGACTTCATCTATGTCTCCACCCCCGCGCAACTGCGCGCCGGGGCCAGGCGCATCACCGAACTGGGGGTGAAGGCCGAGCTGGAGATCTTCGACACCGGCCACCTCTGGTTCGCCAAGCAGCTGCTCAAGGAGGGGCTGCTGAAGGATCCGCTGTTCCAGCTGTGCCTGGGCATTCCCTGGGGCGCCCCGGCCGATACCACCACCATGAAGGCCATGGTCGACAACCTGCCGGCGGGCGCCTGCTGGGCCGGCTTCGGCATCGGCCGGATGCAGATGCCCATGGCTGCCCAGGCCATGCTGCTGGGTGGCAACGTCCGCGTCGGCCTGGAAGACAATCTCTGGCTGGACCGTGGCGTCCACGCCACCAACGGCAGTCTGGTGGAGCGGGTCATCCAGATCATCGAACGCCTGGGCGGGCGCGCCCTGAGCCCCGCCGAAGGGCGCGACCGCATGCAACTGGGAGGTGCCCGATGAGCGCCGTCTTCGCCGCCCTCGGCACCGGCGTGATCGGCGCCGGCTGGATCGCCCGCGCCCTGGCCCGCGGCCTGGATGTCCGTGCCTGGGATCCGGCGCCCGGCGCCGAAGCCGCCCTGCGCACCCGCCTGGCCAATGCCTGGCCGGCCCTGCAAGCCCAGGGCCTGGCAGCCGGTGCCAGCCTGGAGCGCCTGAGTTTCCATACCGACCTGGACGCCGCGGTGGCCGATGCCGACGTCATCCAGGAAAGCGCCCCCGAACGCCTGGAGCTGAAGCGCGAACTGCATGCCCGGGTCAGCCGGGCGGCACGACCCGATGCCCTGATCTGCTCCAGCACCTCGGGCCTGCTGCCCAGCGACTTCTATGCCGAGGCGCTGCACCCCGAGCGCTGCCTAGTGGGCCATCCGTTCAATCCGGTCTATCTCCTGCCGCTGGTGGAGGTGGTGGGTGGCCGCCAGACCTCGGCGGCCAACCTGGAGCGCGCCGAGGCCTTCTATCGCGAGTTGGGCATGCGACCGCTGCGGGTGCGCAAGGAGGTGCCCGGCTTCATCGCCGATCGCCTGCTCGAAGCGCTCTGGCGCGAAGCCCTGCATCTGGTCAACGACGGCGTCGCCACCACTGGCGAGATCGACGACGCCATCCGCTACGGCGCCGGCCTGCGCTGGTCGTTCATGGGCACCTTCCTGACCTACACCCTGGCCGGCGGCCCGGCCGGCATGCGCCACTTCATGCAGCAATTCGGCCCGGCGCTGAAGCTGCCCTGGACCTACCTGGAAGCCCCGGAGCTGACCGATGGCCTGATCGACGCCGTGGTCGAGGGGACCCAGGCCCAGCAGGGCGATCTGGAACTGGCGGCGCTGGAGCGCTATCGCGATGACTGCCTGCTGGCGGTGCAGGCGGCCATCGCCGACTGCAAGACGCGCCACGGGATTCGGGACTAGGAGCGGCCATGATCATCCATCGCACCACGGTCGCGCCCGAGTGGGTCGACTACAACGGTCATCTGCGCGACGCCTACTACCTGCTGATCTTCAGCCACGCCAGCGACGCCCTGATGGACGCCATGGGCCTGGACGCCGCCGGCCGCGCCGCCAGCGGGCACTCGCTGTTCACCCTGGAGTGCCACCTCAATTTCCTCCACGAGGTGAAGGCGGATGCCCGGCTGGAGGTGCGGGTGAGATTCCTGGCGCTGGACGCCAAGCGGCTGCACCTGCACTTCGGCCTCCATCACCAGGGCCAGGCCGACCTGCTGGCCGCCTCCGAGCAACTGCTGCTGCACGTCCACCTGGACGGCCCCCGCTCCGCGCCCTTCGCGCCACGGGTCCACGACTGGCTGGCGACCCGGCTGGCGGCGCAGCGGGACGAGCCCTGGCCGGAGCATGTCGGGCGGGTCATCGGCCTGCCCCCGCCCCGCCTATGAAGGCGCCGCCGCTGTCGGCGGACATGGCCGCCTTCGTCGCGGCCAGCCAGGCCTTCGCCACCATCGATCCGGACCTCCAGGCACAGCGCCAGGCCTATGCGCGACTCTGCGCCGCCCTGGCGCCGGCCGACTACAAGGGCCTGGCTGTCAGCGATCACCACGCCGGCGCCGTACCAGTGCGGTTGGTGGCGCCGCGGGAGTCCGCTGCTGGCCGCCCCGCCCTGCTCTATCTGCACGGCGGCGGCTGGATGCTCGGCGACCTGGATTCCCATGGCTTTCTCGCGGCACGGCTGGCGCGACGACTGGGATTGGCGGTGCTGCTGGTGGACTACCGCCTGGCGCCCGAACACCCCTATCCCGCCGCCCTGGACGATGCCTGCCAGGCCTGGGACTGGTTGCAGCAGCAAGCCTTGACCCTGGGGCTGGACGCGACCCGGTTGGCGGTGGCCGGCGACAGTGCCGGCGGCACTCTCGCTGCCGCCCTGTGCCTGGCGCTGCGGCAGCAGAGGCGTGCCCAGCCGCGGGCCCAGGCATTGATCTATCCCGCGCTGACCGCACGGATGCTGCCCAGCGAACGCCGGCAAGCCCAGGCTCCATTGCTGAGCGCCGTCGACTGGCGGGCGTGTCTGGACATCTATCTGCCCCACCCGGCGGAGCGCCGCGAGCCTCTCGCCCTGCCGTTGCAGGCTGGCGATTTCAGCGGGTTGGCGCCGGCCCTGGTCGCCGTGGCCCAGCGCGATCCCCTGGCCGACCACGGCCGCGCCTATGCCGCTGCCCTGCGTGGCGGCCGGACGCCCTGTCGCCTGTGGCAAGGTGCCGGTCTGTTGCATGGCGCCCTGCGCGCGCGGGGCCGGCGGGCCGAGGCCCTGCGCGAGGCCCTGGAGCGCTTTCTCGCTGGCGAATTGGCCACCCTGCCCGCCGCTGACCTGGCAAAAGACAAAAAAAAACCTCAACCGCTGGAGACGGAAGAGGTTCAAACGCCCTGATGGGCCTCAGTGTGTAACCGGGGGTTGCTCGACTCTGGTGGCGAACAACCGGAAAATGTCGTTGATAGGCACCATTCTAACGGCGAACCTCACTCTTGACCCTGCGGCAGATTGTCCGGGCAGGGCGTCGTAATAAATCTACATTGCCTGGGCGGGGGGCGAGGCGCTTTCCAAAAACGACATCCGGCTATGCGGCGACGCCAGCCCGGCTTGCCGTCTGCGACACCAGTGGGAGAATCCAGGCATTCCACCGGAGAGGGCAGCACCATGATGATCGCCGACTTGATCGACCAGGACGACTTCCGCGACCGCCTGCGTGCGCTGGGTTTCAATGTGACGCCCGCGGCGACCGCGGACGAGGCCTGTCGCCAGGCGGTGACGGGCCTCAACCAGGAACGCGCCCAGGTCTTGCGGCAACTGATCCAGGAATTGCTATCGGGCAGCGCGGCGCTGCTGCCGGCGGTGCGCCAGGCCATCGACCAGCAATTGCTGCCGGCCCTGGCCCCGACGCGTGCCTAGCGAACCCTAGGGCCGCAGCAGACTCAGCCGGCCCAGCAGCGGCAACCGTCCCAGGCCCCGCAACGGAGGTGTCAGCAGGCGCTCACCCTGACGAGCGAAGACGGCCGCCAGCGGCGTGTGCAGGCCCAGGCTGATGACGGCCAGGGCCAGCGCCAGACCGCCGATATAGTCATCCGAGCCCCAGTGGGCGCCGGCCACCAGCCGCGGCAGCATGAACAGCACGGCCAGCGCGGCCACTACCAGGCGGCGTCCGCCGCGGGTGAAATGCGCCATGAACAGCGCCCAGAGCAGCAGCACCGAGGCGTGGTCGCCGGGAAAGCTGGCGCCGGATCTGTCCTTCAACTCCCAGCCGTGCTCCAGCCTGGGAAAGCGATCGCTGAGCAGATAAGCATCGGCGAGCACATCGGACGGGCTGGAATGCTGCAAACCCCAGGCTTCGATGCCCTTGGTCAGCAGGGTGCGCACGATCAGCAGGATCACCAGCAGACCGACGAAGGCCGCCAGCGCTGGCCGTACCTGCCGGGCCGGATAGGCCCAGTCGCCCCGGACCAGCAGCGCCAGCAGGATCAGGCCGACCAGGGCATCCACTGGTCGCAGGCTGAAAAAGGTCCAGAGATAGAGCCAGGCGCTGGACTGCGCCAGCGGGGCATTGAGGGCGTGGAACAACCCGGCGTCGAAGGCCAGCAACTGACTCCGAACGTCAGGGATCAGCCAGAGCAGCAGCAGGCCCAGAGCCAGCCCCTGGCATAGCGCCAGGCGGCGCCACTGCCAGGTGGAAGGGAAGAGTGGAGCGTTCATCGAGGTCTCTTTTCACGAAAACTTCACGAATAGACCCACTTGACCTCGATAACGTCACACTTTGTTACAGCCAGGTGACGCAACAGTCCTTTGCATCCGCTGACTCAACCCAGGAAGGCCAGGGCCTCGTCTGCGACCAGCTCCGGTAATTCTTCCGCCAGGTAATGGCCACCCGGCAAGGCGCGCCCGCTGACCTGGGTGGCCACCTGGCGCCATTCGGCCAGCGGATCGAAGCAGCGCCCCACGGTGCCTTCGGCGCCCCAGAGCACCCGCAGCGGCAATTCCAGCCGGCGCCCGGCATCCAGGTCGGCCTGGTCATGCGCCAGGTCGATCCCGGCGCTGGCGCGGTAGTCCTCGCAGATGCCACGGGCGGTGCCGGGCAGGCTCAGGCAGCGCAGGTATTCGGCCAGCACCTCCGGGGGAAAGGGCGCCAGGCCGGCGCTGCGGGTACCCATCACGCCCTTGAGATAGCCTTCCGGATCGGCTTCGATCAACCGCTCGGGCAACGGCGCCGGGCGGATCAGGAAGAACCAGTGCCAATAGGCCCGGGCGAAGGCCTCGTCGGTCTGCCGATACATGGCCAGGGTCGGCGCGATGTCCAGCAGCATCAGCCGCTCCACCGCCGCGGGATGATCCAGCGCCAGGCGATGGGCGACGCGGGCGCCACGGTCGTGGGCCAGCACGGCGAAGCGCTCGTGACCGAGCCGGCGCATCAGCGCGACGTTGTCCCGCGCCAGGGTGCGCTTGCTGTAGGCCTCGGCACCCGCGTCGGGCTTGGCGCTGTCGCCATAGCCGCGCAGGTCGGCGGCCACCAGGGTAAAGCGCTCGGCCAGCCGCGGCGCCACCTTATGCCACATGACATGGGTCTGGGGATGGCCGTGGAGCAGGAGCAGCGCCGGCCCCTGACCGCCGACGCGGCAATTGAGCTCGACGCCGCCGACGTCCAGCCGCCGCTGTTCGAAGCCCGCAAAGAGGCCGTCCATCTCAGGCCAGGGCCGCGGCGATGGCCTGTCCCAGGCTTTCGGTGGTGCCCTGGCCGCCGAGGTCGCGGGTCAGGGGCGCCTGCTCCGGCCCCTGGCGCAGCACGGCCTCGATGGCCGCCACCACGGCAGCGCCGGCTTCGGCATGGCCCAGATGCTCCAGCATCATGGCGCCGCACCAGATCTGGCCGATGGGATTGGCGATGCCCCGCCCGGCGATGTCCGGCGCCGAACCGTGCACCGGCTCGAACAGGCTGGGGAAGGTGCGCTCCGGATTGATGTTGGCCGAGGGCGCGATGCCGATGGTGCCGGTGCAGGCCGGGCCCAGGTCGGAGAGGATGTCGCCGAACAGGTTGCTGGCCACCACCACGTCGAACCAGTCCGGATGCAGGACGAAGTTGGCGGTGAGGATGTCGATGTGGAACTTGTCCACCGCCACGTCCGGATAGGCCTTGCCCATCTCCTCCACGCGCTTGTCCCACCAGGGCATGGTGATGGCGATGCCATTGGACTTGGTGGCCGAGGTCAGCTTCCTGCGTGGCCGCTGCTGGGCCAGGTCGAAGGCGAACTTGAGGATGCGGTCGGTGCCGTGACGGGTCATCACCGTTTCCTGGATCACCACCTCGCGCTCGGTGCCCTCGAACATGATGCCGCCGAGGCTGGAATACTCGCCCTCGGTGTTCTCGCGCACCACATAGAAGTCGATGTCACCGGGCTGGCGATTGGCCAGGGGCGCCTTGACCCCGGGCATCAACCGGCAGGGGCGCAGGTTGACGTACTGGTCGAAGCGGCGGCGGAATTGCAGTAGCGAACCCCAGAGGGAGATGTGGTCGGGCACCACGTCCGGCCAGCCGACGGCGCCGAAGTAGAGGGCGTCGTAACCCTTGAGCGTTTCGAACCAGTCGTCCGGCAGCATCTTGCCATGAGCCTGGTAGTACTCGGCGCTGGCGAAGTCGAAGTGGTCCCACTGCAGTTCGATACCGAAGCGGCGGGCGGCGGCGTCCAGCACGCGGATGCCTTCGGGCATGACCTCCTTGCCGATGCCGTCTCCGGCGATGACCGCGATCTTGTGGGGCTTGGACGCTTGCATGGGCTTTCTCCGGCAGTCTGGATGGAATGGACCCAGTGTAGTCTCGCGCCGGAGGCGTACAATCCCGCTCCAGGGAAAGCCATTCTTAACCTGGGATCAAGAATCTTGTCCACTGATGACCTTGCCTTCTTCGTCCGCCTGGCTGGCCATCCCAGCCTGACCGCCGCCGCCCGGGAACTGGGTCTGTCGCTGGCGGCGGTGAGCAAGAGACTCACCGCCCTGGAGCGCCGGCTGGGCGTGCAGCTGATCCGCCGCACCACGCGGCGCCTGGACCTGACCCCGGAAGGCCTGCGCTATCTGGAAGGCGCACGCCCGCTGCTGACCCAGCTGGAAGACCTGGAAGCCGCGGTCGGCCGACCCGATGCGCCTCTCGCCGGGGTGCTCAATCTCAACGCCACCTTCGGCTTCGGCCGCCGGCACCTGGCGCCGCTGCTGTCGGACTTCGCCCGCCGCCATCCCGAACTTGAGCTCAACCTGTACCTCTCCAGCCATCCGGTGAATCTGCTGGACGGTCCCTTCGACCTGGACATCCGCGTCGGCGAACCGCCGGACGCCCGGGTCATCGCCCATCGCCTGCTGGACAATCGCCGCCTGCTTTGCGCTGCCCCCGCCTACCTGGCCCGGGCCGGCGTGCCGGAAAGCGTGGCCGACCTGGCGCGGCACAACTGCCTGGTGCTGCGACAGGACGCGGGCGACTACGCCGTCTGGCGCTTCACCCGGAACGGCGAGCATTTCGCCCAGAAGGTCCGCGGCAGCCTGAGCAGCAACGATGGCGAGGTGGTGGTGCGCCTGGCGCTGGAAGGCCACGGGCTGATCCTGAGATCGGAATGGGACGTGGCCGAGCTGATCGCCAGCGGCGCCCTGGTGCCGCTGCTGACCGATCATGAGGCCTCGGCGGCGGCCATCTATGCGGTGCACCGCCAGCAGCGCCACGTGCCGCGCCGACTGTCCGAACTGATCCGCCATCTGGCGCAGGAGCTGCCCGCGCGGCTGGGACGCTAAGGCTGCACGAATCTTCCAGACCGACATCAGGTCAGTGACTAGACTGAAAGGCCCGAAAGCCCCCTTCTCTCGCCATGGCCGACGATCACTGGATCCAGCTGCAGCAGGACGCCGAGACCGGCATCGAGACCCTGCGTGCTCATTTCGAGGGCCATGCCTATGACCCGCACTGGCACGACGCCTATCTGGTGGGCTACACCGAGCAGGGCCGGCAGCAATTCCACTGCCGTGGTCAGCGCCACCTGAGCACCCCCGGCCAGGTCTTCCTGCTGGAGCCCGGTGAATTGCACGACGGCCAGGCGCCGGAGGCCGAGGGCTTCACCTATTCCATGCTCTATCTCGATCCCCAGTGGCTGGCGCGCGAGCTGCAGGGGCTGCATGGCGACGGCCGCCCCCTGGGCGAACCCGGCTTCGCCCGGACCCTGGTGGCGCAGGCCGAGCTGCATCGCGCCGTGGCCTGGGCCCATGAGGTCCTGAGTCGTCCGGAATTGCGCATCGTCCGCCAGAGCGCCCTCGATGCCCTGCTGCTGCGCCTCCTGCCGCAGCTGCAATGGCGGGCGCCCCAGGCCGGTGATCCACGGCTGCCCCAGGTGGCCCTGCGCGCCCGCGACTTCCTGCAGGCCCATCACCACGAGGACATCGGCCTGGAGGAACTGGCCCAGGCCGCTGGCGTCGACAGATTCCGCCTGACCCGCGCCTTCAAGGCGGCCTTTGGGCTGGCGCCCCATGCCTATCTGGTGCAGCTGCGCCTGTCGCGGGCGCGCCGCCTGCTGGCCGACGGCCTGTCGCCGGCGGAGACCGCCGCCGCCCTGGGCTTCGCCGACCAGAGTCACCTGGGTCGCTGGTTCCGCCGCGCCTATGGCCTGACCCCGGCGGCCTATCGCGCGCGCTGCTCGAATCTTCCAGACCGCTAGCGGCAAGGCTTGCGACCCTGGTGGCTCAGTCCTTCCAGGAGTCTCCCATGTCCCTGTTGCCCTTCCTGCTGTTCGCCCTGGTCGCCTCCATCACCCCCGGACCGACCAATGTGCTCATCCTCGGCCACAGCGCCCGCCACGGTGCCCGGGCCAGCTTGCCGCTGGTGCTGGGCGGCAGCCTGGGCGCGGTGGCCCTGGTGCTGGTGGTGGGCTTCGGTCTCGGCCAGACCCTGGCGCACCATCCGGACTGGCAGCGCGGCCTGGCCTGGGCCGGGGTGCTCTGGCTGAGCTGGCTGGCCTGGCAACTGGCCCGCGCCGGCGCGCCCGCGGTGGCGGATGACGGTGCCCGCCTGGGCTTTGGGGGTACCGCCGGGCTGCAGGTGCTCAACCCCAAGAGCTGGAGCATGGCGCTGGCGGTGGTGACCGTCTACGCCGAACCCGGTGCCGATCTCTGGCGGCAGGTGCTGGTGCTGGCCCTGGTGTTCCTGCTGGTGTCCGTACCCTGCCTGGGTCTCTGGGCGCTGCTTGGCCGGGTCGCGGCGCATGGCCTGAAATCGACCCGCGCCTGGCGCGGCTTCAACCTGGGGATGGCGGCGCTGCTGCTCGCCTCGGCCTGGGCGACGGTGATCTAGACCGGCATCCCGCCCTGATCGCGAAAGCTGTCCTCCAGGTGCTCCAGCCAGGCGCGTACCGCCGGCAGCTGGCCGCGTCTGTGGGCATAGGCGGCCTGCAGGTGACCACCGGGCAGCGACCAGTCCGGCAGCAGGCGCTGCAGGCGACCCTCGGCCAGTTCGGCCTCGCAATAGAGCAGCGGCAGCATCGTGTAGCCGAGGCCCGCCAGGGCGGCGGTCTTGCGTACGCTGAAGTCGTCGATGCCCAGTCGGGCTTCCAGCACCAGTTCGCGGCGCTGGCCATGGGGACCGACCATGCGCAGGTGCACCCGGCGATCCAGTTCCAGGGCGCCGAGCAGCGGGACCCCCAGCAGGGCTTCCGGCGCATCCAGCTGGCGACCGACGAGAAAGGCGGGGGCGGCCACCAGCACCCCGGAGGCCTGGCGCAGGCGGCGCACGATCAGCCCCGGCTCCACGTCGTCGACGTCCCTTACCCGCAGGGCCACGTCGAGGCCCTCGTTGACCACGTCCACCCGCCGATTGACCAGCACCAGCTCCAGCTGCACCAGGGGATAGCGCTGCAGGAAGCGGGTGACGACGTCGGGCAGGTAGTCCTGGGCCAGGGCCACCGGGCAGGATACCCGCAGCGGTCCACGGGGTTCGCTGGACAGACTGGCCGCCGTTTCGGCAGCGCTCTCCGCCTCGCGCAGCAGCGCCTGGCAGTGCACCAGGTAGCGCTCGCCGAGAGTGGTCAGGGTCAGGGTACGGGTGGTGCGCTGCAGCAGCCGCGCCCCCAGGCGGGTCTCCAGTTCGGCGATGCGCCGGGACAGCCGCGACTTGGGAACGCCCAGCAGGCGCCCGGCGGCAGCGAAACCCCCGGCTTCCACCACCTTGGCGAAGTAGGCGAGATCATTGAGGTCTTGCATGGGCGATTGTCCTATCCATGGGACGAAGCATCGCATTCTAGGCGACTAATCAGCCGATCGTCTTAGCGGTAGTCTGGGCTCATCGCGTCGAACCCCATAGGACTACCGCCATGAAACTCTTGCACATCGATTCCAGCATCCTGGGTGATCATTCCGCCTCCCGGGCCCTGACTGCCAAGGTCGTCGGTGCCCTCAAGGCCGCTACGCCAGGCCTCGAGGTCAGCTACCATGACCTCGCCCACGATTCCCTGGGTCACTTCTCCGCCGCCAGTCTGGCTGCCGGTGCGACCCCGGCCGAACAGCGCAGCGCCGAGCAACGTGACGAAGCCGAGCGCAATGCCCGCGCCCTGCAGGAATTCCTTGCCGCCGACGTACTGGTACTGGGTGCGCCCATGTACAACTTCACCATCCCGACCCAGCTCAAGGCCTGGATCGACCGCATCACCGTGGCCGGCACCACCTTCCGCTATGGTGAAGCCGGTCCGGAAGGCCTGTGTGGCGACAAGAAGGCGATCATCGTCGCCACCGCGGGCGGCATCCATGCCGGCAAGCCCACCGGTATCGCCCACGAAGACTATCTGAAGCTGCTGCTGGGCTTCCTCGGCATCACCGATGTCCAGATCGTCCGCGCCGAAGGCCTGGCCTATGGCGACGAAGCCAAGAGCGCGGCCCTGGCCAGCGCCGAACGCCAGATCGCCGACCAGTACGCCTGAGTCCGGACGCCCTCAACCCCGGCCCCTCTCCCTCAGGGAGAGGGAAGCAGAGCGGCCCTCGTCTTTGTAAGGTGAGATTCGGGTACGCCTGAAAACTCCTCACTTCAAAGATCGCGGCAAGCTCTGGAGGCCTGGGGCACCAGCGCTCATCCAACCGCACCGATGCGCTTTTCCCCCTCTCCCTACGGGAGCGGGCCGGGGTAAGGGCAGGCCCCGCCTCAGCTGAATCCCACCACCGGATGCGGCACATAGGGCGCTTCCAGGGCACTGATATCTTCCTCGCTCAGCTGCAGTTCCAGCGCCGCCACCGCATCCTCCAGATGCTGCGGCTTGGACGCGCCGACGATGGGCGCGTCGATGCCCGGCTTCTGCAGCAGCCAGGCCAGGGCCACCTGGGCACGCGGCACGCCGCGGGCTTCGGCGATGCGCGCCACGGCGGCGACGATCTGCCGATCGGATTCCTCGCTGGCGGTATAGAGCGTCTTGCCGAAGGCATCGCTTTCGGTGCGCGCGGTGCTGGCGTCCCAGTCACGGGTCAGGCGGCCACGGGCCAGCGGACTCCAGGGGATCACGCCGATGCCGGCATCACGACACAGCGGCAGCATCTCCCGCTCCTCTTCGCGAGCGAGCAGATTGACGTGGTTCTGCATGGTGGCGAATCTCGTCCAGCCATGGCGCTCGGCGGTGTGCAGCGCCTTGGCGAATTGCCAGGCGTACATGCTGCTGGCCCCGATGTGCAGCGCCTTGCCGGCCTTGACCACGTCGTGCAGGGCTTCCAGGGTCTCCTCGATGGGTGTGTGATAGTCCCAGCGATGGATCTGGTAAAGATCGACATAGTCGGTGCCCAGGCGCTGCAGGCTGGCGTCGATGGCGGCGAAGATGGCCTTGCGCGACAGGCCGCCGACATTAGGCTTGTCGCGCAGCGGGAAGTACACCTTGGTCGCCAGCACGATTTCCTCGCGCACGGCATTGGCCTTGAGGAAGCGGCCGACGATCTCTTCGCTGGTGCCGTCGGAGTAGCTGTTGGCGGTGTCGAAGAAGTTGATGCCGAGATCCAGCGCCTTCTTCAGCAGCGGCTGGCTCTGGACTTCCGGCAGGGTCCAGGGGTGATTGCCGCGCTCGGGGACGCCGTAGGTCATGCAGCCGAGGCAGAGGGGCGAGATCTTCAGACCGGTACGGCCTAGATTGCGGTAGTTCATGGGGGCCTCCAGGGGTGGTCGAAAAGAGTTGACCATGGCGGTCCCGGATCGACTGCAACGAACTTACCGGCTGCTGGCTTGTTCTATATGGATTCGTACCTAACAACCGGAGATGCTCCATGAAGAAATATGCTTCCGCGGTCTGGCAAGGCGGTCTGAAGGATGGCAAAGGCCATATCTCCACCGAGAGCGGCGCGCTCAAGGACAATGCCTACGGTTTCAACACCCGTTTCGAAGGCACGCCAGGCACCAACCCCGAAGAATTGATCGGCGCGGCCCATGCCGGCTGCTTCTCCATGGCCTTCTCCATGCTGCTGGGCCAGAACGGTCTGACCCCCGAGCGGATCGAGACCAAGGCCGACGTGACCCTGGACAAGGTGGGCGACGGCTTCGAGATCACCACCATCGATCTGACCATGAAGGCCAAGATCCCCGGTGCCACCCAGGAGCAGTTCACCACCATCGCCAATCAGGCGAAGGAAGGCTGCCCGGTGTCCAAGGTGCTCAAGGGTGCCAAGATCAACCTGAACGCCACGCTCGAAGGTTAAGGGTCACAGGTGCCTGCCGGTGCCGCCCAGGCATCGGCAACACCCTGTTCCAGAGCTCGTTCGCCGAGACCTTGGCGAGTCGCTAGACTGCTCCGACCCCGCTTTCGGAGAGCACGATGAACGACTCCATCTTCATGACCCTGTTTTCCATCCTTGCTCTGTTGCTGCTGGGCGGCGGTGTATACGGCTGCGTGATCCTCAACCGCCAGCGCAAGGACATCGAGAAGAACGACAGCGAAGGCTAGGCCGGTCGCCGACACGCCAGATAGCGCACGCCCTGAGCGCCGAAGACTTCCGAGTGAGGCTCATGGGCGGCCAGGTGAAAGACCTCCCCTGCCCCATAACGACGCTCGCCCGTTGCCGTGCGAATGCGTAGTTCGCCTTCGATGACCAGCGCCTTCGCTTCGAAGGGATGCGCATGGGCTTCCAGGCTGCCCAGGGCTTCGCGCTCGACCAGCACCGGTGGCTGAAAGCCCTCGCGGGCGAGTTGTTCGATGAAGGTGGCCTGGTCCAAGAGCGCTCCTTGAGTTGATGACGATCAACGCCCAGATTAGGAACCCAGTCCAACAGGGGCCAGTGCAATATCGCTATGACAGGGCATGGCTGCCGCTATGGCCGACCGCGCCTGCCGAGACGATGGAAACCTCGGCGACCCGAGGTTCCACGTGGAGCATCAGCGCTCCAGCTTGCGCTCGACCTCGGCGGTCTTCCGCTTGAGCGCTTCGGCTTCCTGCTCCTTGGTCTTGATGTCGGTCGGCGTGATGACCTTGTCGATGGCATCGGTCGGCGTCGATTCCGGCTGCTCCATGTCCTTTTTCACCACATCCACCGGACGACCCGCCTCATCGAGAGCGGGTTCGTTGGGCGGGGTCTTGCCCAGGTGGGCATCGGAACGCTGGTCAGTCATGGCAGGCTCTCCTCAATAGGGTGTCTCTTTCGAGCGCAACGACCGACAGGGAGTTCGCCCGCGACTCAATTGCGGATGCGAACCCGCTCCAGATAGGCCAGCAACTGCGCCTGCTCGCTGGCATCCAGCGGCGCGAAGACCGCTTCCAGCGCCTGGGTACGCGGCACCTGGGCCTGGTCCAGCGCCTGGCGACCCTGCTCGGTCAGATGGACCAGCAGCGCCCTGCGGTCCTGGGGATGGGGTTCGCGACGGACCAGGCCGTCGCGCTCCAGGGCGTCGAAGGCATCGGTCAGGGTACGGGGCGCATGGCGCAGCTGTTCGGCGACCTCGCCCGGACGGCAGGGTCCCAGGCGCTCCAGCACCTTGAGCACCTTATAGCGGGCGAAGGAGAGTCCGGAGGCCTTGAGGGTCTCATCCAGTTGTTGGCGCATCTGCCGTTTCAGATCCATCAGAGCTTCGGCAATGGCGGCGGCGGTTGACATGAAAGCTGCTTACCTCGAATATAGTGAGGAACCTCAATGAATGGTACCTCCGCAATGGCGACATCTTTTCACAGCCGCGAGGGCGATGCCAGTGCCCCTCACCTTTTCCAGCGTGTGCGCTTCGACCTCAAGCGACGTTGGGCGACCGTCGTCCGCCGCGAAGACCTGGGTGGCGACCTGCTGCGCCTGACCTTTGGTGGCAGCGACCTGGCCGATTTCCAGAGCGCGGCCTTCGACGAGCACGTGAAGCTGTTCGTCCCCGCCGACACCACCCCGATCCGCGCCGCCAGCGCCGAGCAGCTGGTGGGTCGACACTACACGCCGCGCCACTACGATGCCGCCCGTGGCGAACTGGCCATTGACTTCTATCTGCATGAAGCCGGGGTGCTGACCACCTGGGCGCGTCAGGCGCAGCCCGGTGCCGAGCTGATCATCGGCGGCCCCAAGGGCGCCCTGGTGCCGCCCGAGGACTTCGACTGGTACCTGCTGGCCGGCGACGAGACTGCCCTGCCCGCCATCGCCCGCCGCCTGGAGCAGCTGGCCGCCGGCGTCCGGGTCCAGGTCGTCACCGAAGTGGCGCGTCCGGGCCTGGAGATCGCCCTGTCGACGGCCGCCGCCGCCGAGATCCGCTGGGTCTATCGCGAAACCGGGGCCAATGCCCTGGTGCAGGCCCTGGAGCAGCTGGAGCTGCCCGCGGGCGAAGGCTATGCCTGGATCGCCGGTGAAGCCACGCAAGCCCGTGCCGCGCGCCAGGCGCTGCTGGCCAAGGGATTGCCGCGGGACTGGGTCAAGGCGGCCGGCTACTGGAAGCTTGGCGAAAGCGACCAGCACGTGAAGGTCGAGGATTGAGCACCACCGCCGCCGTCACCGACGGCCTGCCCCCGCCACGCCGCTATCGCGCCGTCGCCGCCCTGCTACTGGCCATCAGCATGACGGTGCTGGACAGCGGCATCGCCAACCTGGCGCTGCCCAGCATCGCCGAAGCCTTGGACGTCTCGGCTGCCGCGGCGGTCTGGATCGTCAGCGCCTATCAGCTGAGTCTGGTCGCCCTGCTGTTTCCCCTGGCCGCGGTGGCCGAGCGTCTTGGCCTGCGCCCGGTCTTCACGGCCGGGGTCGGGATCTTCGGCCTGGCCTCTCTGGGCTGCGCCCTGGCGCCGGATCTCGCCAGCCTGGTGGCTGCACGGGCGCTGCAGGGGGTGGGCGCCGCCGCCATCATGTGCGTCAGCGCCGGTATCGTCCGGCTCTCCTATCCGCGCGACCGGCTGGGTCGTGGCATCGCCATCAATGCCCTCTGCGTGGCCCTGGGCTCGGCCGCTGCGCCCAGCCTGGGGGCGGCCATCCTGGCGCTGGGTGGCTGGCCCTGGCTGTTCGCCGTCAATGTGCCCGTGGCGATACTGATCGCACTGCTGGTGCACAACCTGCCCGACAGCCCCCGTGCGCAGCGCCGCCTCGATCCGTTCAGCGTGCTGCTCAACGCCCTGCTGTTCTGCGCCGGCATCGGCGGTCTCGAACGTCTCGGCGCTGCGCCGTTGCAGGGCGTGGGCCTGCTGCTGCTGGCCGCGGCCAGTCTGCTGTTGCTGGTACGCCGCGAGCGCGGTCTGCCGGCGCCCCTGCTGCCGGTGGACCTGCTGGGACTGCCGGCCATGCGTCATTCGGTGCTGGCTTCGGTCTGTTCCTTTGCCGCGCAGATGCTCTGCTTTCTCGCCCTGCCCTTCTATCTGCAACACCAGCTCGGGCTGGTGCCGCTGCAGGTGGCCCTGCTGATGCTGGCCTGGCCGCTCACCGTGGCCGTGTCGGCGCAGGTAGCCGGGCGCCTGGCCGACCGCCATCCGCCGCAGCGGCTGTGCATGCTCGGCGGTCTGGGCATCGCCCTGGGGCTGGCGGCGGCAGCGGTGATGCCACTGGAGCGCTCGACCGCCCTGCTGATCCCCTGCCTGATCCTCGGCGGCATCGGCTTCGGCTTCTTCCAGGTACCCAACAACAGGATCATGCTCACCGCCGCGCCAGCCGGTCGCAACGGCGCCACCGGTGGCGTCCAGGCCACCGCCCGGCAGACCGGCATGGCCCTGGGCGCCGCGGCCCTGGCGCTGCTGCTGCATCTGGACAACAGCCTGGCCCCGCGGCTGGGGCTGGCCCTGGCGGCAACGCTGGGTCTGGTCGCCGCCTGGTCCAACTGGCGGGCACCGCGCTAGGGCTGTTGGGTCGCCTGGTCGAGCAGCGCCTTGAGCGCCTGCTCACGCTCGGCCGCCGGGCGCTCGCCCAATAGCCGTACCCGCTGGAAGAACGCCGGCCAGTTGCCCGGGTGCTGTCGATAGAGGGCGGCAAAGGCCGGCACCCACTGTTCGTACAGACCATAGGGCACCAGCCGCGCGTTGTTGAGCGGCTGGCTCATCCAGCCATCGAAGCGGCGATCGTCACGCCAGGCCGGGGTGGCGCGCATCCGCTGGTAATCGCTGCGCAGCTGCGCGAAGCGCCGGGCCTTGGCCGCGCGCCTGGCCGCGGTCGTCAATGGCTGGGCATAGAGCCTGGCCAGGTCTGCGCGGGTGGTCAGCAGCAGCGCGCGGAATTGCTGATAGCGGGCTTCGCGTCCCGCATCGGGTGGCGGCAGGCCGCGACTGGCGCGCCATTGCCGCAGGCCTTCGCCCTCGACGAAGGTGGCATAGGACTCGTTGAAGGCGGTATCGCCGGGCAGATAGAAACGCTGGTGCGCCAGCTCGTGGAAGATCGTGGCCGCCACCTGGTCGTCGTCCCAGCGCAGCATGCTGCTGAGCAGCGGATCGCTGAACCAGCCCAGCGTCGAATAGGCCGGCACGCCACCGACATAGGTGTCCTGGCCCTGCGCCTGCAGCCGCTGCGCCTCGGCTCGGGCCTTGGCTTCCCGGTAGTAGCCGCGATAGGCCACGCAACCGGCGATGGGAAAGCAGTGGGTGGTGGGCTGGGTGGAAAATTCGGCGGTGGCGAAGACATTCCACAGCACGAAGGGCCGCTTGAGTTCGACGAAACTGCGATAGCTGGCGTTGTCCGGCAGGGCCAGTTCGGCACTGGCGAAGCGGCGGGCCGCCGCCGCGGCGGCGAGGCGTTCGCGCAGGACGGCGGGGCGCGCCGGATCTGCGACGACCGTCGCAATGGGCTCGCGATCACGGATCAGCGCCCACTGGCCCTGTACCATCTGGCCGTAGTACCCGACCGAGGTACAACCGCTCAGTCCGATCACGAGGGACAGCAGCGCCAGCCAGCGGCTCGTGCGTTGCGCAGGCAGGGTGCCTGGCTGGGTGGCGCGCCCTTCCCTGCCCGGAGTTGTAGCCGTCATGCGTAGACTGTGCCTGCTGTTGCCTGTGCTGTTCCTAGGTGGCTGTTCCCTGTGGCCCTTGCCCAAGCCCGATCCGGCACAGGCCTGGATCGATCTGGACAGCGATGGCAAGGCCAAGCTGGAAGCCCTGCGCGCCGATCGCAAGGATCTCGAAGACAAACGCTACTTCCAGGTCTGGCCAGGGAGCCATGATCTGCAGGTACGCTACCAGTTCGAGGTGCAGCCCACCAACATCGGCGCCCAGGTGGCCGATCCGCTGGCGCGCACCTGCCTGGTGACCCTCAACTACAAGGCCTTCGCCGCGGGCGAGCGCTATCGCCTGGAAGCCGGACAGACCGGCTGGCGGCCCTGGGCGCGCCTCTATGACGAGCGCAACCAGGAAGTGGCGCGCAGCACTGCCAGTCGTTGCGGCGACGTGTAGACTCGGCTGATCTCCCTGCCGCGAGTCGCCGTCCATGCGTCTGCGCCTGCTGGTCCCTCTGCTGCTACTGCTGGGCGGCTGCACCACGCCGCTGCCCCCTGTGGATCCCCATCAGGCATGGGTCGATCTGGTGCTGCGCGAATCCGCGGTAGGCGCTTCGCTGCTGGCCGAGTCCCAGGACGGCAGGCGTCTCGACGATGGCCGCTATTTCCAGCTCACCCCCGGCAGCCACAGCCTCAAGGTGAGCTATCGCTACGAACTCTATGGCGGCGGTGGCTTCGGTTCGCGCTTCGGCTGGCGGGAACCGCTGCAGATCCAGTGCTATCTGGAACTGGACTACGCGGACTTCCAGGCCGGCCGGCGCTATCGCCTGGAAGCCGAGAACACCTTCGGTCAGGGCGAGATCACCCTCTACGACGGCCCGCGCGAACTGGTGAGTTCCGAACGAGGCATCTGCTCGCCCTTCTGACCCGCGACTGGCCAGGCGGCCAGCACGGTCAGGCAATGGACCGCTAGGCGGGCACGCTGAGCCAGTCGTCCTGGCTGCGGTCCTGGGTGCGGACCACGGGCGGACGACTCTTCTGCTCGCGCAGCTGGCGACTCATGCGCAGGAAATCCTCGCGTTCCATCCAGCGCGGTGCGGGCTGGGCAAGGGACAGAGCTTGGCGAATCCGGGCGAACGGCGACATGGCATTACCCTCTTGGCTAAATACTGTATGCGCAAACAGTACTAAGCCAGGCGGAACTGTACAAGTATCCAGCGGATGAACGGTCTGTCCCCCGGGTCGGGGATCAGTCGTTGCGCTGATAGAGGATCTTGTAGGTCCCGTTGGCGCAACTGCCCACCACCATGTTGGGATCGCGCACCTCGGCATTGGGGACCGCTTCGAGGGTATAGGCGGTCACCCCGGCCGACTGGATCTTGACCTCGATGTCGGCCTTGAGCTGGTCGCAGGACAGGGGTTCGGCCCGCACGGCGGTGCTCAGCAGGGCGGCGCAGCAGAGTAGCGATAGACGCGGCATGGCGATTTTCCTTGGCGTGATGACCTCTCAGGCTTGGACGCCCGAGCTGTGGCGATGTTCTCAGCGCTGCCCTTTGCTCAGCGAAGCGGTGGAACCTGGAGCCCGAACGGTATTTCCGATGGTCACTCCTTCCAGCGAAGTGCCCCCATGTTCCAGTGGTTGAAAGACAATTCCCAAGTCCTCACGCTCTTCGCCCAGTGCTGCACCCTGGGCGTCTGGGTGCTCTATGCGCAGCTCCTGCTCAACAACTACAAGCGCCAGCGCCAGCCGCGGCTGATCATCAACCGCGGCGCCGGTAAGGGCGTGGGTGCCCTCTGCCTGCTGTCCAACATGAGCGCCGAGCCGGTGTTCATCAACCAGCTCACGGTGATCCTCAAGACCAATCGCGAGACGCTCTACACCGATGTCACCGACATCCGCGAGAGCGGCCAGGATGACTTCGACCCCGATCTGGTGCTGGGCGAGGCGACCCACCAGGGTCCGCTCAACACCGGTGACTTCACCCACATCGGTACCTTCCAGGGTCTGATCCGCCGCGCCGCCGAGCACAACGGCCTGACCCTGGAAAACCACCGGCCGCCCGAGGGCTGGGTATTCGAGGGCCTGGAGATCCGCGCGGTCGCCTTCTATGGTTCGGATCACGATCCCATTGGAGTACGCCGGCGCTTTCGCCTGGGCCAGCACGACGGCCACTACTGCGCACTGATCGCCGAAGACTGGCAGACCCAGCAACTGACCTCGCGCCGCCAGCGGCGCATGGTGCAGGACGACTGGATGGTCGACCTGGAACCCAAGGCTCAGCCAAAGAACCAGTAGCAGATCAGGATCGACGCCGTGACCCCGGTGAACTCCGCCAGCAGGGCGCAGCCCACCGCGTGGCGGGCGCGCTGGATGCCCACCGCGCCGAAGTACACCGCCAGCACATAGAAGGTGGTCTCGGTACTGCCCTGGATGGTCGCCGCCACCAGCGCCGGAAAGCTGTCCACGCCATGGGTCTGCATGGTCTCGATCAGCAGCGCGCGGGCGGCGCTGCCGGAGAAGGGCTTGACCAGCGCGGTGGGCAGCGCCTCGACGAAGCGGGTGTCCCAGCCAAAGAAGGTCACCGCATGGCGAACGCCTTCGAGGATGGCTTCCAGGGCGCCGGAGGCGCGTAGCACGCCCACCGCGCAGAGCATGGCGACCAGATAGGGCAACAGCGACTTGGCGACGTCGAAGCCTTCCTTGGCGCCTTCGACGAAGGCTTCGTAGACCGGCACCTTGCGCAGGGCGCCAAGGATCATGAACGCCAGGATGATGCCGAACAGGGTCAGGTTGCCGAGCAGCGACGACAACCCGGCCAGCGCGGTGGCGGTCAGGGTGAAGAGAAAGGCGACGAAGGCGCCGAAGGCCAGGGCGCCCCCGCCGATCCAGGCCAGCACCACCGGATCCCAGAGTTTCAGCCGCTGCATGAAGGCCACCGAGAACAGCCCGACCAGGTTGGCGCAGGTATGGGCGAGCAGGATCGGCAGGAACACCAGGGTCGGATCAGTGGCGCCCTGCTGGGCGCGGTACATGAACACCGTTACCGGCAGCAGTGTCAGCGAGGAGGCGTTGAGCACCAGGAAGAGGATCTGCGCATTGCTCGCCGTGGTGCTGCTGGGATTGAGCTCCTGCAGGGCACGCATGGCCTTGAGGCCGATGGGCGTGGCGGCGTTGTCCAGGCCCAGGCCGTTGGCGGCGAAGTTGAGGGTGATCAGCCCCAGCGCCGGATGGCCGCGCGGCACCTCGGGCATCAGCCGGGCGAACAGCGGCCCGAGCAATCGCGCCAGGGCGTCCACCAGCCCGGCCTTCTCGGCGATGCGCAGGATGCCGAGCCAGAGGGTCAGGGTGCCGAACAGCAGCACCATGACCTCCACCGACAGCTTGGCCATGGCGAACAGGCTCTCCACCATGGCGGCGAACACCCCGGTGTTGCCGGCCACCAGCCACTGGCCGAAGGCGCTGATCCCGGCAACGATGAAGAAGCCCAGCCACAACCCGTTGAGCATCGCGGTTCTCCCGGCAAAACGGCGATGATAACCGCAGCGTCCGCTCCCTGCAGGGACGCCGTTCAGTCTGTGGTCATCGCCGTCGGGTTATCCTCTGACCTTTCACGCAACCCGCTGGAGTCCGCCCATGCGTCTGTCCGTTCTCGCCCTGCCGCTGGTGCTCGCCGCCAGTCCGGTCTTCGCCTTCAACCTCAACGACGCCGTCAACGCCTACAACGGCGCCAACGGCAACAACAACGCCAAGGCCACCGCCGCCGCGGCGGCCACGCCCCAGGCCCAGGGCCTGCTGCAGGCGCTGACCAGCCAGCTCAACGTCACCCCGCAGCAGGCGGTGGGCGGCACCGGCGCCCTGCTCGGCCTGGCCAAGAATCAGCTGGTGGGCAACGACTATCTCCAGCTGGCCAAGGCCGTGCCAGGCCTGGATCAGCTGGCCGGCGCCAATGCCACTGGCGGCCTGGCGCAACTGGGCGGCCTGGGCAGTCTGCTCGGTGGCGGCGGTCAGGATGCCAAGCAGAGTCCGCTGGGCAGCCTGCTGGGCAATGTCGACAGCCGCCAGGACGTCGACAAGACCTTCAACGCCCTGGGCATGAACAGTGGCATGACCAGCCAGTTCGCCCAGGTGATCCTCGGCTATCTCGGCAAGCAAGGCACCCAGCCCTCCCTGCTGAGCACCCTGGGTAATGTCTGGGGCCTGTGACGGCGGCCCGCGCTGGCTGACCTACGCAGCGGCCGGCGCCGAGCCGGACTACGCCGAGGCGCCGCTCGGCTGGCTCTATGCGGACCGTGGTTCCCTCACCGAACGGCTGACCGCCCTCAGCGATGGACGCTTCGCCGTCGAGGTGATCGCCCAGGGCTGGCAACCGCTGCGCCCGGACGAGTGCCAGGCGCTTGAAGTGCCGCCGGCCAGCCCCGGCTGGGTGCGCGAGGTCTGGCTGCGCGGCAATGGCGAAGCCTGGGTCTTCGCCCGCAGCGTGGCGGCGCGCACGGCCCTGGAAGCGGCGGATTTCGACCTGGCGGCGCTGGGCGAGCGGCCGCTCGGGCACTGGCTGTTCCAGGCACCGGCCTTTGTCCGCGGGCCGCTGCAAGCCTGCTGCTATCCACTGGCCTGGCTGCCCGCAGGGGCGGCAACCGCGCCCTGCTGGGCCCGGCGCTCGGTGTTCCGGCGCGGTCCCCTGGCGATCCTGGTGGGCGAGGTCTTTCTGCCGGCCTTCTGGCCTCACGCCGGGCGCGAGGGCTAGGCGGAGCATCACGACGGCAGCGGCGACGCCCCGGGGCCCCTATAATCGCCAGGCCCTTCACCATGCAGCCGTCCGATGAAAAAGAACGCCTCCCGTCCCCGTGATCGCCGTCCTGCCGCGCCCCGCGGCCCCGAGCCCAGCGCCCGGGTGATCGCCACGCGTCCGCGCCGCGAGCGCATCCGCGACTTTGTCCAACTGACCCGGCTGGACCGACCAATCGGTATCTATCTGCTGCTCTGGCCCACCCTCTGGGCGCTGTGGATCGCTGCCGAGGGCGTGCCGAGTCTGAAGAATCTGCTGATCTTCGTGCTCGGCGTGGTGCTGATGCGCTCGGCCGGCTGCGTGATCAACGACTTCGCCGACCGCAACTTCGACGGCCATGTCGCCCGCACCAAGAATCGTCCCCTGGCCACCGGGCGCATCTCGCCCAAGGAAGCCCTGCTGTTCTTTGCCGTGCTGGTGCTGCTCAGCTTCGGCCTGGTGCTCTGCACCAATGCCACCACCGTCTGGCTGTCCTTTGGCGCCCTTGGCGTAGCGGCGCTCTATCCCTTCATGAAGAGATATACCTACTACCCTCAGGCGGTACTGGGTGCGGCCTTTTCCTGGGGCATGCCCATGGCCTTCACCGCCGAGACCGGCGAGTTGCCGGCGGCGGCCTGGCTGCTGTTCGTCGCCAACGTGATCTGGACGGTGGGTTACGACACCTACTACGCCATGGCCGACCGCGAAGACGATCTCAAGATCGGGGTGAAATCCACCGCCATCCTGTTCGGCGACGCCGACCGGGTGATCATCGCCACCCTGCAGGGCCTGACGCTGTTCTGCCTGGCGCTGGCCGGCGGCCGCTTCGGCCTGGGCCTGCCCTTCTACCTGGGCCTGCTGGTGGCAGCCGGCTGCTTCGCCTGGGAATTCCACGTCACCCGCGACCGTGACCCGCTGGTGTGCTTCAGGGCCTTCCTGCACAACCACTGGGCGGGTCTGGCGATCCTCATCGGGATCATCGCCGATTACGGACTGCGCTGAGCCGGAGCGCCCGCGGCGGCATCGGCCACCACCTCCGGCAGCGCCTCGGGTTGCGCCGCCGGCACCGCCCGGGCCTTCTTGGCCCTGGAGGCCTTGCGGCTCTGCTGCCAGGCCACCGCCAGGCCGCTGGCGCAGATGATGAGGATGCCGATCAGCGCGCCGCTGTCCGGCACATGGCCGAAGACGAGGTAGCCGATGATGCCGGCGGTGACGATCTGGCCGTAGCTGAAGGGCGCCAGCAGCGCCGGCGGCGCATAACGGAAGGCCTGGGTCAGCAGCAGGTGGCCGGACATGCCGAAGAGGCCGAGCAGCGCCAGCATGAAGCCGTGGGTCAGAGTCGGGATCTCCCAGAAGAAGGGCACCACGCTGCTCAGCACCAGGGTATTGATGATGCCGGTGAGAAAGTTGCTGGTGGTGGGGCTGTCGATGCCGCTGAGCAGGCGCGTCAGCAGCTGGTAGAGCCCGAAGCAGACCGCCGAGCAGACCGGCAGCAGCACCGCCGGGGTGAACAGCTGGCCGCCCGGCCGCACGATGACCAGCACCCCGATGAAGCCGGCCAGCACCGCCGCCCACTGGCTGCGGGTCACGCTCTCCTTGAGCAGCGGCACCGACAGTGCCGTCACCATCAGCGGGGCGAGAAAGTTGACCGCGGTGGCCTCGGCCATCGGCAGATAGCGCAGCCCGGTGGTGAAGAACAGACTGCAGCCGATCAGGCACAGCGCCCTGAGCACCTGCAACCCCGGCCGCTTGGTGCGGATCACCGCCAGCCCCGAGCGCGGGATGAAGATGCCCATCATCAGCAGGGTGTGGGAGAGGTAGCGGGCCCAGACCACCATGACCACCGGATAGAAGCCGGACAGGTACTTGGAGAGGGCATCGTGGGAAGCGAACAGCCAGACCGCGAAGCAGATCAGGGCGATGCCCTTAAGCGGCTGGTCGGCGAATCTCAGAGTGGGTCCTGCGGTAGCGCTCATTGGACTCCCGTGGTACTGACGGCGGTCCCTGACCGCCTGCATGATCCGGCCGTCCTGCACGGCGGTCCGTCGGCGTGACCACCGACTCGGGACATGGACCTCGACGCCCCACCGGAGCGTGCCGTCGAGCAACCGTCCTGTCGCCCTCAGGACCGCGATACCGGGCGATATTTCAATAGCTTACTAACTATGACCTGGCGTGCAGCCCGGTCTCCCCCGAGCTTAGTCCAAGCGCCCCGCCGATCTCAATGCGCTTGGCCGACGACTTCGCTGACGGCCCGCACGAAGGCCTCGTCCGCCTCCAGCGCCCCGGGTATCTGCTCGCGCAGATAGGCCACCCAGGTGCGGATCTTGGCATCCAGGTACTGCCGCGAGGCATAGAGGGCATAGACGTTGAGGCGCTGCAGGCGATAGGCCGGCAGCACTCGCACCAGGCTGCCGTCGCGCAGGCCGTCTACTGCCGAATAGAGCGGCAGCACGCCAATCCCCAGTCCCTGGCGCAGGGCCTCGGTCATGGCGTCGCCGACGTTGACCTGGAAGGGGGTCTCGCCGATGCGATAGGTTTCCGGTCCATTGGGGCCGTCGAAGTGCCAGCGGTCGAAGGACACCACCGGACTGATGAATCTCAGGCAGGCGTGATTGGCCAGCTCCGCCGGCGTCTGCGGCTGGCCATGCTCCTGCAGATAGGCCGGCGAGGCGCAGAGGATGCTGTAGGTGTGGCCGATCTGCTGGGAGACGAAGCCGGAGTCGGGCAGCTCCACGGCTACCACGATGGCGAGATCAAAGCCCTCCTCCAGCAGATCGGGGATGCGGTTGGCCATGGTCAGGTCGAAGCGCACCTCGGGGTGCAGGGCGCGATAGCCGGCGATGGCGCGGATCACGTAATGCTGACCGATGCCGGTCATGCTGTGCACCCGCAGCCGCCCTTCGGGCCGCGCCTGAGCGTGCCCGGCCTCGGCTTCGGCCTCCTCGACATAGGCGAGGATCTGCTCGCAGCGCGCCAGGTAGCGCTGGCCGGCTTCGGTCAGGGCGATGCGTCTCGTCGTGCGGTGCAGCAGGCGGGTGCGCAGATGGGTTTCCAGATGGGCCACCGCCCGGGAGACGTGGGCCGTGGTGGTCTGCAGCGTCTGGGCCGCCCCGGTGAAGCTGCCGCTTTCCACCACGGCGACGAAAACGCGCATGTTGTGCAGGGTGTCCATGCCGCCTCGACAGTCGGGAAAAGCGTCATTTTCCATATTATTTCAGTATGTGAAACAAAGATTCGCGGGTTGACGCGCTAATCGACCACCCCGGAATTTTATAGAATCGTTAGCAGCCTAATGGTAACGTCCGCTGACCTCGCGGTTTACGTCCGTCCTCTACAGGCGTCCTCTTCAGTTCCAGCTCATCTCGCCAACCTCGCTGCGCTGCCTCATGCCAGACGCAGGTTTGGCCCTGTTGCCAACGGACCTCCACGTGTCGCCTTCCTCTAGCAGAGTCTGGCCTGCGCTCTCGGTGGTCGCCCTCGCGACCCTGCTGGCCGGCTGTATCGGTACCGGTCACAACGCGCCCCAGGCGCAGCGCCTCGACGACCAGGCGCTGGCCACCGACGGAGCCATCCAGGCCGCCGCCAGCCAGGCCGCCTGGCCCGAGCGCCAGTGGTGGCGCGCCTATGGCGATCCCCAGCTGGATGCCTGGATCAGCGGCGCCCTGGCGGACAACCCGCGCCTGGCCACGGCTGCCGCCCGGGTGCGCCGCGCCGAGTCCCTGGCCGGCCTGGCCGAATCCCGTGAAGCCCTGCAGGTCGAGGGCAAGGGCGCCTTCAAGCGCTACAGCTGGCCCACCGACGGCTTCTATGGCCCGGGCGAGCTGGCCGATCGCACCACCTGGAACAACAATGCCGAACTGGGTCTGAGCTATGCCCTGGACTTCTGGGGCCGCGAACGCGACGCCAGCGCCCAGGCCCTGGACCAGGCCCACCAGGCCGCCGCCGAGGTGCGCGCGGCCGAGCTGGAGCTGACCGGCAACATCGTCCGCAGCTATATCGGCTTCGCCCTGCACCACGACCAGCGCGACATCCTCGCCGCCACCCTGGAGCAGCAGCGGCACCTGGCCGACCTCGCCCAGCGCCAGCTGGACGGCGGCCTCGGCACCCAGTTCGAGGTCAGCCAGGCGCGCGCCCTGCTGCCCGAGACCGAACGCCAGCTGGAAGCCCTGGACGAGATCCTGGCGCTGGATCGCAACCAGCTCGCCGCCCTGGCCGGCAAGGGCCCGGGTGCCGGCGCCCGCCTGCAACGCCCGCGCCTGACCCTGGGCGCGGCACCGCGCCTGCCCAGCGCCCTGCCGCTGGAACTGGTCGGCAAGCGCCCCGACGTGGTGGCGCGTCGCTGGCAGATCGCCGCGGCGGCGAAGGGCGTGGACGTCGCCCGCGCCAGCTTCTATCCCAACATCGACCTGGTGGCCAACGTCGGCCAGTTCCTGACCCTGGGTCGCCTCAGCGAGATGCTGACCCACGCCAAGACCGGCTCCTTCATAGGTCCCGCCTTTTCCTTGCCGATCTATGACGGTGGCGCCCTGCGCGGCCGCCTCGGCGCGGAGTCGGCGGCCTACGACGTGGCCGTCAGCGCCTACAACCAGACCCTCGTCGACGCCCTCAAGGACATCTCCGACGCCCTGATCAAGGCCGATTCGGCAGCCCGGCAGGCCACCCTCGCCGACCAGGCCAGCCAGGAGGCCCAGCGCACCTACGACATCGCCCGCGAGGCCTTTCGCCGCGGCCTGACCGACTACCTGCACGTGCTCGACGCCCAGACCCGGCTGTTCGCCCAGCAACGCGTCACCGCCCAGGTGCACGCCCTGCGCCTGGCGGCCCAGGCCGCAGCCCTGGTCGCCCTCGGTGGCGGCGCGGACCTCGAACGCGGCCCGGGCGACCACGACCTGGTGCCGGCGCGCGTCGCCGTCGAGCGAGCCCCCCGATGACTGCCGGCACCGCCACCGGTGCGCCGCTGCGCCAGGCCCTCGGCGCCTGGGCCCGCAGCGATGGCAGCCTCTGGCTGTACCAGGCCAAGGTGCTGCTCGCCGCCAGCCTGACCCTGTGGCTGGCCATGCGCCTGCAACTGCCGCATCCCAGCTCGGCGGTGATCACCGTGTTCATCGTCATGCAGCCGCAGAGTGGCCAGGTGCTGGCCAAGAGCTTCTATCGGGTGATGGGCACCCTGCTGGGACTGGCGGTGATGCTGGTGCTGATCGCCCTGTTCGCCCAGGAACGGGTGCCCTTCCTGATCTTCCTGGCGCTGTGGATCGGCCTCTGCGTGGCCGGCTCGGCGCGCTACCGGGACTTTCGCAGCTATGCCTGCATGCTGGCCGGCTACACCGCCGCGCTGATCGGCATCCCTGCCGCGCTCAATGCCGACACCGCCTTCATGTCGGCGGTGATGCGGGTGCTGGCCATCACCCTGGGCGTGCTCTGCAGCGGCGCGGTGAGCGCGGCGGTCTTTCCGCAGACCAGCGCCACGGCCATGCGCGCGACCCTTTATCGGCGCATGGGCGGCTTCGCCGGACTGGCTGCCGACGTCCTGTGCGGTCGTCTCGATCGTGCCTCCCTGGAGGCTGCCGGAGTACGCCTGGCTGCCGAGGCGGTGGGGCTGGAAAGCCTGCGCAGCGCCTCGGCCTTCGAAGACCCGCACATGCGCATGCGCAGCGGGCGCCTGGCCCGGCTGAACGCCGAATTCATGGGCCTGACTACCCGCCTGCATGCCCTCAGCCGCCTGCTGATGCGCCTGCGCGAGCGCGACGCCCAGTTGCCGCTGGCAGCCCTCGAACGCCTCTGGGCGCCGCTGCTGGAGGTGTTCGAGGAATGGCGTGGCCAGGCCCTTACCGAACGCGCGGCCCTGGTGGCGGCGGCGCGTCTGGAGCAGCTGCACCAGGTTCTGCGGCCGCGCATTCGCGCCCTGCGTGCCGAGTTGCCGCCCCTGAGCGAAGCTGACCGGCGGGACTTCGAGACCGCCGTGGAGCTGCTCTTTCGCTTCACTGGCGAATGGCACGGCTATCTGCAGACCCATGCCTCCCTGGCGGCGCCACGCCACAGTCGCGAACAGTGGAAGCCGCGCTTCGTGGCCAAGGCCAATGCCCTGGGCGCGGCGGTCACCGGCCTCCGCAGCGCCTTTCTGGTGCTGGTGCTGGGCGCCTTCTGGATCGCCAGCGCCTATCCCAGCGGCGGCATGCTGGCGCTCAACGCCGCGGCCGTCTCGGCGTTGGCCTCGGCCTCGCCCGATCCCAAGCGCACCGCCCTGCAGATGGCGGTCGGCGCCAGTGGCGGCGTGGTGCTGGGCTTCTTCCTGACCTTCTTCGTCTTTCCCTGGATCAGCGGCCTGCCGCTGCTGCTGCTGACCCTGGCGCCGGTGTTCATGCTGGGCACCTGGATTTCCCTGCGCCCGGGCTGGATGGGCTATGGCCTGGGTTGCCTGGTGTTCTTCTGCTTCACCTCGATTCCCGACAATCCGCCGGTCTACGACGCCTACGTCTTCATCAACAACGGCATCGCCGTGGTCCTGTCGATGGTGATCACCGCGGCGGTCTCGGCGGTGCTGCTGCCACCCAACAGCCCCTGGCTGTGGCGCCGCCTGGAGCATGACCTGCGCCAGCAGCTGGTGCGGGCGGTGAGCGCGCCGTTGCCGCACCTGGCGCCGACCTTCGAAGGCCAGACCCGCGACCTGCTCAACCAAGCCTATGGCGTCAGCGCCGGACGCGGTGAAGCGCAGCGGCGCCTGATCGGCTGGGCCTTCGTGGTGCTGGAGATCGGTCATGCGGTGATCGAACTGCGCCAGTTGCAGGCCCGCCTGCCCGCGACCCCGCGCTATGCCGAGGGCAGCGCCTGGCGCCAGGCCATCCGCGTGCTCGGGCGCGCCCTGGTGCGCCTCTTCCTCAAGCCCGGCGCGGAACATCTGCGGCGGGCGCTGGTGGCAGTGGACGCGGCCCTGCTTGCCGTGGCGACCGTGACCGAACCGCCGGAACTGCCCTATGACGAGTCGCCCCTGCGCCAGGTGCAGAGCGACCTGCATTTCATCCGCAGTGCCCTGCTCGATCCCCAGGGGCCCCTGGCCCGCTATCACGAGATTCCCCATGCCCCGTGAAATCGCCTTCCACGGCCTCTACCTGCCCACCGTGACGGTGCTGTTCCTGGTCGCCGCCCTGCTCGCCTGGGCGCTGGACCGGGTGCTTGCCGCGGTCGGCCTCTACCACGTCGTCTGGCATCCGGCGCTGCTGCGCCTGGCCCTGTTCATCTGCCTCTACTGCGCCCTGGCGCTGTGCGTCTATCGCTAGGACTCCTGCCATGATCCTCAAGAAACTCTTCGGCGTGCTCTTTACCCTGCTGGTGGTCTGCCTGGCGCTGATCCTCGGGCGGCTGCTCTGGGTGCACTACATGAACGATCCCTGGACCCGCGATGGCCGGGTGCGCGCCGAGGTCATCACCATCGCGCCCGACGTGGCGGGTCTGGTGACCGAGATCGCCGTGCGCGACAACCAGTGGGTCAACAAGGGCGACCTGCTGCTGCAGATCGATCCGGAGCACTACGAGATCGCCGTGCATCAGGCCGAGGCCACGGTCGCCGCGCGCAAGGCCACCCTGGCCATGCGCCAGCAGAACGCCCGCCGCCGTGCCGACATCGACAGCCTGGTGGTTTCTCGCGAGAACCGCGAAGACGCCAGCAGCGCCGCCCTGGCCGCCGAGGCCGATCTGCGCCAGGCCCAGGCCCAGCTGGAATCGGCGCGCCTCAATCTCAAGCGCACCCGGGTACTGGCGCCGGTCGACGGCTACGTCACCAACCTTTCGGTGTTCAAGGGCGATTACGCCGCCGCGGGCGCGCCCAAGCTGGCCGTCATCGACGCCCATTCGTTCTGGGTCTATGGCTACTTCGAAGAAACCAAGCTGCCCCACGTGCAGGTGGGAGCGGCAGCCGAGATGCGCCTGATGAGCGGCCAGACGTTGCGCGGACATGTGGAAAGCATCGCCCGCGGCATCTATGACCGGGACAATCCCCAGAGTCGTGAACTCACCGCCGACGTGAATCCCACCTTCAACTGGGTTCGCCTGGCCCAGCGGGTACCGGTGCGCATCGCCCTGGATCCGCTGCCCGAGGGGCTGCTGCTGGCGGCTGGCACCACCTGCACGGTAGTACTGGAAGACGTTCGCGGCGAACGCTCCTGGTGGGACGCCTTCTGGCAGGGCTGAGCCCGCCCCGGGCACCCGCCTTTTCACTGCGCCAAAACGACAACACCCCTGACACCGGCAGGTTTCGCTTGAGACGAAACCGGTCGAATTCAGGGGTGTGGTCGTATCCAGCCCAGTCCGCCGCGAGTGCGAAAGTACTCCCTGTACTCTTGGAACCCTCCCTTACTGCAGAGCGTCCCGACCTTGTGGCCCTTGCGTCTCGGATCAGGAGACGACTTCGAGGTTGTCCATTGAATCGGCTTAAAGCTGCAATTCAATGACAGCGCCTCGGCTGCCGGTCGTCACGACCGACAGCCTGTCTTTCATGAGGCTGGCGTTAGGGACGACGACGGCCCATGAAGAACGACACCACGAACAGCACCAGGAACAGCACGAACAGGATCTTGGCGATACTGGTGGCAGTACCGGCGATGCCACCGAAACCCAGGACGCCTGCGATGATCGCGATGATCAGGAAAGTGATAGCCCAGCTCAGCATGGTGTTTCTCCTATGTATTACAAGTGCACTCAGCGGACGACAGCACCTGTCCAGCGAGCAGTGGTTTTATTAGCGAAATCCTGGGTATCCAGACTCGCCATCCGTGGTTCCACAGCGGTCAGATCGAGATCCAGACCGTTGAGGTTGTGCGTCTGATTGAGCGCACGACCCATTATCAAAGCGCTGAGCAACATCCCGATCACAACCGCCGCTGCAGCGAACAACACAATCACCAGCAGCATCCACATCATGGTCATGACCTCAGAATACCCAGCGGGTCTGCTTTACCAGACGGTCACCGTTGGACTGTGCCGGGATGGCTTTGAGTTCCCCACGACCTTGACTTGCCAGCGGCTTGGCTGCGGGCACCATGGCCTGGGCAGCAATGCGGGTGGATGCGATGAGGGCCTGTTCGCGGCTGACGTCCTGGCCCTGAGGGGCAGCGACGGCGGCGCTGGCGAAGCAAGCGAAGAGCGCAGTACCTACCAAGTGCTTGCGAAGGGTCTGGCTGATCATCGGGTCTCTCCTGCAGTCCGTTGGCCCTAAGGCCGGCTTGCCAAGGAGATTGCAGACTACGTGCCAGCTTTTCGAAAACCTTTTTTACCTTATAAATCAAAAACTTACAGTTTTCACTGGTAGCCGCCACACATGCACCTTGCAAGGTGCGACGCCTGAAGCATTGCGTTTTGCATGATGGCCAGGGGTTGCTTGGATGGTCCCGGTCCGGTCGGCTGCCAGGCGCAACGGCAAATGACCGGATAAAAGTCTTCCCGGGCACCGGGAAAACCGTCTTTTCCCCGTTTTCGCCCCTCCGGGTTGCGATCTGCACGATGCTCGCAGAGGGACGGTCGATAGCCCGATGGTCCTGTGGATTGCAACTTGCACGATGTATCATGGACTAACTGCCAGCCCTGTCCTTTAGCGCGTTTCGGCCCTTTGGCCTGGAGTTTTGCCGTCATGGAACAAACCAGCGGTCGCATCCTGCTCGTGGACGACGAAGCCGCCATCCTGCGTACCTTCCGCTTCTGTCTGGAAGACGCCGGCTACAGCGTCGCCACGGCCAACAGCGCGGCCCAGGCCGAAGCCCTGCTGCTACGTCAGGTCTACGACCTCTGCTTTCTCGATCTGCGCCTGGGCGCGGACAACGGTCTGGACGTCCTGCAGCAGATGCGCATCCAGGCACCCTGGATGCGGGTGGTGATCGTTACCGCCCACTCGGCCATCGACACCGCGGTGGACGCCATGCAGGCCGGCGCCGCCGACTATCTGGTGAAACCCTGCAGTCCCGACCAGTTGCGCATGGCCGCGGCCAAGCAGCTGGAGTTCCGCCAGCTCTCGGCGCGCCTGGAGGCGCTCGAAGGCGAGGTGCGCAAATCCAGCGCCGGTCTCGATTCGCGCAGTCCGACGATGATGAGCATCCTGGAGACCGCCCGACAGGTCGCCACCACCGATGCCAACGTGCTGATCCTCGGCGAGTCCGGTTCCGGCAAGGGCGAACTGGCTCGCGCCATCCACGCCTGGAGTCGTCGCGCGAAAAAGACCTTCGTCACCATCAACTGCCCCTCGCTGTCCGCCGATCTGATGGAAAGCGAGATGTTCGGCCATACCCGCGGCGCCTTTACCGGGGCCAGCGAGAGCACCCTCGGCCGCGTCAGCCAGGCCGACGGCGGCACCCTCTTCCTCGACGAGATCGGCGACTTCCCCCTGGCCCTGCAGCCCAAGCTGCTGCGCTTCATCCAGGACAAGGAATACGAACGCGTCGGCGATCCGGTGACCCGCCGCGCCGACGTGCGCATCCTCGCCGCCACCAACCGCAACCTGGAACAGATGGTGGCGGAAAACGAATTCCGCGAAGACCTGCTCTATCGCCTCAACGTCATCGTGCTCAACCTGCCGCCGCTGCGCGAGCGCAAGGAAGACATCGTCGATCTCGCCGAGCGTTTCCTCGCCCGCTTCGTCAAGGACTACAACAGACCCGCCCACGGCTTCAGCGAGGCGGCCCTGGACGCCCTGCGCAACTACGGCTGGCCGGGCAACGTCCGCGAACTGCGCAACGTCGTCGAACGCGCGAGCATCATCTGCGGCCAGGACCTGGTGGACGTCAATCACCTGGGCCTGGGTGACAGCCCGGCCACCAGCGGCGCCGCCAGCGCACCGCGGGTCGGCGAGGCGCTGAGTCTGGAAGCCCTGGAGCGCGCCCACATCGCCGCGGTGATGGCCACCAGCGAAACCCTCGACCAGGCTGCCAAGACCCTGGGCATCGACGCCTCCACGCTCTATCGAAAACGCAAGCAGTACGGGCTATGAAGCTGCCGATCAAGTTGCACACCCGCCTCTTTCTCAGCATCTCCGCCCTGATCGCCGTAGCCCTCATCGGGCTGCTGGTCGGCCTGGTCAGCGTGCTGCACCTGGCCCGCGAGCAGAGCGTCCAGACCCGCAGCAACCTGGACTTCATCAACCTGACGCTGAACATGCGCCAGGAGCTGAGCAACAGCCTGTTCCAGATGCTCGACGGGGCACCCGATCCGCAGTCACTGGTGGCGGCCCAGCAGCGTTTCCAGGAGTACCTGCAACGGGTCGAAGGGCAGATGCGCAATCCCGAGCAGCTGGCCATCCTGGAAGACGTCAAGCAGCGCTACCAGCGCTTCGCCGACTACCTGCGCTCACCGCCGGCGGGCTATGGCGAGTTGCGCGCCGATCGCGGCTTCCAGCAAACCCTCAATGCGCTGCGCACGCGCATTTACGACCTGCAGCGCAGCTACGTGGTGACCCTGGAGCGCATGCAGGACGAGGCCCATGACCGCGCGGTGATCATCGCCCTGCTGCTGGCGCTGATCGGCGTGGCCATCCTGGTCACCGGGGTGGTGACCGCCAACGGCATCGCCCGGCGCTTCACCGGCCCCATCGATGGCCTGGCCAAGGCCGCCGAGCGCATCAGCCAGGGCAACTTCGACGTCCAGCTGCCGACCTCGCAGATCGCCGAATTCACCCTGCTCAGCCGCCGCTTCGGCAACATGGCCCAGGCCCTGCACCGCCTCAGCCAGACCAATGTCGAGGCGCTGGTGGCCGGGCAGCGGCGCCTGCAGGCGGTGCTCGACAGCATCGACTACGGCCTGGTGATCCTCGATCCCCAGGGCAACATCGAACACGCCAATCCGGTGGCCTGCCGCCAGCTGGGCTGGAACGAGAATCACCTGGGTGAATCCCTGATCGCGGCCCTGGAACGTCCGGAAATCGAGGCCAGCGTGCAGCGGGTGCTGGCCGGCGGCGCCCTGGATGCGGCGCCCGAAGACCTGGAGATCCGCGTCGACGACGAGGTGCGGCTGCTGGCCTGGAGTCTGACCCCGGTCAACCACGCCGACGGCCGCAGCGTGGGCGCGCTGATGGTGCTGCGCGATGTCACCGAGCAGCGCGCCTTCGATCGGGTGCGCAACGAATTCGTCCTGCGCGCCTCCCACGAATTGCGCACCCCGGTCACCGGCATGCACATGGCCTTCGGTCTGTTGCGCGAACGCCTCAAGGTGGCGCCGGAATCCCGCGAGGCCTTTCTGCTGCAGACGGTGGACGAGGAAACCCATCGCCTGGTGCAGCTGATCAACGACCTGCTGGACTATTCCCGTCACCAGAGCGGTCTGCAGCGTCCGGAAAAATTGCCGAGCGAGATTGGCGATCTGCTGGAGGCGGCCCGTGCCCGCCACGCCGACGAGGCCCGCGAGCGCGATGTCGAGCTGGCCGTCGAGTTGCTGCACACGCCGCTGCCACGCGTCAGCCTGGACCCCAAGCAACTGGGCCGGGTGTTCGACAACCTGCTGAGCAATGCCCTGCGCCATACCCCGGCGGGCGGCCGTATCGTCATCCAGGCCATGCGCCAGAACGAGCAGCTGCTGATGGCGGTGCAGGACAATGGCGAGGGCATCGCCTACGCCCAGCAGGGCCGGGTGTTCGAGCCCTTCGTGCAGATCGGCAGCCAGAAGGGCGGCGCCGGCCTGGGCCTGGCCCTGTGCAAGGAAATCATCCGCCAGCATGGGGGGCGCATCGGCGTGGTCTCCCGCCCCGGTCAGGGCACCCAGATCTTCATGACCCTGCCGACCTGAGCCAGGTCGGCCTCCGCCCACGAGTAGGGTCGCGCCAGTCGGCCCGATCCTACCAGGACGGATGAAAACGAACGCCCGCTCGGACAGCCCATCACGACGTCACAGTGGAAAAGGCTGCGCCGTTTTCCACGCTACCGGGCTGGCCCCTCTCCTTTCGGGAGAGCCGCCGCAGGTTGGGTTGAGCGCAGCGCAGCGCAACGGTGCCCAGATCGAATCCGCGTTGCTGGGCTGCGGCGATGGAGCCGTTTCAACCCAACCTAGGGGCGCTACAGCAGCGTCCGCTCCAGCGCCTGGCGCCAGCCGGCATAGAGTTCGGGCACGGCATTGGCGCGGGGTTCGTAACGGCGGCGGGGCCGTTCGAGATCGGCCAGGGCCGCGGCGTCCTGCCACCAGCCCAGGGCATGGCCGGCCAAGTGGGCGGCGCCCAGCGCCGAGACCTCCGGCGACAGGCTGCAGATCACCGGGCGCTGCAGGAGATCGGCCTGGAATTGCAGCAGCCATTCGTTGCGCGTGGCGCCGCCATCCACCCAGAGTTCGTCCAGGGGCGTCGGACTGTCCTGCTGCATGGCGTCGAAGACGTCGCGAATCTGGTAGGCGATGGCTTCCAGGGCCGCGCGCATCAGGTGCGCCCGCCCGCAATTCTCCGCCAGGCCGCAGAACAGTCCGCGCGCCTCGGCCCGCCAGTGCGGCGCACCGAGGCCACCCAACGCCGGGACGAAGTAGACGCCGCCGTTGTCCGGCAGCGCCGCGGCTTCGGCGGCCAGGGCCTCCAGCTCTCCGGCGCCGCCCAGCAGCCGCGCCGTCCAGCCCACGGCGGCGCCGGTGTGGACGATGTTGCCTTCCAGGGCAAAGGTCGGGGTCTCGCCCAGGCGCCAGGCCAGGGTGGTGGCCAGGCCATGGGCGGAGACCACGGGTTCGGCGATGGGGGTCATCAGCGAGGAGCCGGTACCCAGGGTGGCCTTGACCTTGCCCGGGACGAAACCGCCCTGGCCGAACAGCGCCGCATGGGAATCGCCGATCATCGCCAGGATCGGCAGACCGGCCGGCAGCGGGCCCTGGGCACGGGTCTCGCCGAAGCAGCCGGCACTGGAGCGGATCTCCGGCAGCGCCGCCCGGGGAATGCCGAACAGACCCAGCAGCTGCGGATCCCAGTCACCACCGCGCAGGTCGAGCAACTGGGTACGGGCCGCATTGGCCGCGTCGATGAGAAAGCTCGTGCCACCGCTGAGTTGCCAAAGCAGCCAGCTGTCCACGGTGCCCAGGCAGATCTCGCCGGCGGCGGCGCGGGCCGTGCCGTCGGGAATCTGATCGAGCAGCCAGCGCCACTTGCCGGCGGAAAACATCGGGTCCAGCGCCAGGCCACTGCGCTGCAGGATCAACTCGCCGTGACCGGCGGCGTGCAAGGCTTCGCACTGCGGCTGGGATCTCTTGCACTGCCAGCTCACCAGCGGGCCGAGCAACTGGCCGCTGCTGCGCTCCCAGGCCAGGGCGGATTCACGCTGGTTGCTGATGGCGATGGCCACCAGGGGGGCGTCCGTCTGGGCCAGGCAATCGCCGATGGCGCCCTGCAGGGCCTGCCAGATGGCCAGGGGATCCTGCTCGGCATAGCCCGCCTGCGGATGCTGGACGGTGAGCGGCCGAGAACCGCGGGCCACGACCCGACCGGCGCGATCCACCAGGATCGCCTTGGCATTGGTGGTGCCCTCGTCGAGGGCGAGGATCAGCGGTTCGGCGGCCATGGCAGCTCCTGTTGTTCTTGTCGTGGCAGACGCCTGAGCCTCAGCGCAGGCGCTGCACCGCAGCAACGATGCCGGCGGCATCGATACCGTGCTTGGCGCGGGTCGGCCCGCGGCCACCGGCGGCAGCATACTCGCCATCGGCGATGCCCAGGCGGATCAGCGGCACGCCCAGCGCGGCTTCGGCCATGACCTCGGCGACCAGGCTGCCCACCCCGCCGTTGACGTTGTGCTCTTCCACCGTGACCACCCCGCCGCGAGCGGCGCAAAGGGCTTCCAGCAGCGCCTCGCGCTGCAGCGGACGGATTGACGACAGATTGATCACCTGGGCGCTGATGCCCTGCTCGGCCAGCGACCGCGCGGCCTCCACCGCCTCGTGGACCACCGAGCCCAGGGCCACCAGGCTGACGTCGTGACCCTGGCGCAGCACATCGACCTGACCGGGGACGAAACGGAAGTCGGACCCATGCAGATCGGGCAGCGCCTTGCCGTCCAGGCGGATATAGACCGGACCGTCATGGGCCAGGGCGTGCTCGACGATCTGCCGGCACTCGCGGCCATCGGCCGGCGCATAGATCTCCACGTTACCGAAGCCGCGCATCACGGCGATGTCGTCGAGGCTGTGGTGGGTACTGGCCAGGGGACCATAGCTGGCCCCGGCGTTGAGCCCGAACATCTTGACGTTGGACCTGTTGTAGCAGACGTCCACCTTGACCTGTTCGTTGGCGCGGGAGATCAGAAAGGGCGCGGCGTTGCAGGTCACCGCCACCTTGCCGGCGAGGCCCAGGCCGGCGGCCACCCCGACCAGGGTCTGTTCGGCGATGCCGACGTTGACCAGGCGCTCCGGGAAGCGTTTGACGAAGGGGCCGATCTTGGCCGTGGAGGTGGAGTCGCTGACCACCGGCACCAGGTCGACGCCGGCGTCCACCGCGGCGATAAAGGCCTCGACCATGACGCTGGCGAGATGGGCTTCACCCGGGGTCTGGGTATCAGTGGCCATGGTCGAGTTCCTCCAGTGCAGCGGCAATCTCGTCGCCCTTGGGCACCCGGTGGTGCCATTCAGGTTTGCCTTCGATGAAGGAAACCCCCTTGCCTTTGACGGTATTGGCGATCAGCACCTGGGGCTGGCCGCGGTGTTCGCGCAGGGCTTCCAGGGTCTCCACCAGCTGGGCCACGTCGTTGCCATCGCACTCGACCACATGGAAGCCGAAGGCGCGCCACTTCTCGGCCAGGGGCTCCAGCGGCAGGATCTCGGCGGTGGGACCGGCCAGTTGCAGGCGGTTGTGGTCGACGATCACCGTGAGGTTGTCCAGCCGGTACTTGGCGGCGGTCAGCGCCGACTCCCAGTTGGAGCCCTCGCCCAGTTCGCCGTCACCGGTCAGCACATAGACGCGGCGCGGACTGCCATCGCGTTGGGCGGCCAGGGCGATCCCGGTGGCGACCGGCAGGCCGTGGCCGAGGGCGCCGGTGTTGAGCTCGATGCCAGGGGTCTTCTGCCGCACCGGATGACCCGGCAGGTGGGAGTCGAAATGCTGGTAGGTGTCGAGCCATTCCGGCGGGAAGTATCCGGCCTCGGCCAGGCAGCAGTAGAGGCCGCCGACGCCATGGCCCTTGCTCTGGATGTAGATGTCGCGCTGGGGATCGGCGAGGCGTTCCGGGGCGACGTCGAGCAGGCGGAAATAGAGGGTGGCGAGGATGTCGGTCTCCGACAGATCCGCCCCGGTATGGCCGCCGGCAGGCGAGCCGGCATTGAGCTGGATGACGCGCCGGCGGATCAGCCGGGCCTTTTCGCGAATCTGCGCGACGTCGTACTGGAACGGATTCATCAGGCGACCCCCTCGGGTATCCGAAGCTGCGATGGAGCAGACGCCTGCCGAGGTTTCAGTGGGCGTCTTATGAATATTTATTCGTCACTGAAAATATATTTATCATTTAGACCCCAATCCGTGGGGCCGTCAATAGCCAGGAAAGGCCATTGGCGATCTGGCGAGCGGATAGAATGCGGGGCGGGATGCGGGATTGCCGAAGCCATCGTGTTCGGCACGCAGCGATGAAAAGGCGCTTGACTTCCATCCGGAACAGGCAGAGTCTGAATTAAAAATCAGGCACGCATAAATATTCAGGCGAGCCGGACACAAGAACAATAACCCCTAGGAGAAGTGCGTGGACGCCAAAGCCCCGACCGCCTCGCCACCCGCCAAGCCCCTCGCTCGCCTGGCACTGCGCCTGCCACGCAACGTCGGCGGCCCGCTGATCGGCCTGGCGCTGCTGATCGCCGTGTTCTCCTTTGCCTCGGAGTACTTCTTCTCCGTGCGCAACGCCCTCAACATCCTCGACCAGGTGACCGTGCTCGGCATCCTGGCCATCGGCATGACCCTGGTCATCGTCATCGGCGGCATCGATCTGTCGGTGGGCTCGGTGCTGGCCTTCTCCATGATGCTGCTGGGCTGGCTCTACCAGGACATCGGCTGGTCGCTGGGCCTGGCGATTCCTGCCGCCATCCTCGGTGGCCTGGTCTGCGGCCTGGTCTCGGGGCTGCTCATCGCCCGGGCCCGGCTGCCCGCCTTCATCGCCACCCTGACCATGATGTCGGTGGCCCGCGGCCTGGCCAACATCCTCACCGACGGGCGCCAGATCGTCGGCTTTCCGGACTGGTTCACCAACCTGGCCACGGTGCGGCACTTCGGCTTCCTCTCGGTCACCGTCGGGCTGTTCCTGCTGATGCTGCTGGTGGCCTGGGTGTTCCTGCGCTTTCGCGCGGGTGGCCGCAACCTCTATGCCATGGGCGGCAGCGCCGAGGTGGCACGGTTGTCGGGCATCAAGGTGCGCACCATCACCATCTGGATCTATGCCCTGAGTGGCGCCCTGGCGGGCCTGGCCGCGGTGGCCATGGCGGCGCGCCTGGACTCGTCCCAGCCCAGCGCCGGCCTGTCCATGGAGCTGGATGCCATCGCCGCGGTGGTGATCGGCGGCGCCAGCCTCAGCGGCGGCGTCGGCAGCGTCGGTGGCACCCTGGTCGGGGTGCTGATCATCGGCGTGCTGCGCAACGGCCTGAATCTGCTGGGGGTCTCGCCCTTCGTGCAGCAGGTGGTCATCGGCATCGTCATCGCCCTGGCCGTCACCCTGGACACCCTGCGCCGCCGTAACGGGCAGCGCTAGGTCAGATCTGCTTCGTCTCGTCACCGCAGTACAACAATAACAACGGAGTGCCATCCATGCTGACCCCCAAGAAGCTGTTGCTCAGTACCCTGTTCGCCGCCATCACCTGCACCGGCGCCCTCAATGCCCAGGCCAAGGAACTCACCGTGGGCCTGGCCGTGGCCAACCTGCAGGCCGACTTCTTCAATCAGATCAAGCAGGCCGTCGAGGCCGAAGGCAAGGCCAAGGGCATCAAGGTGATCACCGTGGACGCCCAGGGCAACTCGGCGACCCAGGTCAACCAGATCCAGGACCTGATCACCCGCCAGGTCGACGCCCTGATCTACATCCCGGCCGGCGCCACCGCCGCCGGTGTCCCGGTCAAGGCGGCCAAGGCCGCCGGCATCCCGGTGGTGGCGGTGGACCGCAACGCCCCCGACGCCCCGGGTGACACCTTCATCGCCAGCGACAGCGTCGCCGCCGCCCGCACCCTCGCCGAATACGTCGGCAAGGTCACCAACGGCAAGGGCCGCGTCGCCATCCTCCAGGGCCAGATCGGCACCACGCCGGAAAACGATCGCGCCAAGGGCTTTGCCGAAGGCCTGGCCAAGTTTCCCGAGCTGAAGGTGGTCGCCCAGCAGCCCGCCGAGTGGGCCCAGGACAAGGGCTTCGCCGTGGCCCAGGACATGCTCCAGCGCGATCCCAACATCAGCGTCTTCTTCGGCCGGGCCGACGCCATGGCCCTGGGTGCCGCCCAGGCGGTCAAGGTCGCCAACCTCGACCATCCGGTGACCATCGTCGGCTTCGACGGCGACGTGGCCGGCCTCAAGGCCGTGGCCGCCGGCACCCTGTCCGCCACCATGACCCAGCAGACCCGCAAGATGGGGCGCATGGCCCTGGAATCGGCGGTGGCGCTCAAGGAAGGCAAGCAGGTACCCAAGGAGCAGCTGCAGGAAGCGATCCTGACCACCAAGGATAATGTCGCCCCCTTCATCGAGAACCATCCGTAACCACGATCTGCTGCGCGTCGGCCAACCTGCGTTGAATACAGTCTGGAGCGCCAGCCCGGTCGGACTGCTCATTTACCACGCGTAAATCCGAGCACACACCTGGTTGAGATCCCCCAGCCGCATTCAACTGGGTTGGCTCTAGCTCGCGAGATCGTGTTGGCTCCTGCCCCAGGTGCCTCCCAAGGGAGGCACCGTTTCAGCTCCCCCTTCGGAGGCCCCATGTCCGCCGTCATGCCCCTGGAACAGCCCGCCGCTCTCAGCCTGAGAAACATCGGCAAGAAATACGCCGGCATCGAGGTGCTGGCCGGGGTGGACGTCGACATCCAGCCGGGTGAGGTCCTGGCCCTGCTCGGCGAGAACGGCGCCGGCAAGTCCACGCTGTCGTCGATCATCGCCGGCCTGGTACCCCCCGAGGCCGGTGGGCGCATGACCTGGCTGGGTCGCGACTACGTCCCGGATTCCCCCGGCGCCGCGCTGGCCGCCGGCATCGGCCTGATCCACCAGGAGATCCGCCTGCTGCCGGAGCTGACCATCGCCGAAAACATGTTCGTCGGCCGCCTGCCCATGCGCGGCGGGCGCATCGATCGCGCCTTCATGGCAACCGAGGCCCAGCGCCAGCTGGATCGCCTGGGCCTGAAGGTACCCGCCACACGCACCGTGGCCGGCCTCAGCGTGGCTGCCCAGCAACTGGTGGAGATCGCCAAGGCGCTGACCCTCAAGGCACGCCTGCTGATCCTCGACGAGCCCACCGCGGCCCTGGGTGGCGAAGAAACCGAGTTGCTGTTCGCCCAGGTCGAGCGGCTCAAGGCCGAGGGCGTGTCCTTCATCTATATCAGCCATCGTCTGGAAGAGATCGCGCGCATCGCCGACCGGGTGCTGGTCTTGCGCGACGGCCGCCAGATCGCCCTGCACGCCACCGCCCAGGTGCCGGTGCGGCAACTGGTGGAAGAGATGGTCGGGCGCAGCGTGGAACGCATCTTCCCGACCATGGCCGCGCCCGGTACGCAGGAGGTGCTGCGGGTCAAGGATCTCAGCTGCCGCGAGATGCCGCTCAAGCACATCGATTTCGCGGTGCGCGCCGGCGAGGTGTTCGGCGTCGCCGGGGTGGTCGGTGCCGGCCGTACCGAACTGGTCCGCGCCATCGCCGGCGCGGCCGAACAGGTCACCGGCACCCTGGTGCTGGAAGGCCGGACCTGCCGCTTCGCCAGCCCGTGCGAAGCCATCCAGGCCGGCATCGTGCTGGTGCCCGAGGATCGCAAGCAACAGGGCGTGGTGGTCGACCACGCCATCGAGGAAAACCTCATCTATGGCAACACCGATCTGCTCGCCGCCGGTGGCTGGGTGTCGCCCGGCAAGCTGCGCGCCTTCGCCCGCAAGGCGGTGGCGCGGCTCGGCGTGAAGGGCCAGCCGGAGCAGTCCATCGCCGCCCTCTCGGGTGGCAACCAGCAGAAGGTGATCATCGCCAAGTGGCTGGCGCGCAATCCCAAGGTCTTCATCCTCGACGAGCCCACCCGCGGCATCGACGTCGGCGCCCGCGCCGCCATCTACCAGGTGATCGCTGAACTGGCGGCCACCGGCATGGCGGTGATCGTGGTCAGCTCGGACCTCGACGAGGTCCTCGGCCTGTCGCACCGGGTCATGGTGATGAGCCGTGGCCAGCAGATGGGCATTCTCGAACGTGAACAGGCCACCCCGGTGGCCGTGATGGAATTGGCTACCGCCTGACTAGGAGTTTTCCCATGCGTCTCTTCGATCTCGGCGGCCAGACCGCCTTCGTCACCGGTGCCGGCAGCGGCATCGGCCAGGCCATCGCCATCGGTCTCGCCGAGGCCGGGGCCCAGGTGGCCTGCTTCGACCTGCCCGGCAGTCGCGACCTGGCCGGTACCCTCGAGCGTATCCAGGCCCACGGCCGCCGTGCCCTGGCCCTGGAAGGCTCGGTGACCAGCGCTGCCGATCTCGAGGCCGCCGTGGCCCGTACCGAAGCCGAACTCGGCCCGCTGAGCCTCGCCGTCAACAGCGCCGGCATCGCCAACGCCCAGCCGGCCGAGGAACTGGAACTGGAGCGCTGGCAACGCATGCTCGACATCAACCTCACCGGGGTGATGCTCAGCTGCCAGGCCCAAGCGCGGGTGATGCTGCCGCGCGGCAAGGGAGCCATCGTCAACATCGCCTCCATGTCCGGCAGCATCGTCAACCGCGGCCTGCTGCAGGCCCACTACAACACCTCCAAGGCCGGCGTCATCCACCTGACCAAGAGCCTAGCGATGGAGTGGGCCGAGCGCGGCATCCGGGTCAACTGCATCAGCCCCGGCTACACCGCCACGCCGATGAACACCCGTCCCGAGGTGGCCGACCAGGTCAGGATCTTCGAGCAGACCACCCCGCTGGGCCGCATGGCCGAGGTGGAGGAAATGGTCGGCCCGGCGATTTTCCTCTGCAGCCCGGCGGCGTCCTTCTGCACCGGCGTCGATCTGATCGTCGATGGTGGTTTCGTCTGCTGGTAACAACCGCTGGCGATCACGCGCGCCGGATCGCCAACCGCCCTAGGAGGTTTCACGTGGAACGTCGCTTCGCTGGTCAAACCGTGGTCATCACCGGCGGTTGCCGTGGCATCGGTGAGGGTATCGCCGAGCGCTTCGGTCGTGAGGGCGCCAACCTGGTGCTGGTTTCCAACGCCGAGCGGGTACACGACACCGCTGCGCGGCTGGCCGCCGAGACCGGTGCCGAGGTGCTGCCGCTGGTGGTGGACATCACCGACGAGGCGGCGGTGGCCGACCTCTATGCCCAGGCCGAGGCCCGCTTCGGTCGCATCGACGTCTCGGTGCAGAACGCCGGGATCATTACCATCGACGCCTTCGACCGCATGCCACGCGAGGACTTCGATCGCATCCTGCAGGTCAACACCACCGGCGTCTGGCTGTGCTGCCGCGAGGCGGCCAAGCGCATGGTCGCCGCCGGGCGTGGCGGACGCCTGATCAACACCAGCTCCGGCCAGGGTCGCCAGGGCTTCATCTACACGCCGCACTATGCGGCGAGCAAGATGGGCGTCATCGGCATCACCCAGAGTCTGGCCCACGAACTGGCGCGCCATGGCATCACGGTCAACGCCTTCTGCCCGGGCATCATCGAAAGCGAGATGTGGGACTACAACGACCGGGTCTGGGGCGAGATCCTTTCCACCCCGGAAAAGCGCTATGGCCAGGGCGAACTGATGACCGAGTGGGTCGGCAACATTCCCATGAAGCGCGCCGGCACCCCCGCCGACGTGGCCGGCCTGGTGGCCTTCCTCGCCTCGGCGGACGCCGCCTACATCACCGGCCAGGCGATCAATGTGGACGGTGGCCTGATCATGTCCTGAGAAGCTGCTCATCGGCCACACGGCGTTGAAAAGCCCTTCGGAATGCTCATTTACCATTCGTAAACTCGGCTTCCTCAGGGCTTTTCGCCTTGCCTGACGCTAGCTCGCGCGCTGATGAGCCGCCTCGGGCCAGGACGCCAGGCCGCAAAAGCCTTGGCGTCCGATGGGAGGCTGAGGGAAAATAGCTGAAAAATGCGCCTTTCTAACAGGTACGTGCCTGCTTTTCGGTAGTTCGTCGCGGCCAGGGGACTTTCCCGGTCCGGGCTGGCGGCCGCGAGCGCGGCGTATCCGCTGGTACCGGGAATCTGGATGAGTAACCTCGAAGAACAACGCCTGCTGACCAAGATCGCCTCCCTCTACTACGAAGAGGGACTCAAGCAGTCGCAGATCTCCGAACAGCTCGACCTGTCGCAATCCTTCGTCAGCCGCGCCCTGAGCCGAGCGCTCAAGGAAGGCATCGTGCGCATCTCGGTGCAGCGCCCGCGCAACTTCCATCTGGAACTGGAGCGTCAGCTGCAGCAACGCTACGGCATCCGCCAGGCCATCGTGGTGGAACCCACCGGCGACGACGAAGAGGCCATCAAGCAGGCCATCGGCTCGGCGGCCGCCCACTACCTGGAAACCAGCGTCACCGAGAAGGACCACATCGGCATCTCCTCCTGGAGCTCCACCATCCGCGCCATGGTCGGCCACATGCACCGGGGCAGCAGTCGCCAGGGCGCGACCGAGGTGGTGCAGCTGCTCGGCGGGGTCGGCAACAAGGGCGCCTTCGAGGCCACCCTGCTGACCCAGCAACTGGCCAACCTGCTGGGTTGCCCGGCCTATCTGCTGCCGTCCCAGAGCATCGAGCAGTCACCGGAAAGTCGCCAGCGCATCCTGCAGCTGGACGAGGTGCGCGAGGTGACCGAACGCTTCGCCCGGCTCACCGTGGCGCTGGTCGGCATCGGCGAACTGGAGCCGTCGCAGCTACTGCGCAACAGCGGCAACTACCATGGCGAGGCCATGCTGGAGGTGCTCGCCGCCCGCGGCGCGGTGGGCGACATCTGCCTGAGGTACTTCGATGCCCAGGGCCGGCCGGTGCTGGACGACAGCGAAGAGACGGTGGTCGCGGTGGATCTGCCGCAACTGCTGAAGATCGACCGCGTGGTGGGTCTGGCCGGCGGCCTGCGCAAGGTCAACGCCATCCGCGGCGCGCTACAGGGTGGTTATCTGGATGTCCTGGTGGTCGATCTGCGCACCGCTCTGGCGCTGGTTCCCTGACCGACGCAAGGCGCTGCCAGAAACCGGCTCGAAAACGCGATTTCCTGCCAAACCGTACGTTGCACTTGGAAATCTTTGGCAACATTCGGCACGGGCTGATCCGTAAGCTGTAGGACGACTGTTCTCTGGATAGCGTCCCATGACCTCTGCGTCTTCGGCTTCGGCCACTGCCCTGCCCCCCTCCCAGCGCGCCGCCGCCCTGTCGGCGCGTCTCGATCGCCTGCCAGCCACCCGCAGCCTGTGGCGCCTGGTGGCGCTGCTGTCCATCGGCGGCTTCTTCGAACTCTACGACCTGTTCCAGACCGCCTACATCAGCCCCGGTCTGTTGCGCGATGGCGTCTTCCAGACCGGCGCGGCCGGGGTGTTCGGCGTCTCCGACCAGGCCGCCTTCGCCGCGGCCACCTTTCTCGGCCTGTTCGTCGGCGCCAGCCTGCTCAGCCCCATCGCCGACCGCTTCGGCCGCCGGGCGATCTTTACCTGGGCGCTGGTCGGCTACACCCTGGCGACCCTGGCCATGGGCCTGCAGACCACCGCCCTGGGGCTGATCGCCCTGCGCTTCGTGGTGGGCATCGGCCTGGGCCTGGAGCTGGTGACCATCGACGCCTATCTGTCGGAACTGGTGCCCAAGGCCATGCGCACCTCGGCGTTCGCCTTCGCCTTCGCCCTCCAGTTCCTCTCGGTGCCGGCGGTGGCGTTGCTGTCCTGGTGGCTGGTGCCCCAGGCGCCGCTGGGGATCTCCGGCTGGCGCTGGGTGGTGCTGTCCAGTGCCGTCTTCGCCCTGTTCATCTGGTGGCTGCGCCAGCGCCTGCCCGAATCACCGCGCTGGCTGGCCCAGCAGGGCCGGCTGGACGAAGCCGAACAGGGCGTGGAACGCCTGGAAGCCGCCTGCCAGGCCGACAGCGGCCAGCCGCTGCCGCCGCCAGCGGCAGTGGTGGAAGAACCTGCGGTAAGCGCGCGCTTCGCGGCGCTGTGGCAATCACCCTATCGGCGCCGGGTGATCATGCTGATCGTCTTCAACCTGTTCCAGGCCATCGGCTTCTTCGGTTTCGGCAACTGGCTGCCGGCGCTGCTCTCCGGCCAGGGCGTGAGCCTGACCCACAGCCTGGGCTATGCCTTCGTCATCACCCTCGCCTATCCGCTGGGGCCGCTGCTGTTCGTGCGCATCGCCAATCGCTTCGAGAACAAGTGGCAGATCGTCGGCTCCGCCCTGGGGACGGTGGGCTTCGGCAGCCTGTTCGCCCTGCAGCAGGGCGCCCTCGGTCTGATCCTCTGTGGCATCGGCATCACCTTCTGCAACGCCTGGCTGACCTTCGCCTTCCACTCCTACCAGGCCGAGCTGTTTCCCACCGCCATCCGCGCCCGGGCGGTGGGCTTCTGCTATTCCTTCAGCCGGCTGTCCACGGTGTTCAGCAGCCTGCTGATCGGCACCCTGCTGGAGCGCCTGGGCACCCCGGGCGTGCTCGCCTTCATCGTCGCCAGCATGCTGATCGTGGTGCTGACCATCGGCCTGTTCGGCCCGCGCACCCGCAACCGGGCGCTGGAGGACATCGCCCGCTGAAGGATTCCGGGTTCAGAGCCGGAACTGCCGCACCGCACCGCTCAGGTCACCGGCCAGGCGCGCCAGGTCGGTGCTGGCGGCCGCGGTCTGCCCGGCCCCGGCGGCGTTCTGGGTGGACAGGTCGCGAATGCTGGTGAGGTTGCGATCCACCTCGCGGGCCACCTGGGCCTGCTCCTCGGTGGCGGCGGAGATGCTCAGGTTGCGCTCGGTGATCTGCCCGATGTGGCGACCGATCTCGGCCAGGGCCTCGCCGGCGGCCGCGGCCACCTCCAGGCAGACACCAGCCTGCTGATTGCTGGTGGCCATGGCGTCCACCGCCTTGCCGGCGCCGCCCTGGATGGCGCCGATCATGTCTTCGATCTCGCCGGTGGACTGCTGGGTACGGGCCGCCAGGGCGCGCACCTCGTCGGCCACCACGGCAAAGCCGCGACCCGCCTCACCGGCACGCGCGGCTTCGATGGCGGCGTTGAGCGCCAGCAGATTGGTCTGCTCGGCGATGCCGCGGATGACGTCGAGCACCCCGCTAATGCGTTGCACCTGGGCGGCCAGGCCATCGATCTCGCCACTGCTGGAGGTCACGGCGCCATGCAGGGCGTGGATGGTGGTGAGGGTCTCCTCGACCCGGCGCTGACCGAGGTCGGCCGAGGTGCGCGAATCCTGGGCGGCGGCGCTGGCGGCGGCGGCGTTGCGCGCGACCTCCTCCACCGCGGCGGTCATCTGGTTGACGGCGGTGGCCGCCTGGGCCAGTTCATCGTTCTGCCGCTGAATGCCGCGCAGCCCGGTATCGGTGACCGTCGACAGCTCTTCGGAGGTGGATGCCAGGGTGGTGGACGACAGGGTCAGCCGCTCCAGGGTGCCGCGCAGGTTGTCCTGCATCCGCGCCATGGCCGCCAGCAACCGGCCGGGTTCGTCGCGCCCGTCCGGCTCGACGGTCCGGCTGAGGTCGTTGGCGGCGATGCGCTCGGCCACCGCCAAGGCCTTTTCCAGCGGCCCGGTGAGGCTGCGGGTAAAGCGCCAGGCCAGCAGCAGGGTACCGGCCAGGGCCGCCACCATCACCGCCACGGTGATGGCGATGGCGTTGTGGTAGCTGGCCATGGAAGCAGCGGCCAGCCGCGTGACCTTGCCGTCGACCACCCCGGCGAGTTCATTGACGGTAGCGCTCAGGGCATTGCCACTGTGGGCCATCTCGCCGTCCTGCCCGGCCAGCTTGAGCAGCTCGGCGTCGTTCTGGTCGTCCAGCGCCTTGAGATAGCGATTCTGGTTGTTCAGGTAGGTGGCCAGCTGGCCGGTCATCCGGGTGTAGACCTCCCGCCCGGTGTCGGTGAGCAACAGGGCGTCGAACTGGCGCACATGCTGTTCCAGGCTGGCCTTGGCCGCCTCGATGGCCTTGTGCACCGCCTGGGTCTCGGCGTTGGAGCTGGCCAGCATCAGGCCCTGGTTGTGCATGCGCAGACTCAGCAGATCGGCGCGGATCTCGCCGATGGTCTGGACGCTGGGGATGACATTGCCGACGATCTGCTCCTCGCCCTCCTTGATGACGCGATTCTGGCCCAGGGAAAACAGCCCGAGGCCGATCACCAGCAGGGCGAAGAAACCAAAGGCAACCAGGGCCCGCGGGGCGATGTTGAGGGAGCGTAGCTTCACCGGGAAGACCTCGAAAAAATGATTAGCCCCCTCATGATCGGCCAAACGGCGCCAGGCTTTAGGGTTCGCTGGCGCCGGATGAATGTTTTATCGCCTAGGCCTCCCCCGCCTCGCTCAAGCGCGTCTGCGCCAGCCGTTTCGCGCCGGCCACGTCGGCCTTGCCGGTCCCCAGTTTCGGCAGGCTGTCCACCGCCAGCCAGGCCGAAGGCAGCAGCAGTCCGCTCACCCCCTGGGCCAGCAGGGTCTTTTCCACCGCGGCGCCGTCCAGGGTGCCGGTATGCAGCACCACGATGCGCTCGCCCTTCCTGGCATCCGGCAGATTGACCGCCTGCAGCTCGATCTCCGGATCGGCCACCGCCTTGGCCAGGGCCTGCTCCACGGCGCCCAGGCTGACCATCTCGCCGCCGATCTTGGCGAAGCGCGAATAGCGGTCGACGATGGTGAGAAAGCCGTCCTCGTCCAGCCGACCCTGGTCGCCGGTCACGTACCAGCGCTCGCCGTCGATCTCGCGGATCGCCTTGGCGGTGCGCTCGGGATCGTTCAGGTAGCCCTGCATCAGTTGCGGCCCGCCGATCAGCACCATGCCGGCCTCGCCGGTGGGCAATTCGGCAAGGGTCTGGGGGTCGACGATCTTGAAGCCGGTCCCCGGCAGCGGCATGCCCACGGTGCCGAGCTTGCCGCCGCGCTGCACCTGCAGGTAGCTCATGTCCAGGGCATCGGGCAGGTTGACCGAGGCCACCGGCGCGGTCTCGGTGGCGCCGTAGCCCTCGTAGATGTCCTGGTTGAACTTGAGCTTGAAGGCCTCGCGCACCGCCGGATCCAGGCGCTCGGCACCGGCCACCACGATGCGCAGACTCTCCAGCATCAGCGGATGCACCTTGGTGTTGCGCACGAACAGCCGCAGGAAGGTCGAGGTGCCGCAGAGCACCGTGGCGCGGTGGGTCGCCACCGCCTTGGCGATGCCAGCCACGTCGGTGGGATCGGCCTGGCAGACCACCGGCACCCCCTCGATCAGCGGCAGGAACTGGGTCACGGTGAGGCCGAAGGCGTGGAACAGCGGCAGCGAGGCCATGAAGACGTCGTCGTCCTGGGTGTTGAGCACGTCCGAGGTCTGCTTGAGATTGGCCATGAGGTTGCTGTGGCTGAGCATCACCCCCTTGGGCGTGCCCTCGCTGCCACTGGAGAAGAGGATCGCGGCGGTGGCCTCGGGATCGTGGGCGCGACTCACCAGCACCTGCAGCATGGCGGTGGGCAACAGCCAGACCGCCAGCCAGTTGGCCAGTAGCTCGGCCTTGCCGATGCCGGCGCGCAACTCCTCCAGATCCACCACCTCGCGTCCGGCCAGCAACTCGTCCACCGGCAGGCCGCGCTTGCGCAGGCGGTCGAGGAAGCGCGTCGAGGTGTAGACGGTACGGATACCGGCCTGGTCCAGGCCGGATGCCAGCGCCTCGGGCGTGGCCGTGTAGTTGAGATTGACCAGGGTCTTGCCGGCCAGCAGCACCGCCATGTTGGCCAGCATGCCGCCGCTGCTGGTGGGCAGTAGCAGGCCGAGATTGGCCTCGGGCCGCTTGCGCATCCGCCGCGCCAGGCAGGCGGCGCCGGTAAGCGCCTGGGCGGCCTTGAGCGGAGCGCCCAGGTCGTCGATCAGCGCCAGGCCATTGGGCCGGCGCTTGACGCTGGCGACCCAGGCATCGGCCAGCGACGGCAGGCCCTGCATGTAGCGCTCCCAGGAGCGGATCGACAACTCGAAGATCCGCCGCTTGAGCACATCGGCCGGAGTGTCCTTGGGCAACGCCTTGCCGAAGGCCACCACCACCTCGCGGTGCAGCGGGCTGTCACGCAGCTCCTTGAGCTTGCTGGAAGAGCGCGAGAACTGGCTGCCCCAGAGGCCGCGCAGGTAGAAGGGCACGATCTGCACCTCGGGACCGACCCGCTCGCAGGCCTTTTCGTAGCCGCGGCGGAATTCGCCGAGCTGACCGGTGCGGCTGATCGCCCCCTCCGGAAACAGGCAGACCACCTCGCCGGCGCTCAGCAGCCCGGCCACCTGCTCCAGCGCCGCGCCGGCGCCGGTACCCTGGGCGATGGGCAGGCAGCCCATGGCCTTGAGGAAGGGCTTAAGGTACCAGCGCTCGTAGATGGCGCGCAGCATCACGAAGCGTACCGGGCGCGGACTGGCGATCTGCACCATGGCCCAGTCCACCCAGCTGATGTGATTGCCCAGCAGCAGCACCCCGCCCTGGGCCGGCAGGTTCTGCAGGCCCTGCACCTGGATGCGGTAGTGCCGGGTGACCATCAGGCCGAGCAGGAAACGCACCAGGCTCTGGGGCAGCTTCCACACCGTGTAGGCGCCGCCGATCAGCGCCACGGCGGCGATCAGCAGCAACAGCCAGCGACTGTCCAGACCGAGCAGGGCGATCACCGCGGTGAGCACCAGAAAGCTCAGCATGGCGACGTTCTGCACCCAGTTGTTGGCCGCCAGCACCGTACCGAGCTGATCCTCGCGGGCATGGAACTGGATCAGGGCGTTGAGCGGGACGATGAACAGCCCGCCCATCAGGCCGATGAAGATGAAGTTGAGCGCATGCACCCATGCCGAACTGGGCGCCGGCAGCCACCACAGGCCGAGGGCGATGCCCAAGGCGCCCACCGGGATCAGCCCGGTCTCGATGCGCCCGCGGGAGGCCCGACTGGCCAGCGCCGAGCCGATGGCGATGCCGATGCCGGCGCAGGCCAGGATGCCCTGCAACAGCAGCACGTTGTCGATGCCCAGATGATCCTTGGCATAGGCCGGAAAGCTCGCCAGCAGCACCTGGCCCACCGACCAGAACACCGCCAGGCCGATGATCGACAGGCGGATCACCGGATTCTCGCCGATCACCGCCAGGTTGCGTCGGGCGGTCTGCAGCCGCAGATAGGCATGCCAGTCGAAGGGCTCGCGCGGCCTGGGCTCTTCCAGCAGCGGCAGGCGATAGAGCAGCGCCACCTCGGCCAGGCTGCAGAGCACCAGCAGCCAGCCCAGCGGGGTGATGTCCTGCAGGATCGCATGGGGCGTGGCATGGCCCTCGCCCAGGTGCAGCTGGAAGAAGGCGGTGAAGACCACGGTGCCGGCGAGAATGGCGATGATGGAATTGGCCTGCACCAGGCCATTGCCCTCGGCCAGCCGCTGCTTGCCGAACAGCGCCTTGATGTAGCCGTACTTGGCCGGCGAATAGAAGGTCGCCTGGATGGCCAGCAGGAGCGTCATGGCGAAGGCCAGTTCGAACAGCCCGGCATAGTAGGCCAGGGTGATGCCCAGGGTGATGGCCACCGCCGCCCAGCCGCCAAGGCGCAGCACCCGGACCTTGGCGAAGCGATCGGCCACATGGCCGGAAGGACTGAACAGCAGGATGAAGGGCAACAGCATCATGCCGTTGACCAGGGCGGTCAGCACCACCTGAGTGGAACCGTCATAGACCTTGAACACGGTGTTCTGGATGACGATCTTGTGGCCAAGATCGACGAAGGCGTTGAGAAAGACGGCGATCAGGTAGGGCCAGGCCCCCTTGATCCGGTGCAGCTTGTCCATGCGGAGTCTCTTTCGAGCAGGGGAATCCGTAGCCTGAGTGAGACGCTCTGGCAGCGCAAGCAGCGCCATTGGTCAACAAATATGCGAATCAGGGCTATACAAGCTCGTGAAAGCGAGTATGGTGTGGGCACTGCTACTGCAATAGTTACTCGATACCTGCTTGATGTTGCTTCATTTTCATCTCCTGGCTCGTCTCACTCTCGCATTACAGTCCCGCTAGCGAATGTCTCGCTAACGTGGTTGTTCCCCCTACACCCTGGAGATACTCATGTCCAATCGTGAAAATGGCACCGTCAAGTGGTTCAACGATGAGAAAGGCTACGGCTTCATCACCCCGGAAAGCGGCGCCGACCTGTTCGTGCACTACCGCTCCATCGAAAGCGCCGGCTTCAAGAGCCTGAGCGAAGGCCAGAAGGTCACTTTCGTGGCTGTCAAAGGCCAGAAGGGTATGCAAGCTGACCAGGTTCAAGTCGTCTAACGACTGATCCGGTTGCAGAAAGGCCCCACTTCGGTGGGGCTTTTTCGTTTCTGGGATTTGGGTTTTGCGGAATCGTCCATCTCCGTCACAAAGACGCTGGCTGCCTAAACCACCCAAAGCCTCAGGCGCGCCCAATGCCCCTCCCAGTAGGGCGAACGCAATCGTTGCGTAAGGGGTCGAGCGGCATGGATGCCGCGAGAGGCGCGAGGGCCAGGGAAGGCCCTTCGCGGCGGGCCCCTGGAGCGACGATGGAGAGAACGGACCCCGGCGCAGCCGGGGCCGGATGGCGGGGCAAGCGTTTTTGGTTACTTTTGCCGCGACTGGTAAAAGTGACTCGCCCGAGGGGGCGAAACAAGGGGTGGCCGCAAACCTCGATAATCAGCCAATCAGCCCAGGCATTGGCTCAGCACTTGTCATACGCCCTTTCTAGCGCCTCGTTGAGCGTCCGCAACACCTTCACCCGCGCGAACCTCTTGTCGTTGGCCTCCACCAGCGTCCAGGGCGCGATGGCGGTGCTGGTCTGCACCACCATGTCGTTGACGGCCTGGCTGTAGAGGTCCCACTTGTCGCGATTGCGCCAGTCGTCCTCGGTGATCTTGAATCGCTTGAAGGGCGTTTCCTCGCGGGCGCGGAAGCGCTCCAGCTGGGTGTCCTGGTCAATGGCCAGCCAGAACTTGGCCAGCACGAGGTCGGCGTCGTGGAGCTGTTCCTCGAAGTCGTTGATCTCGCCATAGGCACACTGCCAGTCGGCGGCGGAGGTCAGCCCCTCGACCCGCTCCACCAGTACCCGGCCGTACCAGGAACGATCGAAGATGGTGAAATTGCCCTGCCGCGGGATATGCCGCCAGAAGCGCCAGAGATAGGGCTGGGCCAGTTCTTCGTCGCTGGGCGCGGCGACCGGGACGATGCGGTACTGTCGGGGATCCAGGGCACCCGTGACGCGGCGGATGGCGCTGCCCTTGCCAGCGGCATCATTGCCCTCGAAGGCCGCCACCAGGGCATGGCGGCGATACTTCTTGTCGCGCAGCCGCCGCGCCAGCCGGGCCTGCTCGGCGAGCAGCTGGTCGTCGTAATCGGCCTTGTCCAGGCGCTGACTCAGGTCCATGGCCTCCAGCACGCCGCGGCCATCGACCGGCGGCGGCAGCACCGCGGCGGCTCTGCGCTGCCTGCGCGGCTTGTTGGCCAGGGCGCGCTGCAGCGCCTTGAGCAGCACGGTGCCGACGGTCAGGCTGCGAAAGCGCTCGTCGAAACCGGGCACCACGTGCCAGGGGGCATAGTCCTGATGGGTTCGCCGCACCACGCGCTCGCCCTCCTTGACGAAGCGGTCGTAAACCTTGGCCTGGCGCCAGTCCAGCGGACTGAGCTTCCAGCCCAGGCGGGGATCGTTCTTGAGGTGCTTCAGGCGCTGCTTGAGCTGGGGCTTGGAGAGGTGGAACCAGAACTTGAGGATCAGCGCGCCTTCGTCGGCGAGCATGCGCTCGAAACGTTCCGCCTGGCCGATGGCGGCATCCAGCTCGACACGACTGAGTTCCTTGTTGACCCGGCCGTGCAGCATCTGGCTGTACCAGTTGCCAAAGAACACGCCGATCCGCCCCTTGCCCGGCAGGCGCTGCCAGTAGCGCCACGCCGGCGGATGCTGGCGTTCCTCGTGGCTGGGCTGCAGAAAGGTCTCGACACGGATTAGGCGCGGATCCATCCACTCGTTGAGCAGCTTGACGGTCTCGCCCTTGCCCGCCCCCTCGATGCCATTGATCAGCACGATCACCGGGAAGCGGCCTTGGGTCTTGAGTTCGTACTGGGCGGCCAGCAGCGCCTCGCGCAGCTTGGGCAGCTTGGCGTCGTAGGTGGCCTCGTCGAGCAGGTGTTCGTTTTCGGCGGCTTCGAACATCCGGATCTCCTTGCGCGGGTGGTCGGGCAACTATAGCCCTTCTGACCGACCCGGCGGCAGGCGGTGCCCGAGCCGACATCCATGACCGAAATATGACGATTAAATGAAATTTGGCATCTCCCGCTGTTGTAGCGGTCTTCCCACCGTTAGGCTCCCGCGCAGAGCGGGTCTGCAGTCCACCCATAAGGAGAGTTCGATGGCCTTTCGTTTCGATGCGCGGCAACCGGCTGACGAGGAAGTCCGCCGCGTGGTGACGGATCGTCTGGTACAGGCTGAGGCGTCCCTGTCCAGCGGTACCCCCAAAGGCGTGCACGAGACGCGCAAGCGCCTCAAGGAACTACGCGCCCTCCTGCGGCTGCTGCACGGCGCCCTGGGCAAGCGCGCCTTCGCCAGTCGCAATCGGCGCCTGCGCGACCTCGGGCGCGAGCTGTCCTCGCTGCGTGACAGCGCCGCCCTGGTGGAAAGCTGGGACAAGCTGGGCGAGTCCGATCGCAAGAGATTCGCCTCGCCGGCCATGAAGCGCGTGCGCCAGCGCCTGCAGGAGCGCGCCGACCAGCAGATCGCCGCGGCCAGCGGCCATCCCGAGTTGCTCGAGGCGCTGACCGCCCTGCGTGAGGAGGTGGCCGGTTGGAAACTCGCCGGCAAGGGCTTCGCCCTCTTCGCCCGCGGCCTGGAAGACAACTACAAGGCCGGGCGCCAGGCGCTCAAGACCGCACGCGACAAGCCCACCGACGATACCCTGCACGACTGGCGCAAGCGGGTGAAGGATCACTGGTATCACACCCAGTTGCTTGCCGCGGCTTGGCCGGCGGAGTTCAAGACGCGGCAGAAGAGCCTCAAGCGTCTTTCGGAATACCTGGGCGACGATCACGACCTGGCGGTGATGCAGCAGCTGTTGGTGGATGAGCCGACCCTGTTCGGCGCCAGCAACACCCGCCTGGCCATCGGCGAAAGCCTGGCCCAGCAGCGCGAGCGGCTGCAGGCGAAGGCCTTTTCCCTGGGCCTGCGCCTCTATCTGGACAAGCCCACCGCCCTTGCCGAGCGCTGGCGCGATCTCTGGCGCCTGGCCAGTCGCCCCTATGTGCCGCGCAAGGTCAAGGGTAGGCCCAAGTCGGCACCAGTCGGGCTGTTGCCGCACTTGGTCGAAGAATCGTCAGTCTAACGCCTGGGCCAGAGGGGATCTGTAGCGTCTGGTGGTGGTCCAACCCTGGGCATACCACCACGACGAGGTCTCGCGATGAAATCCAAGCTGCTCGCTTCCCTGTTTGCCTGTTCCGTCCTGGCCAGCACCGCGGCCCTGGCTGACCAGCCCGGTGCCGACTGGATGCCCATGAACGACGTCAAGTCCAAGCTCATGGAGCAGGGCTACACCTCGATCAGCAAGATCGAAGCCGATGACGGTCAGTGGGAAGGCGAAGGCATGAAGAAAGATGGTATGAAGTACGACTTCCATGCCGACGCCAAGACCGGCAAGATCACCAAGGAAAAGATGGACATGTGATCCCCCGGGGATCCGATCGCGCGGTCGGATCCCTCTCTGCACCTGCCTCTTCCCACGCTTTCCGCCCGGTCGGCCCGTCCTGAGCCGTCTTCTCGTCACCTAGGAACCTTCATGTACAGTACCGCTTTGGTCGAGCTGCTGCGCACCCATGAGCGGCCGCTGCTCGATGCCTGGATCGGCGCCCAGCGCGCGGCCGGCATGCGCATCGACCTGCTCAACGAAACCACCATCCTGGCCAATTCCGCCGAGTTGCTGCGGCGGATCACCGTGGCCGCCGCCCAGGGCCTGGGCAATCTGCGCGAGCCGCACTGGCAGCCGGTACGGGCGCTGCTGGAGCGCTTCTCCTTCGACCAGAGCCGTGCGGGCCTGACGCCCGCGCAGACGGCGACCTTCGTCTTCTCGCTCAAGGAACCGCTGTTCAAGCTGATCCAGAACGAGTGCGACGACCCGCTCGCCGAGATCTGGGCCGCCACCCGGCTGATCGACGATCTCGGTCTGTACAGCATGGAAAGCTACATGAGCGGCCGCGAGACGGTGATCCGCGAGCAGCAGGAAAGCATGCTGGAACTGTCCACCCCGGTGGTGGAACTGTGGGATGGCATCCTCGCCATCCCGCTGATCGGCGCGCTGGACAGCAACCGCACCCAGGTGGTGATGGAGTCGCTGCTGGAAAAGATCGTCCAGACCGAATCGGACATCGCCATCATCGATATCACCGGCGTGCCCACGGTGGACACCATGGTCGCCCAGCACCTGCTCAAGACGGTGACCGCCGCCCGCCTGATGGGTGCCCAGTGCATCATCAGCGGCATCCGTCCGCAGATCGCCGCCACAATCGTCCACCTGGGCGTGGACCTGGGCGATGTGATCACCAAGGCGTCCCTGGCCGATGCCTTCCGCCTGGCCCTGCGCCAGCAGGGCGTGCGCCTGGCCGCCCCGGTAAGGGTCTGAGGAACGCGCCATGATCGAGCGGATTCCGATCCTCAAGCTGGGCCCCTTCCTGCTGCTGAGCATCCAGGTCGACATGCACGACCAGCTGGCGCTGGACCTGCAGGAAGACCTCACCGAGCAGATCGTGCGGCACAAGGCCAAGGGCGTGCTCATCGACATCTCGGCGCTGGAAATCGTCGACTCCTTCATTGGCCGGATGCTGTCCCATATCGCCCAAGTCTCGCGCATCCTCGATGCCAAGGTGATCGTGGTCGGCATGCAGCCGGCAGTCGCCATCACCCTGGTGGAGCTGGGGCTGTCGCTGGACGGCATCGCCACGGCGCTGAACATGGAAAAGGGCATGCGCCGACTGGAAGCCATGGTCGCCGCGGACGAATCGCTGGAGGAGTCAGAGGGTGGCGAAGACACAGACGCTTCTACTCCGCCAGGAGACTGACATCGTGCTGATCCGTCAGCAGGTGCGCAAGGTCGCCGAAGCCATCCGCCTGGGCCTGATCTCCCAGACCAAGATCGTCACCGCGGCCAGCGAAATCGCGCGCAACGGCCTGGTCTACGGGCTGGGGGGCGAATGCCTGATCGAGGAGACGCTGCGCGCCGGCAAGCCTGCGATCCGCCTGGTGATCCGTGACCAGGGTCCGGGCATCGCCGATCTCGACCGCGCCATGGTCGACGGCTACACCTCGGGCAAGGGCCTGGGCCTCGGCCTGTCCGGCTCGCGACGGCTGGTGGACGACTTCCACATCGACAGCCAGCCCGGCCAGGGCACCACCGTCGAACTCTGGAAGTGGCGATGAGCGACCAGCCGTGCAGCCTGGTGCTGCCGGTGACTACCACGGTCCACGTCGATGCCGCCCGGCGCGCCCTGGTCCGGCTGGCCGCCAGCGTCACCACCGATAAAACCCTGCTCGGGCGCCTGACCATCGTCGCCCAGGAGCTGGGCTACAACCTGGTTCGCCATGCCGGGCATGGCGAGCTCCTGGCCACCCTGAGCGGCGAAGGCGTGCTGGATGTCCTGGCGGTGGATCGCGGCCCGGGCATGCATGACGTCGCCCGCTGCCTGAGCGATCACTACAGCACGGCGGCCACCCTGGGTGCCGGTCTGGGGGCGATCCGCCGGCAGTCCGATGTCTTCGACATCCATTCGCGACCGGGCCAGGGTACGGTGGTGCTGGCGCGCTTCCATCTGGCCGGAGTGCCCGGTACCCGGTTGCAGCATGGCGCCCTGTGCACGCCGCACCCCGAGGAACAGGTCTGCGGTGACACCTGGGCGGTCAGCGGACGGCGCCTGCTGGTGTGCGACGGCCTGGGGCATGGCCAGCAGGCCGCCATGGCCAGTCGCCGGGCGCGGGAGGTGTTCCTGCGCCATGGCGCGCACCTGCCGCTGCAGCGGCTGATGGAGAATCTGCACCAGGCGCTGATGGACACCCGCGGCGCCGCCCTGGCGCTGGCCGAGCTGGACCCGGATCAGGGCCAGGTGAGCTTTTGCGGCATCGGCAACATCGCCGGACGCCTGCTCGGCAACACCTCGCGCAGCCTGGTGTCCAACAACGGCACCCTGGGCTACCGGATCGGCCGGATCCAGACCTATACCTACCCCTGGACACCCGGCACCCTGCTGGTGCTGAACTCCGATGGACTGACGTCCAAGGTGGGACTGGGCGAGCACTCCGGGCTCGGGGCGCGGCATCCGGCCTTGATCGCCGCCCTCCTGCACCGTGACTTCCGGCGCTCCGCCGACGATGCCACCGTTTTGGTACTCAAGCATGTCTGACGTCTTGCCCCTGCTGACCCTCGCCCTGCGCAGCGAGCAGGACATCGTGCACTGCCGCCAGGCCGCCAAGCGCCTGGCCGCGGCCCTGGACTGGCCGGTGCTGGAGCAGATCCGCCTGGCCACCGCGGTCTCCGAACTGGCGCGCAACATCCATCAGTACGCCGGCAGCGGTCAGTTCGACTTCGCCCTGCTGCGTGACGAAGGCCAGCGCCTGCGCGGCCTGGAGGTGCGGGCGGTCGACCAGGGCCCGGGCATCGCCGAGATGGAGGCCATCCGCGCGGGCAGCTATCGTTCCAGCACCGGCATGGGCATCGGCCTGCGCGGCGCCCAGCGGCTCTTCGATGACTTCGACATCCAGACCTCCCCTGCCGGCACGCGCATCACTGCCCGCAAGTACCAGGCGCCACGCGCCTTTCCCGAGGCGGCGCTGCTGCAGGCGCTGACGGCTGAATTGCAGGGCAGTCCGCCAGCGGATCCCTATCAGCAGATCCGCCTGCAGAGCGAAGAGCTGCTGCTGACCAACACCGAACTGCAACTGCGCCAGTCGGAACTGGAGGTCACCAACAAGGAACTGGAAAACACCAACCAGGGCGTGGTGGCGCTCTATTCCGAATTGGAAAAGGCCACCCAGGAACTCAAGGAGGCCAGCGAGGCGAAGACGCGCTTCTTCTCCAACATGACCCATGAATTCCGCACCCCGATCAACATCATCGAGAATGTCGCCAAGCTGCTCGCCAGCGGCGTGGACGGGGCGCTCAATGCCGAACAGCAGCGCCAGGTGCGCTTCATCAGCGACGCGGCGCTGGAACTGGCCAACCTGGTCAGCGAGCTGCTGGCCCTGGCCGAGGTGCAGTCCGGACGACTGACCGTCGTGCCCCAGCCCTTTGCCCTGGCGCCCTTCATCGATCGCCTGGAACAGTTCGCTGCGGCCCTGGCGCCGCGCTATCCCCAGGTCAGTTTCAGCGTCGCCCCGCCGCCTGCCGAAGTGCTGCTGGATACCGACGAAAGTCGGCTGTTCCAGGTGCTGCGCAACCTGATCTCCAACGCCTTCAAGTACACCCCCCGGGGCCAGGTGCGCATCCAGGTATTCCAGCCGGACGACGCCAGCCTGGAATTCTTGGTGGAAGACAGCGGCATCGGCATCGCCGCCGCGGATCAGCAGAAGATCTTCGAGGAATTCGAGCGCATCCGCTCGCCGCACCTGACCCACATCGAGGGTACCGGCCTGGGCCTGCCCCTCGCCCAGCGTCTGGCCGTGCTGCTTGGTGGCGAGCTGTCCCTCGACAGCGCGATCGGGCGCGGCAGTCGCTTCACCCTGCGTTTGCCACGTCACTACGCCAGCCACCGGGCTGCCGCGCCGGAACCCGATCTCAGCGGCCTCACGGTGCTGGTGATCGAGGACAACGAAGGGGATCGCTATCTGGTCCGCCGCACCCTCGAACGCCTCAATCCGGTCCTGCTGGAGGCCGACAGCGCTCGCAGCAGCCTGGATCGCCTCAATGCCGTGCGCCCGGACATCATCATCCTCGACCTCGACCTGCCCGACATCAACGGCGAGGACCTGCTCGCCAGCATGGACTGGAGCATGCACCGGCGGGTGCTGATCAATACCGCCCAGCCGCTGGACGAGGCGGGTTGCCAGCGGCTGCAGGACTATTGCCACGCCATCCTGTTCAAGCATGCCCCCGATCACGCCGAGCGGCTGCTGGCCGAGGTCTGCGCCCTGGCGCGGAGCCTGTCCGATGACTAGCGCCCTGCGCCGCATCGTCATCATCGACGACACCGAAGCCAATCGCTATGTGCTGCGCAAGATCCTCGTCAGCCAGCGCCACTATGAGGTCCTGGAAGCGGCCAGCGGCGCCGGCGGCCTGACGCTGATCGACGAATCCGTCGAACTGGTGATCATCGACGTCAATCTGCCGGACACCACCGGCTTCGAGCTGATCCAGGCCATCGAGCGCAAGTGCGGCTGGGGCCGGTTGCCGGCCATCATCAACATCTCGGCCACCTTCGTCTCCGGCAAGGACAAGGCCCAGGGCTTCAACACCGGGGCCCAGGCCTACCTGACCCACCCGATCAATCCGGAAGAGGTGCTGGCCACCGTTGGCGCCCTGCTCAAGGCCAGCTCCCGGGTCGGGCACATGGAGCAGCAGCGCAATTCAGCCATCGCCCGCAGCGAGAACCTGCAGGCGGAAAAGGTCATGCTCGAACGCTTCATGAGATCGCTCAATCACGACCTGCGCTCGCCGCTCACCGCCGCCACCATGGTGGTCAACCTGATGCAGCGCAGTCCGGCGCGGCGTACCGACGATCTGCTGCAGACCCTGCACGACAACCTGCAGCGCATGAACCAGATGATCACCGATGTGCTCGACATCAGTCACATGAGCCTGGGTGGTGGTGTCCGCCTCAGCGGCGATCCGCTGGTGCTGGGTCCGCTGCTGAACGAGGCCGCGGCCAATCTGCAGCTGCAATTCAGCAACCCCCTCGACCTGCAGTTGGAGACGCCGGAGCTGGAGGTGCTATGGGACAGATACGCCTTTCTGCGCATCTTCGACAACCTGGTGCTCAACGCCGCCAAGCACGGCGAGGCGGGGACGCCGATCCGGGTCCGCCAGTGGCTGGCGGATGACCAAGTCATGCTGGAGCTGCGCAACCTTGGGCAGTTTCCCGACGAAGTCCTGGCCAACCTCGCCACGCCCTATTTCATCTCCACCCGCAGCGACAAGCGCGGCTGGGGCCTGGGCCTGCCCATCGTCAAGGCGCTCAGCGAAAGCTTCGGCGGCGAGGTGCGCTTCGCCAACGGCGCGGGCGAGGTGGTCATCACCCTGCACCTGCCGCTGCGGCTGGCCTAGCGACTTTCAGGGTAACGCGCTGTGATAATCCTGGCGCCGGTAGCGTGGAAAACCGCGCAGCGTGTTCCACTGGGGTAAGACGAGGGCCTCGGAGACGTGGACAAGGCTGCGTCGTTGTCCACGCTACGGTGCCACCTCTGGCTGTTGGGCTGCGACGGTGGAGCTGCCTTAGCCCAACCTACGATCGTTAGAGATCGCTTTCTTCGACCTTGCGGACCTTGCTGGCGTCCAGGGTGTAGGACGCCTCGGCCAGGGCGTTGTCGACCGCCTCGGTGTGCAGGGTGCCGATGACCCAGTAGGGCTCGTAGATGTCGGGAAGCGGCACGCCCTTGGGGTAGCGCACCAGCACGATCTGGTTGGGCGGCGGCGGCGGGACGTGGATGCAGGCGCCCGGATAGGGCACCAGGAAGAATTCGCGGAAATTGCCCTTGGCGTCGGTCTCAAGGGGTACCGGAAACCCTCCCAGGCGCACGTTCCTGCCATTCAGGGCAGCCACGGTGCGGGTGGAGTGCATCACCTCGGGCAAGCCACTGTCCTTCTGCTTGAGTCCGCCGGGCGAGCCGAAACCACCAGGGGCCTCGGGGCTGTTGTGGCTGATCTCGGGCATGGTTTCCAGGGCGTGACGATCCTCTGCGGTGAGCAGGTCGAGCCAGTTGGTTTCCGGCGGTTCGCCCTTGGCGGCGTGGGTCAGCAACGGCAGGCTGGCGAGCAGCAGGGTGATGAGCAGTCTGGGCATGGTCGGCGGGTCGGACACAAAAGTCCGAGTGTGCGGCGCGCCAGGTCAGGGGTCCAGCCCCAGGGCCGCAAAGCGGGGCCTCGCCCATGAAAAAGCCCCTGGGCCGACGGGCGACACCAGGGGCAGAAACGCGGTGCTGCGAAGCGGCGTCTTAGAACCTGTTCACGATCTTAGCGACGCTTGGTCACCATGCCGTAGATGAACAGCACGATGATGGCGCCGACCACGGCACCAATGAAGCCTGCGCCTTCACCGGCGCGGTAGATGCCCAGTGCCTGGCCCAGGTAGGTGGCGACCACGGAGCCGACGATGCCCAGGATGATGGTCATGATCCAGCCCATGCTGTCGTCGCCCGGCTTCAGGAAGCGGGCAACCAGGCCGACGATGAGACCGATGATGATGGTTGCGATGATGCCCATGTGAAGAATCCCCTGTTTAAGTGCTGGTAAGACAACGCCGGTCAGCAGGCGTCGTTGTACTCTCCGACCACCGGTGATCCTTCGAGGTTCAGGGAAAAACGGCTTCCGTGTGCGGAAGCCGTCTGACATCAGTCCTGGATCAGGGCTTCCAGGGCAGCGATGCGGGTCTGCAGGGTTGCCGCATCGGCGCTGCGCAGGGTGGCGTGACCGACCTTGCGCCCGGCCTTGAAGGCCTTGCCGTAGTGGTGCAGGTGGCAGTCTTCCAGGGCGGTGACGGCGGCCACCGGCGGTACCGAGCCGATGAAGTTGACCATGGCGCTTTCACCGACCTTGGCGGTGGAGCCCAGCGGCAGGCCGGCCACGGCGCGCAGGTGGTTCTCGAACTGGCTGCACTCGGCGCCTTCGATGGTCCAGTGCCCGGAGTTGTGCACGCGTGGGGCGATCTCGTTGGCCTTGAGGCCACCCTCGACCTCGAAGAATTCGAAGGCCAGCACGCCGACGTAATCGAGCTGTTCCAGCACGCGGCGGGCATAGTCTTCGGCCAGGGCCTGCAGCGGGTGGTCGGAACTGGCCACCGACAGGCGCAGGATGCCGCTCTCGTGGGTGTTGTGCACCAGCGGATAGCAGGCCACCTCGCCATCACGCCCGCGCACGGTCACCAGGGAGACCTCGCCGGTGAAGGGCACGAAGCCTTCCAGCAGCAGGGGGACGCTGCCCAGTTCGGCGAAGGCGCCGGTGACGTCTTCCGGCTGGCGCAGGACCTTCTGGCCCTTGCCGTCATAGCCCAGGGTGCGGGTCTTGAGTACCGCCGGCAGGCCGATACGGGCCACGGCGGCATCCAGGTCGGCCTGGGAGAGGATGTCGGCGAACGCCGGCGTGGGGATGCCCAGGTCGCGGAACATCGACTTCTCGAACAGGCGATCCCGAGCGATGCGCAGGGCTTCGGCGGACGGATAGACCGGCACGAACTGCGCGAGGAAGGCCACGGTCTCGGCCGGGACGCTCTCGAATTCGAAGGTCACCAGATCGACCTCGTCGGCCAGCTGGCGCAGGTGGTCCGGGTCGCCGTAGTCGGCGCGCAGGTGTTCGCCCAGGGCGGCGGCGCAGGCATCCGGCGCCGGGTCGAGAAAGGCGAAGTTCATGCCCAGCGGCGTGCCGGCCAGGGCGAGCATGCGGCCCAGCTGGCCGCCACCGATGACGCCGATCTTCATGCCTGCTCCCTCGGATCGGGATTGTCCAGCACGGTGCGGGTCTGCTCGTCGCGGAAGGCGTTCAGCCGCTCGTGGTACTCGGGATGCTTGCCGCCGAGGATGCTGGCGGACAGCAGCGCGGCGTTGATGGCGCCGGCCTTGCCGATGGCCAGGGTGGCGACCGGCACACCGGCGGGCATCTGCACGATGGACAGCAGGGAGTCGACGCCCGAGAGCATGGACGACTGCACCGGCACGCCGAGCACCGGCAGGTGGGTCTTGGCGGCGCACATGCCCGGCAGGTGGGCGGCGCCACCGGCGCCGGCGATGATCACCTCGATACCGCGCCCGGCAGCCTCTTCGGCGTACTGGAACAGCAGGTCGGGGGTGCGGTGGGCGGAGACCACCTTCACTTCGTGGGGAATGCCCAACTTGTCCAGCATGTCGGCGGTGTGGCTCAGGGTGGACCAGTCGGACTTGGAGCCCATGATCACGCCTACGAGTGCGCTCATCGTCGTGCCTCTGAAATGAAGAAGCCACGCGGTGGACGTGGCTTGGGAAATGAGCGGGACAGTATAGACGAAAGCGGGGCGGAGCGTGCCCCTGCGCCGGGTATCGCCTGTCGCGTGCAGGACAGGCCATGGCGCCCTTGGGATGGGGGGTGGTGTGGGGTGAAAGGTACGGACCAGAGGGCTGGATGATTCGGGGGGGATCGCCTTGAAGAGCGCCCTCACCCCAGCCCTCTCCCGCAAGCGGGAGAGGGAGCGGATTAGCGTAGCTTGAGAGCTCGGGTGTTCCGGTTCCCTGCGGCGAAAAGTCATGCTGAAGCGTTGTGTTTATCGCGGCCATGGGCCGCTCCTACAGGTTCAGACACGACTGTAGGAGCGGTCGCTACGGCGCACCGGCATGGCCGCGATTAAGGCAGAGCGGTCGCAGCGGCGAACCACCATAGCCGCGATAAGCCCAGCCTCAGATCCCCACGTCCGACAGTTGCGGGCGGGTTTCCAGGGCCTTGGCCATCAGCCGTTCGACGAAGGCGCGGTCCGCGTCGGGCAGGGCCAGGCGTGGCGGGCGGGTCAGGGCGCTGCCGCGGCCGGCGAGTTCTTCGCAGAGCTTGATGCACTGCACCAGGTCCGGGCGGGCATCCAGGTGCAGCAGCGGCATGAACCATTCGTAGAGCGGCATGGCCTCGGCGAAGCGGCCGGCCTTGGCCAGGCGGAAGATGGTTTCACCTTCGGTGGGGAAGATGTTGGACATGCCCGAGACCCAGCCCTCGGCGCCTACGGCGATGCTTTCCAGCACCACGTCGTCGAGACCGGCGAAGAGCACGAAGCGGTCACCCACCTCGTTGCGCACGTCGATGAAGCGGCGGGTATCGCCGGAGGAATCCTTGAAGCAGACGATGTTGTCGACGTCGGCCAGGGAGATGAGAATGTCCGGGGTGACATCGTTCTTGTAGATCGGCGGGTTGTTGTAGACCATCAGCGGCAGGTCGAGGGCGCTGGCCACGCTGCGGAAGTGCGCGGCGGTCTCGTGGGGCTTGGCCGAGTAGACCAGGGCCGGCATGAGCATGATGCCGTCGGCGCCGGCGCGCCCTACCGCCTGGGCGGTGCGGGTGGCATTGAGGCTGGTGAATTCGGCCACGCCGCAGATCACCGGCACGCGACCGCCGGCAGCGTCCTTGGCGACCTCCACCAGGGAGATCTTTTCTTCCAGGGTCAGGGAGGTGTTCTCGCCCACGGTGCCGCACATCACCAGACCGGAGACGCCATCGCGCACCAGATTGCTGATCACGCCATGGGTCTTTTCCAGGTTGACGGAGAAGTCGTCGTTGAATTGGGTGGTGACGGCGGGAAAGACGCCGCTCCAGTTGACGCGGGGAGTGCTCATGCGGGGGTTTCCTCCAGACGGGAACGGGGCTTGAGAGAGTCGCGGTATTGCCGGGGCGACAGGCCGGTGAGACGGCGGAACTGACGGCTGAAGGCGCTGTGGTCGGTATAGCCACAGGCCAGGGCCACTTCGGTGACGGGTAGATCGCGGGCCAGCAGGCGCGAGGCGGCGTCGAGCCGGGCCTTGTGTAGCAACTGCTGGGGCGTGAGGCGCAGGATGCGCTTGCACTGGCGTTCGAGCTGGGAGACCGACAGGCCGACTCTCTGACTCAGTTCGCCCACCGAGAGCGGCTGGGCATAGTGCTCGCGCAGATAGCGATCGACCTCGGCCACCTTGGCGTGGGCCGGGTGATCGGCGGCGGGCGCCTGCAGATCGTGGGAGATGCCGGCCATGCCCATCAGCTGGCCCTGGGCGTCGTGCAGCGGCAGCTTGCGGGTCAGGCACCAGCCCGGGGTACGCCCGGCATAGAGGTGCAATTCCAGCTGGTCATCCAGCGCCAGGCCTTCGCGCAGCACGCGACGATCCTGTTCGGCGTAGGCGCCACCCAGGGGCGCCGGGAAGACTTCCTCGGCGGTCTTGCCGAGCAATTCGCTGACGTCCTCGTAGCCGCAGCGCTGGGCCAGGGTCAGGTTGACCAGCACATAGCGCGCGTCCAGGTCCTTGACGAAGAACACCACGCCGGGGATGGCATCGAGCAGCGGCGCCACCAGACTCAGGCTGGCCAGCAGCGCGGGCAGGTTGGCGGGCCGGGCGCGGCTCAGGGCGTCCAGGTGGGCGGCGGCATTCATTTCTCGTCCTCGGTCAGGGCCAGCAGGCTGTCGATACGGGTGGGTTGCAGGGGAAAGCGCGGCGCCGGGGGCGTCCAGCCCAGCAACATGCGGGTAGCCTGGCCACAGATGCGGCCCTGGCAGGCGCCCATGCCGCAGCGGCTGCGCAGCTTGGCCTGGGTCCAGTCGGCATGGCCGACCAGGGCGCCGAGGGCGACGTCCTCGCAACGGCAGACCAGGGTATCCGGCTGGGCGAGCCGGGCAATGGCCGGATTCAGGGCGAAGGTGCGCGCCAGCTGGGCGGCGAAGCGGCGCCAGGCACGGGCCTCGGTCTGCACGCCAGCGATGGCGTCGAGCTGGTCACTGGCGACCAGGCCGGCGATACGGCCGGTGGCCTGGGCCAGTTCATTGCCGCCGATGCCGGTGCATTCACCGGCGGCCAGGATGTGCGGCTGGCTGGTGCGCTGATGGTCATCCACCGCCACGGCGCCATCCAGGGTCGCGCAGCCCAGGCTCTGCGCCAGTTCGACATTGGGTACCAGGCCGTAGCCACAGGCCAGGCGGTCGCAGGCGACCTCCCAGCGACGGTCGCCCTGGCGCAGGCGCACGGCTTCGAGACGCTCGCTGCCGAGTGCTGCCTCGACCCAGGTGCCGGGGCTATAGCGAGGAGTGGCCAGGGTCAGCGCCTGGCGCAACTTGTTCGGCCAGCGCCAGAGCTGCAGGCCGAATTCGACTAGGGCACGGCGCGCGGCCTGCTCGGCGACCAGGGCGACCCGGGCACCCGCCTGGCGCGCGGTAGCGGCGCTGGCCAGCAGCAGCGGACCGGTGCCGGCGACGACGAGGCGCTCAGCGGCCACTTCCACGCCCCCCTTGATCAGCGCCTGCAAGCCACCGGCACCGGTCACCCCGGGCAGGGTCCAGCCGGGGAACGGCAGCAGCAGTTCGCGGGCGCCGGTGCAGAGGATGAGGGTGTCGAACGTCAGGGTCCGGCTGCCGTGGGCGTCTTCCAGCAGCAGCTGGTGTGGTCCCAGGACCGCGGCGACGCGGGTCTGGGTGAGCAGGGTGACGTCCGCCGGCAACTGACCGACTTCGGCGGCCACCTGGCCCGCCCGGGCGCGCCAGATCTGGCCGCCGGGCAAGGGATTGTCGTCCAGCAGCACCAGGTTCAGGCCGCGGCCACTGGCGGCGCGGGTGGCGGCGAGACCGGCCGGGCCGGCGCCGATGATGAGCAGGTCGCAGCTCGCGCTATTCATGACAGGCGCTCCACCTGCATGCCGTCCTGGCACGGCGTCTGGCAGGCCAGGCGGCGTACGCCGTCGACCTGTACCCGGCACTCCTGGCAGATGCCCATGCCGCAGAACGGTGCCCGGGCTTCTCCGCCTACCGAACGGCGCGCGGCGGGATTGCCGCTCTTGGCCAGCGCGGCGGTGAGCAGGCTGCCAGGGCGAATCTCCAGGCGCTCGCCATCGATGAACAGGGTCAACATGCCTGGCTCCTCGGCACGGTGGTGAAACGCGCCGGTGCGAAGGGTTCCACGTGGAACGTCGAAGGCTCGCCGAATAGCCCGTTGGCGATGGCTTCGGCAGTGGCCGGGGCAGTAGTGACGCCCAGGCCTTCGTGACCGACCGCCAGCCACAGACCGAGCTGTTCGGGATGGGCGCCGATCAGCGGCAGGCCATCGGGACTGGCGGCGCGCTGGCCGGTCCAGCCACGGATCAGCGAGGTATGGGTCAGGCCGGGCAGATAGTCCAGGGCACGGCGCAGCAGCTGGCCAACCACCGCAGGCTCCACCGCCATGTCCGGACGCTCGAATTGCCGCGACGAGCCGATCAGCAGTTGCCCGGTAGGTCGCGGCTGGACATTGAAAGCCACCGAGGCACCGCTGCTGGCGTGGGCGCTGGCGCCATAGCCAATCTCCACCAGCTGGTGGCGGACCTGCTCGGGATAGCGATCGGTGATCAGCAGATGGCCCTTCTTGGGCACCAGCGGCAGGTCCGGGCAGAGACTGGCGGCTTGCAGGCCGGCGGCGAGCACCACGGCATCGGCGGTCAGCCAGCGACCGTCGTCCAGGCGGACGCGCCGGCTTTCGACCGCCGTCACCCGGGCACGCTGGAATTCGATCAGCGGCGAGCGCTGCAGCAGCCAGGCGGCCACCACCGGCGCATAGAGCAGGCCATCGCCGGGCACCTCCAGACTGCCAGCCAGGGTGGTCAGCGCCGGCTCGGCAGCGGCGGTGGCGGCCGCATTCAAGGGCTGGTTGGCGACGCCCTGGGCGTCCAGACGCTGGCGCTTCGCGTCGATCAGATCCAGCTCGGCTGCGTCGCGCGCCAGCCAGAGGGTGCCGCAGTTGCGGTAGTCGGCGGCGCTCGGCAGCTGGGGCACCAGCTCACGCCAGAGCGCCAGGGAGCGCGCGCTCAGGGTCAATTCGGCGGGGTCGTCGTCCATCACCACCAGGTGGCCCATGCCGGCGGCGGAGGCGCCAGGCAGGCCGGCATCCAGCACCCGCACCCGGCAGCCGCGCGCGGCCAGGGCCGCGGCGCAGCTGGCGCCGATGATGCCGGCGCCGACGACGAGGACCTCCGCCACGGACTTCACCCCGGGATACCCCAGGCGAAGGGATCGTCGGCGGCCAGCAGCAGGGTCGCCTCGGCCATGACATGGGCGCGGCCGCGGATCACCGGCAGGATGCGACCCTCGTCGCCGGGCTGATAGTGCGCCTCGAAACGACTGCCGATGACACTGGCCTGCTGCCAGACGGCTCCGGGCGCCAGGTCACCGTCGGCCGCCAGGCACGCCAGCTTGGCGCTGGTGCCGGTGCCGCAGGGCGAACGGTCATAGGCACGCCCCGGGCAGAGCACATAGCTGCGACTGTCGGCGCCGTCCGGATCCTCGGCGAAGAGTTCGATATGGTCGATATGGCCGCCCTGGTCGCCAGTGATACCGGCGGCCTCCAGCGCGCCCCGCAGGGCCAGGCTGAAGGTGAGCAGGCCGTCGAGGTTGTCGGCGGCGATGCGCTGGCCGTGATCGGCACAGAGGAAGAACCAGTTGCCACCCCAGGCGATGTCGCCGCTGACCGGGCCATGGCCGGGAATCTCCACCTGGACGGCCTGGCGATGGCGATAGGCCGGGACGTTGCGCACGCTGACGCTGCCGTCGTCATGCAGGGTGGCGGTGACATCGCCGACCGGGGTCTCGATCAGGTGATCGCCAGGGCCGATCCGGCCGAGATGAGCCAGGGACACCACCAGGCCGATGGTGCCGTGGCCGCACATCCCGAGGTAGCCGACCTCGTTGAAGAACACCACGCCAGCGCTGGCGGCAGGAGATACCGGCTCACAGAGCAAGGCGCCGACCAGCACCTCGTTACCGCGCGGTTCGCGCATGCAGGCTCGCCGAAAGGCGTCATGCTCGCCGGCCAGCAGGGTGCGGCGCTCGGCCATGCTGCCCTGGCCGAGCTCGGGAAAACCATCGAGAACCAGGCGGGTGGGTTCGCCGCCGGTATGGGAGTCGATGACGCGGATGCGCTGCATGGCTGACCTCCGTGAGAGAGGTGCCAGTGTCGCGCAGACAGGCGCAAAAGGCTTGCAGGACGTCGGCTAACCAAAAGCCGATATCAGCATAGTTGACTACCGTCGATCAGCCGCCGTGGCTTTGACTTTCGAGATGTCGCCAGACCTGCTGCACCAGTCGCTTGCGCAACAGGGCACAGCGGTAGAGGCGGATTTCCAGGCCGACCTGCCAGGCGGCATCGCCACACACGGCCAGTTCGCCGCGGGCCAGCTCCGCCGCCACCGACAGCTGCGGCACCCAGGCCACGCCCAGGCCCTGCAGGGCCATGGTCTTGAGGCTGTCGGCCATGGCGGTTTCGTAGAGGGTCACGGCGCGCAGCTTGCGCTGGCGCAGGAGCAGATTCACCGAACGACCGAGGAAGGCACCGGCGCTGTAGGCCAGCAGCGGAACGCTGCTCTGCCCGTCCAGCTGGAACATCGGTCGGCCTTCGCCATCGGTGGCGCAGACCGGCAGCATGGCGGTGTGCGCCAGGTGCAGCGACGGAAACAGCTCCGGGTCCATCTGCAGCGCGGCATCGGGATCGTGGAAGGCCAGCATCAGGTCACAGGCGCCGTCGCGCAGGGCGTGAATGGCGTCGCCGACGTTGGTGGCCACCAGCCGGCTGGCCAGCGCCAGGCCCTGGCCACGCAGCCCGGCGATCCACTGCGGAAAGAAGCCCAGGGCCAGGGAGTGGGCGGCAGCGAATTGCAGCACCTCGCCCTGCCCGCCTTCCAGGTGATGCAGATGGCGCACCGTCTCGCCCAGTTGCTCCACCACGCTGCGCGCCGTGACCAGAAACAGCTGACCGGCTTCGGTAAGGCTGATCGGAGTATGGGATCGGTCCACCAGGGTCAGGCCGACGCTTTCCTCCAGCGCGCGGATGCGCCGGCTGAAGGCGGGCTGGGTGACGAAACGCTTTTCGGCGGCCTGGGAAAAACTGTGGGTGGCCGCTAGGGCCACGAAGTCTTCCAGCCATTTGAATTCGATGTTCATGGCACCCATACGTCGTTTGATCTCGCGAGGTCACAACCAGAGTTATGCCGATCCGGCATGAGGCTTGGCGGATCGGCATTGGCCGGGATCGGCTGGCAGGCCTAGATTCTAGGGCATCGCGGCGCCTGCCGCTCGATCGAAGCCCAACGCTATCATGTCCGACTCTGCATCATCCGTCCGCCTCGAAAAAGATCTTCTCGGTACCCTCGACGTCCCCGCCGATGCCTACTACGGCATCCAGACCCTGCGCGCCGTGCAGAACTTCCGCCTCTCCGGCGTGCCCCTCGGTCACTACCCCAAGCTGGTGGTGGCCTTGGCCATGGTCAAGCAGGCGGCAGCGGACGCCAACCACCGGCTCGGCCACCTGCCGACCGAGAAGCACCAGGCGATCGTTGACGCCTGCTCGCGCATCATTCGCGGCGAATTCCACGACCAGTTCGTGGTGGACATGATCCAGGGCGGGGCCGGCACCTCGACCAACATGAACGCCAACGAGGTGATCGCCAACGTCGCCCTGGAGCTGCTCGGCCACGCCAAGGGCGAATATCGCCACCTGCACCCGAACAACGACGTCAACATGGCGCAGTCGACCAACGACGCCTACCCCACCGCCATCCGCCTGGGCCTGCTGCTCGGTCATGACGCCCTGCTCGCCAGCCTGGACAGCCTGATCACCGCCTTCGCCGCCAAGGGCGTGGAATTCGCCGAGGTGCTGAAGATGGGTCGCACCCAGCTGCAGGACGCGGTGCCCATGACCCTCGGCCAGGAATTCCACGCCTTCGCCACCACCCTGGGCGAAGACCTGGCGCGCCTCAAGACCCTGGCGCCGGAGCTGCTCACCGAGGTCAACCTGGGCGGTACCGCCATCGGCACCGGCATCAACGCCGACCCCGGCTACCAGCTGCTGGCCGTGCAGCGCCTGGCGGACATCAGCGGCCAGCCGCTCAAGCCCGCCGCCGACCTGATCGAAGCCACCTCGGACATGGGCGCCTTCGTGCTGTTTTCCGGCATGCTCAAGCGCACCGCGGTGAAGCTGTCGAAGATCTGCAACGACCTGCGCCTGCTCTCCAGCGGTCCGCGTACCGGCATCAACGAGATCAACCTGCCGCCGCGTCAGCCGGGCAGCTCGATCATGCCGGGCAAGGTCAATCCGGTGATCCCCGAGGCGGTCAACCAGGTGGCCTTCGAGATCATCGGCAACGACCTGGCGCTGACCCTGGCGGCCGAGGGCGGCCAGCTGCAGCTCAACGTCATGGAGCCGCTGATCGCCTACAAGATCTTCGACTCCATCCGCCTGCTGCAGCGCGCCATGGACATGCTGCGCGAGCACTGCATCACCGGCATCACCGCCAACGTCGAGCACTGCCGCCGTCAGGTGGAGCATTCCATCGGCCTGGTCACCGCGCTCAACCCCTACCTGGGCTACGAGACCTCCACCCGCATCGCCAAGACGGCGCTGGAAACCGGTCGCGGCGTGCTGGAGCTGGTGCGCGAGGAAAATCTGCTGGACGAGGCGACCCTGGACGACATCCTGCGCCCGGAAAACATGATCGCCCCGCGGCTCGTACCGCTGAAGGCCAAGGTCTGAGTCCCGCACGCCAGACCTGAGCGGTAACCGACGGCAACGCCCCGCGGGCGCGGTATCCTTCTTGCTTGGAAGGCTGCCACCGCCCCGGGGAGTTTGCCCATGCGTCAGTCCGGTCTGATCAATCTCAACCTGGTGTCCCTGGTGCTCCAGCAACTGGCGGCCGACACGCCCGCCCGGGCGGCGCCGCTGCTGGCCGGCAGCGGCCTGCGGCTGGACGATCTCGAACAGCCCCATCGGCTCATCACCCTGGCCCAGGAACAGCGGGTCATCGCCAACGCCCTGCCGGTCGCCCCGCCCGAACTGGGGCTGCTGCTGGGCTGGCGGCTGCGCGTCTCCGGCTACGGCCTGCTCGGCTATGCCCTGCTCAGCGCCCCGACCCTGGGCGCGGCGCTGCAGGCGGCCCTGGCCCACCAGGGGCTGCTGGGCGCCTATTTCACCCTGCGCCTGGAGCGCCACGGCGAGCTGGCCTGGCTCAGGGCCGACGACCATCCCTTCGCGCCGGAACTGGAGCGCTGCAACGCCGAGTGCTGCCTGGCCTCGCTGCTGGCGATCTGCTGCGACCTCCTCGGTACGCCCCTGCCGTTGGTGCAGGTGGCCTTTCGGCACGCCGAGCCGGCCTATCGCGCGCGCTATGGCGACTGCTTCGGCGCCACACCCCTGGCCTTCAACGCGCCCTATAACGGCCTGGCCTTTCCCGCTGCCTGGCTTGAGCGCGGGCTGCCCCTGGCCGATCCGGTGACCCATCGCGACGCCCTGGAGCAGTGCGGTCGCCTGGCCCCCGAGCAGGATCGCCAGCGCGCCCTGCTCGCCCGCATCCGCACCCTGCTGGGCGCCGACCTGGCGGCCCCGCCCTCCTTCGCGGCCCTGGCCGGCCACCTCGGCATGGCCCCGCGCAGCCTGCGCCGCCACCTGCAGGCGGGCGGCAGCGGCTATCAGCAACTGCTGGACGAGTTGCGCTTCGAACGGGCGCGCGACCTGCTGGCCCAGGAGCGGCTACCCATCTATCGCATCGCCGAGGTGATGGGCTTCAGCGAAACCGCCAGCTTCCGTCATGCCTTCCGCCGCTGGAGCGGACAATCGCCGCGGGGGTATCGGCTCTAGCGGCCAGCGTATGCTGAGCGCTTCCCGTCCCCAAGGAGGATTTTCCATGCCCTCGCTGAAACTGCTCGAAGCGCGCGGCCAACCCACCCAGCAATACCGCCTGCCGGCGGAAAAGCGCCTGGTCGGCGATCCGCTGCAGAGCCTCTGGCTCGACTACGAGGATGGCAGCGGTGTCTTCGCCGTCGGCCACTGGCACAGCGAGGTGGGCGCCTGGCGGGTGAACTACACCGAGGAAGAGTACTGCCAGATTCTCGAAGGGGTGAGTCTGGTCACCGATGACCAGGGCCACGCCACCCGGCTCGGTCCCGGCAGCAGCTTCGTCGTGCCGCGCGGCTTCCAGGGCACCTGGGAGGTGCTGGAGCCGACCCTGAAGCGCTTCGTGGTCTACGAAGCCAAGGGCGGTTGATGGCCGACGCCGGGCGCAATCTGGCCGGATCTATCCCCTTTTGGCCGCTGCGCCTCTCGTCGCGGGTCGCCGGGCTGGCAAGAATCAGGGGAGAGCCCGCCGCCCGGAGTCGCCATGCGCATCCACCACAGTCCCGATCACGCCCTGCACCACGGTCGCTGCGAATTGATCGATGGCCAGTTGCAGCCCTGTTTCGAAAAACCCCAGCGCGTCGAATTCATCCTCGCCGAGTGTCACCGCCGGCAGCTCGGCGAGGTGGTGGCGCCGAGGGACTTCGGCCGGGCGCCGCTGGCACGCGTCCATAGCGCGGCCTATCTCGACTTTCTCGCCGGCGCCTGGGACGAATGGGCAGCCCGCGGCGAGACCGTGGATCTGCTGCCCTATACCTGGCCGGCGCGTACCCTGCGCCAGGTGCTGCCGCCCACCAGCCTGCACGGACGCCTCGGTTACTACAGCTTCGACGGCGGCGCGCCCATCACCGCCGGCACCTGGCAGGCCGCCTACAGCGCCGCCCAGGTGGCCCTAAGTGCCGGGGCCGAGGTCGCCGCGGGCGCGCGCAGCGCCTTCGCCCTCTGCCGCCCGCCGGGCCACCACGCCGCGGCCGATGTCATGGGTGGCTACTGCTATCTGAACAACGCCGCCATCGCCGCCCAGGCCGCCCTCGACGGCGGCGCCCGGCGGGTGGCCATCCTCGATGTCGACTACCACCACGGCAACGGCACCCAGGACATCTTCTATGCGCGCAACGATGTGCTGTTCCTCTCGCTGCACGGCGATCCGGGTTTCGAATTCCCCTTCTTCCTCGGCTATGCCGACGAGACCGGCAGCGGCGCGGGCCAGGGCTTCAACCTCAATCTGCCGCTGCCCGCCGGCAGCGCCTGGGACAGCTGGAGCGCCGCCCTGGAAACAGCGCTGACGCGCGTGCAGGACTATGCCCCGGACCTGCTGCTGGTCTCCCTGGGCGTGGATACCTTCAAGGCCGATCCCATTTCCCAGTTCAAGCTGGAGAGCGACGACTACCTGCGCCTGGGCGAACGCCTGGCGCGGCTCGGCCTGCCGACCCTGTTCGTCATGGAAGGCGGTTACGCCGTGGCGGAGATCGGCATCAACACGGTGAACGTCCTGGCCGCCTTCGACGGCGCCTGATCCCTATCGCGAGGAATCCGACCATGCACAGCCTCCTGCGTCCGCTCACCACCCTGCTCGGTGGCGCCCTGCTCGCCACCGCCGTCCAGGCCGCCGATCCCGGCGAACTGCGGGTCTACAACTGGGCCGACTACATCCTGCCCGAGACGCCCAAGGACTTCGCCAAGCAGACCGGCATCCGCGTCACCTGGGACACCTTCGACAGCAACGAGTCGCTGGAGGCCAAGCTGCTCACCGGGCGCTCCGGCTATGACCTGGTGATTCCCTCCAACCAGTTCCTGGAAACCCAGATCAAGGCCGGGGTCTTCCAGAAGCTGGACAAGCGCAAGCTGCCCAACTGGCAGAATCTCGATCCGGAGTTGCTCAAGCTGCTGGAGGTCAACGACCCGGGCAACCAGTACGGCGTGCCCTACATGTACGGCACCATCCTCATCGGCTTCAACCCGGCCAAGGTCAAGGCGGCGCTGGGGGCGGACGCACCGGTGGACAGCTGGGACCTGGTGTTCAAGCCGGAGAACATGGCCAAGCTCAAGAGCTGTGGCGTGGCCATGCTGGACTCGCCCTCGGACATCCTGCCGGTGGTGCTGCACTACCTGGGCCTGGACCCCAACAGCGCCAACGCCAAGGACTACGAGAAGGCCACGGCGCTGATGCTGAAGATCCGCCCCTACATGGCCTACTTCAATTCCACCAAGTACATGACCGATATCGCCAACGGCGACATCTGCGTGGCGGTGGGCTATTCGGGCAGCTTCTATCAGTTCGGCAACCGGGCCAAGGAAGCCGGCAACGGCGTGGTGGTGGACTGGCGCCTGCCGCGCGAGGGCGCGCCCATCTGGTTCGACACCTGGGCCATTCCGGCCAGCGCCGCCAACGTCGACCAGGCCCATGCCTTCATCAATTACTTGCTCGAACCCAAGGTGATCGCCGGGATCAGCGACTATCTCGGCTACCCCAACGCCAACAAGCCGGGCATGCCGCTGGTGACCGCCGCCATCCGCGACAACCACGACCTGGTGCCCACTCCGGACATGCTCAAGAAGCTCTATGTGGTGCAACCGCTGCCGCAGCCCATCGAGCGGGTGCGGACGCGCGCCTGGAGTCGCATCAAGGCCGGCAACTAGCGACCGCGGCGTTTACGGCCTTCCGAATGGTAGCCAATGGCTACCATTCGGCGGTTACATTCCCGCGTCCGGGAACCCTCTATCGTGCTAAGGGACTTATTGTGCTGAAGTGATCCTCAGATTTTCCCGCCAGGTACGGCATCCATGTCCCTCAGTCTCGCCCTCGCCCGAGCGCTGGCTCGCCCTTTCTGGGCCCTGCGCTTCGAACCGGTATTGGAACGGCATTATCAGCGCGACATCGCCCGTTCGCGCCGGCGGCACCTGCGCATCAGCCTGACCGTGGCCATCCTGGCCTATGCCAGCTTCTCGATCTGGGACTGGATCCTGATGACCGATGCCTTCTGGCTCATCAGCCTGCTCAGCGCACTGGTGGTGGTTGGCGGCGGTCTGGTCTTGCTGGCGCTCAGGCTGATGCCAGCCGAGCATCCGGCACGCGAATGGGTGGGTATCCTGCCCTGTCTGCTGGCCTATGCGCCGCCGCTGCTGGACGTCGAGGCCACCGATGCCGCGCATCGCGCCCTCTGGCTGGCCACCATGCCGTTGATGACCCTCTTCACCAACAGCTGCATCGCCCCGCCCCTGCGCCAGGCGGCGGTACACAGCCTGGTCGCCCTGCTGGCCATCGGCCTGGCCACCCAGATGCACGCCCTGCCTGCCCTGGAGGCGTCGCTGGTCATGACCCTGGCGTTCGCCACCGCGAGCTTCACCCTGCTCAACAACTTCTGGATGGAGCGCGCGCGTCGTCAGGGCTATCTGCTGATCCTGCGCGACCGCCTGCGCAACGAAGAACTGACCGCATCCAATCGCTTCCTGGCACAGCAGTCCGCCACCGACCCCCTGACCGGCGTGGCCAATCGCCGGGCGCTGATGCAGGCCCTGGCCAACGCCCTGGCTCATCCCCCGCCCCGCCCGCTGCTCCTGCTGATGATCGACGTCGATCACTTCAAGGCCTTCAACGATCGCTACGGGCATCCGGCCGGCGATCGCTGCCTGCAACAGGTCGCCACCGCCCTGGCCGACGAGTTGCGCGCCGGTGACTGCCTGGCCCGCTACGGCGGCGAGGAATTCGCCATCCTCTGCACGCCTTCGCGCGAGGAGGATGCCGGCAAGCTGGCACAGCGCCTGCTAGACGCGGTAAGGCGCCTGGAGATCCCCCATCTCGGGCCCCATGCCGGTCCGCGCGTGACGGTGAGTATCGGCGGCGCCTGCGCCCGGCCGGATCACGACTGCGCCGAAACCTTCATCGAAGCCGCCGATCGCCAGCTCTACTGGGCCAAGCAGGCCGGGCGCGACCGCGCCATCCTCGAAGACTGCGATCGCTGCCACCCAGCGATCGAGGAACCCCTCTAGCCCAGGCGATAGACCCGATCGACCAGGGCCACGCTGGCCAGGCGCTGGCGCAGATCCTCGTCCAGACCAGGGTCCTGCCAGTCGTAGAGGCCGATGCGGGCATAGGCCCGACCCCGAGGTGGCCGCGTGCCGAGGTACTCCCAGACCACCCGGGTGCAGGCCGGCTCGCGCCGGTCGGAGGCGCTGACGCCGAGCTTGAGTCCGTTCAGGCGATCGATGCGGTTGCGCGCGCTGGGCAGCAGCACCGTCTGCGACAACTCGTTGCCGGTGAGGGATTCGTAGTCGGTAAAGAACAGCCGGCTTTCCAGGCTCATGGCCAGGCCCAGGTAGCGAAAGCGCGCCTGGCTGGTGGCTTCGTCGCGCCGGCGCAGGCGCTCGAAACGCACGTAGCGGAAGACGCCCGCTTCCGCGAACAGCCAGACCAGTCCGCAGAGCACCACACCCGGCGTGGACAGCGACGGATAGTATTCGTGGTAATAGCCCTGGTAGCGCGCCAGGCCTTCCTGACGCTCGCCGAACAGGGCCAGGGCCTGCCCCGCCCAGCCCGTCTCCTGACCAACCGGCGCGCCCAGGCGCGCCGCGAATTGCCGCTGCGGCAGCTGCAGATCGCCCACCGGCAGCCCGAAGAACTCCGCCAGGCGCTGCAGGTTGTAAGGCGACGGACGGCTCTGCCCGTTGAGGTAACGATTGAACTGGGCACGGTTGATGCCGACGGCGCGACAGACGGCGGCAATCGAGCGGTGGCGCTGGCAGAGCAGCTGCAAATTGGCGGAAAAGTCGCTCATGAATCCGGCCCGAGCTTGACAGACGGCCAGAAAACTAGCATCAAGTCGCGCCATTTTGAAGCGAGGCGCGGAATTGTTCACGCCGGTGGGATAGCCGAATCTAGGCGCCCGGTCCGTCTTACTGCCCGTTCCACCCGGACCGACCCGTTCCAGAGCCTGTTGCCGTCGTCTCCCCACGCCGGGGGCAGGCCCTGGCGGGATATTCCACAATAATAGCCCCAAGGCTTGCGAGCCGGCCTTGGAGCATCACTAGCATGCTCGAGGATTCTTCATGCACTACCTAGAAATGCTCAACGACTTCCTGTCCGGCCATGTGCTCATCGTGCTGATCGTCGGCCTGGGCAGCTATTTCACCCTGCGTTCGCGATTCGTGCAGGTGCGCCATTTCCCGCACATGTTCACCGTCTTCAAGGACTCCCTGCGCAACAGCGGCGACGGCCTGAGTTCCTTCCAGGCGCTGATGCTCAGCCTGGCCGGTCGCGTCGGTGCCGGCAACATCGCCGGTGTGGGCCTGGCCGTGACCCTGGGTGGCCCCGGTGCGGTGTTCTGGATGTGGGTGACCGCCCTGGTCGGCATGGCCAGCAGCTTCTTCGAGTGCACCCTGGCGCAGGTCTACAAGCGCGCCGACGGCGACGGCCTCTACATCGGTGGTCCGGCCTATTACATCCAGCACGGCCTCAACAAGCGCTGGATGGCCCTGATCTTCTCGGGCCTGTTGCTGGTGACCTACGGCTTCGCCTTCGTCGGCCTGCAGTCCTTCACCGTGACCCACTCGCTGGAAAACGCCTTCGGCCTGCCGGTGCAGTACACCGGGATCGCCCTGGCCATCCTGCTGGGCCTGGTGTTCATCGGCGGCATCAAGCGCATCGCCGCGGTCTCCGACATCCTGGTGCCGGTCAAGACCCTGGCCTACATCGCCGTCACCCTCTATGTGATCATCACCCAGATCGACCTGGTCCCCGGCACCCTGCTGACCATCGTCAAGAGCGCCTTCGGCCTGGAGCCGGCCTTTGCCGGTCTGCTCGGCGCCGCCATCACCATGGGCGTCAAGCGTGGCGTCTTCGCCAACGAAGCCGGCCTGGGCGCAGCACCCAACGTCGCCGCGGTGGCCGCGGTCAAGCACCCGGCCGCCCAGGGCGTGGTGCAGGCCTTCAGCGTCTTTCTCGACACCTTCGTCATCTGCACCTGTACCGCGCTGCTGATCCTGCTCTCGGGTTTCTACACCCCGGGCTTCGAAGGTGACGGCATCGTCCTGACCCAGAACTCCCTAGCCGCGGTGGTCGGTGACTGGGGCCGCATCTTCATCAGCGTCGCCCTGTCGCTGTTCGTCTTCACCTGCATCCTCTACAACATCTACCTGGGCGAGAACGGCCTGCGCTACCTGCTCGGCCGCGGCAAGGCCGTGCTGCTCGGCTATCGCGGCCTGGTGCTGGTGCTGATCTGCTGGGGCTCGATGCAGAACCTGACCACGGTGTTCGCCTTCGCCGACATCACCATGACCTGCCTGGCCTTCGTCAACCTGATCGCCCTGGCCATGCTGATCAAGGTCGGCATGCGCATCCTCAACGACTACGACGCCCAGCGCCGTGCCGGGGTCGACCAGCCGGTGTTCGATGCCGACCAGTTCCGCGACCTGGACCTGGATCGCCAGGCCTGGCCGGCGCTGGAGCGTCTGGAAGAGACCGTCGCCGAAGCCCGCGCCGCCCAGCCGCGCCAGGCGCACTGACCGCCGCCACCGGGTCGCGCTGACCCGGACCGCGACCGCTTTCCTGCCCCCACCCCGTGTGGGGGCAGTCCTATCAGGAAGTCCCTCATGAGCTCACCCTACCTGCACATCCTCTACACCGGCGGCACCATCGGCATGCAGGCGACCGCCGCCGGCCTGGCCCCCGCCGCTGGTTTCGAGGCGCGCATCGACGCCCTGTTGGCCAGCCGTCCGGAGCTGGGCAATCCGGCCTGGCGGCTGCAGGAGCTGCTGCCGCTGATCGACAGCGCCAACATGACCCCCGCCGCCTGGGAGCGCATGGCCCAGGCGATCCTGGCGGCAGCCACCGACCCCGCCTGCCGCGGCGTGCTGGTGCTGCACGGCACCGATACCCTGGCCTACAGCGCCGCCGCCCTGGCCTTCCGGCTGCTGGGCCTGGCCATTCCGGTGCTGCTGACCGGCTCCATGCTGCCGGCCGGCGTGCCGGACAGCGATGCCGACGGCAACCTGGCCGACAGCTTCGCCGCCTTCGCCAGCGGACTGACGCCGGGGGTGCAGGTGCAATTCCATGGCGAACGCCTGCCGGCGGCGCGCTGCACCAAGCAGGCCAGCAGCGGCTGGAAGGCCTTCGTGGAAAGCGCCCGGCCGCGCAGCGGTGACACCCTGGTGGCCACGCCGGCCGCCTTACGCTTCGATCAGCCGCGTCAGCCAGTGCGGGTAGCGGTGCTGCCGCTGTTTCCGGGCATCGACGGCGCCACCCTGCGTGCCCTGGCGGGCAGTGGGGTGCAGGGGCTGGTGCTGGAGTGCTATGGCAGCGGCACGGGTCCGGCGGATGACGCCGACTTCCTCGCCGCCCTCGCCGAATGGCGCGCTGCCGGCGTCCCCGTGGTCGCCCTCAGCCAGGGCGCTCGCGGGACGGTGGAGTTGGGTACCTACGCCGCCGGCAGCGGCCTGGCCGATGCCGGGGTGATCTCCGGCCGCGGCATGACCCGTGAAGCCGCCCTGGGCAAGCTGCACAGTCTGCTCGGCTGCGGCCTGGAGCGCACGGCGGTGGCCGAGTGGATCGGGCGAAATCTGTGCGAGGAGTTGTGATCTTCGGCTAGGTGCCGGGGCTCCCTCACCCCGGCCCTCTCCCAGGGGGAGAGGGGGCGTTTGGGTAGACGCCGCAGCAAGGCAGTGACTCTGCCAAACCAGGAGTGAGTCCTGCGCACTCTCCAATATCCAACACGCCAAAGCCTATCGGAGCCTCCCCTCTCCCTCTGGGAGAGGGCCAGGGTGAGGGTGCGCTTGAAGCCTGAAAGCCCCAAGTCCTGCGCACTAAACTCCTCTGAGCGCCCCCTCTCCCTCCGGAAGAGGGCCGGGGTGAGGGTGCGCTTGAAGCCTGACAGCCCCAAGTCCTGCGCATCAAACTCCCCTGAGCGCCCCAAGTCCTAACGCACCAAACTCTCCCCTGAGCACCCCCCTCTCCCTCTGGGAGAGGGCCGGGGTGAGGGCCAGCCCGGACGCCTGAGCAGCCCCTACAGCGCCTCGCGCCACAGGCTCACCGCCATCTCGGCCGAGGCGCCCGGCGCCACGCTGAGGACGTCGTCCATCACCCGGGCGGTCTCGATGCAGAGCATGCCGGTCCAGGCGTCGTCGGCGAACTGGCTCAGGCGCGCGGACTTGTCGATCCAGGGATTCCACAGCACCGCCGAATGGCTGTTACGGGTCTCCACGAACAGCCGGCGCTGCCACTGGGGATCGCGGATCGCCAGGCGTGCCGGCAGGCCGACATAGACCCGGTCGGTCTCGGCGGTGATGGTCGGCTCGCCGTTCTGCCGCTTGCGGGTCCAGCCGTCCAGGCAGTCGTAGTAGTCGGCGTTGGCCAGGCCTTCGATGCCCACCTCACGGACGTCGCTCACGGCGAAATAGGTGTGCAGCGCCTGGCTCAGCACCAGCGGGTGATCTTCCAGATTGCGCACGCTCAGGGTCAGCTCCAGGCGTTCGCCCACGCTTAGGCTGAGGGTCAGCTCGGTGGCATGGGGCCAGCCCGGGGTGGTCTCGGCGGAGGTGCGGTGGTGGAAGTCCAGGCGCACCCGATCGGTGTCCACCTCGACGCCGCCGGCCTGCCAGGCGACCTGGCGCGCCAGGCCGTGGGCCGGGGCGTCCGCAGTGGTGGTGCACATGGCCTGGACCGCGGCCGGATTCTTCAGCAGGTCGCCGAACCAGGGCCAGCAGACCGGGATGCCGCCACGGATCGGGGTACCGGGCTCGAACACGGCTTCCGGATTGCCCCAGACGATGTCCGGCTCGCCGTCGAAGCCGTAGCGCAGCACATGGGCGCCCTGGCAGGCCACCAGGGCTTCGGCCTGGCCGACGCGGATGCGCCAGACGGGCAATTGGCCCAGTTGGATCTGTTCGACGAGGGGGGCAGCGGACATGGGATGACTCCTGGAAAAGGTGAGAGGCGACTGTAGTCCAGTCGAGGATCGGGCTCCAGCCAGCCATGGACAGCGCCGGCGGCAAAATCTTCCAACGATGGCCGCGTCTCATACCTGAGCAGCAACGCTCGGCTAGACTCCTGGCCTCTCCTCCTCAGGAATGGCTCCCGCATGTCGGCTTTCCCGCGTCTTTCCCTGCTGCTCGGCCTGGGCCTGACCCTGCCGCTCCTGGCTAACGCCGCCAATCCCCTCGACGACGAGATCCGCGCCGCCGCCCGTACGGTGATGGCCGAGCAGGACATTCCGGGCCTGGCCGTGGGTGTCACGGCCCCGGGCCTGCGCCGGCTCTACTACTTCGGCACCGCCGATCGCCGCAGCGGCCAGGCGGTGGACGCGGCCACCCTGTTCGAGATCGGCTCCCTGAGCAAGACCTACACCGCCGCCCTGGGCGGCTACGCGGCGGCGACCGGTCGCCTGCGGCTGGACGAGTCCGCCGCTCAGGTCCGCCCGGCTCTGGCCGGCAGCGCCATCGGCCAGGCCAGCCTGCTGCAGCTGGCCACCTACAGCGCCGGCGGCCTGCCGCTGCAATTTCCCGACGGCGTCACCCGCGACGATCAGACGACGGCCTTCTACCGCGCCTTCCAGCCGCCCTTCCCCGCCGGCAGCCGCCGCCTCTACTCCAATCCCAGCATCGGCCTGTTCGGCGCCCTGGCGGCCCAGCGGCTCGATGAACCCTTCGCCACGGCCTTGCAGCGCCACGTGCTCAAGCCCCTCGGCCTCGGCCATACCTATCTGCAGGTGCCGGCGGCCGAGCAGGCCCACTACGCCTGGGGCCATGGCAGGAACGACCAGCCGCTGCGGGTCAATCCGGGCGCCTATGCCGAAGAGGCCTATGGCATCAAGACCACCGCGGGCGATCTGCTCGCCTTCGTCGAGGCGAATCTGCATCCCGGCCGGTTGCCGGCGCCCCTGGCCAAGGCGCTCGACGCCACCCAGCAGGGCTACTATCGCAGCGGCCCCATGACCCAGGGTCTGGCCTGGGAGGCCTACGCCTATCCGCTGCCCAAGGCCCAGCTGCTGGCCGGCAACACCCCGGCGATGGCCCTGCAGCCGCAACCGCTGGACTGGCAGCACCCGCCACTGCCGGCGAGCGGCGCCCGGTTGTTGAACAAGACCGGCTCCACCAACGGCTTCGGCGCCTATGCGCTGTTCATCCCCGAACGCCAGCTCGGCCTGGTGATCCTGGCCAACCGCAACTACCCGAATGCCGCGCGGATCGAGACGGCCTGGCGGATCCTGCAGCAGCTCGATAGTCGGGCGCAATGAGGTACCCCAATCGCGGCCATGGGCCGCTCCTACAGGGTGTGATGCTTCTGTAGGAGCGGCCGCAGCGGCGGACAGCCATGGCCGCGATAAGGCTTAGGCGCACAGTGCCATGGCGTGGAAAACGGCACAGCCTTTTCCACTGGGAGTTCGCAGCAGGGGGGGCGCCCTCACCCCAGCCCTCTCCCCAGGGGAGCGGGGGCCATCCGAAGTGGCGCTCAACTTCATTGGCGATGACAAGATCAGATCAGTTGCGTGGATGACGGCGCAGCCTCATCCACGAACCCGCACGTCAAACCGCGACCTCAAGCCCCACCCGACTCCTCGCGCCCCTCCACCGGCAGCTCGTGCTCGGTGGCGTAGCCGGCATCGGCCGCCTCCAGCACGCCGTGGGCGATGCTGCAGAACAGCGAATTGACCCGGCGCATGTCGCTGAGCAGGCCCAGGTGCAGGGAGCTGGTCTCGAAGCTCTCCACCACCTGCTGGTGCAGCCGCTCGACATGGGCATGGGCATAGCGCCGCTCCAGCAGGCGGAAGCGCTGCTTGAGCCGACGCAGGCGGCGCGCTGCGTCCAGGTCGCCGGAAAGATAGACCGACAGGCACAGCTTGAGGCTGTCGACCAGCAGCCGGTGCAAGGCAGAGAGTTCGTCCACCCCGGAAGCCGAGAACGAGCGCCGGGCGGCGATCTTCTTGCTGTCGACGTCGCTGGCCATGCGCTCGATCAGATCGCCGGCCTGCTCCAGGTTGATCGCCAGTTCGATGGTCTCCGCCCAGCGCCGGCTGTCGCGCTCGTCCAGGTCGTCGCGCGGCATGCGCGCCAGGTACAGCTTGATCGCCGTGTAGAGGGCGTCGACATCGTCGTCGAGACGGCGCACCTCGCGGGCCAGCTGCTTGTCGCCGGCATTGATCAGCACCAGCAGGTGCTGCAGCATCTGCTCGATGACATCGCCCATGCGCAGGAGCTCGCGGGAGGCATTGGTCAGCGCCAGGGCCGGGGTATCCAGGGCGGCGGTGTCCAGGTGGCGCGGCCGCAGGATGGTCTCGGCGCTGTCCTTGGCCGGCAGCATGGCGGTGCAGAAGCGCGCCAGGGGCCCGGTCAGCGGCAGGAACAGCAGGCAGCGCACCAGGTTGTAGGCGACGTGGAAACCGATCACCACCTCGGCGTCGTTGAAGTCGTAGCCCTGCAGCCAGTCGGCCAGCAGGCCGATCCAGGGCAGCACCAGGATGCAGCCGGCGAGCTTGAACAGCAGGCTGCCCACCGCCACCCGCCGCGCCTCCACGCCCTGCTTGGCCGCGCCCATCAGCGCCAGCACGCCGCTGCCCAGGTTGGCCCCCACCACCAGGCACAGCGCCACCTTGAGCGAGATGACCCCGGAGCCGGCCAGGGTGGCGGTCAGCAGCACCGCCGCCAGGCTGGAATAGGAGACCATGGCGAACACCGCGCCGGTCAGGGCGTCGAGCAACTGGTCACCGGTCAGTGAAGAGAACAGCACCTTGACCCCGGCCGCATGGGTCATGGGCGAGGCCGCCTCGACGATCAGCTGCAGCGCCAGGATGATCAGCCCCAGGCCGATGGCGACCCGGCCGAGCTGGCCGGCGCGGGTCTGCTTGCGGCCGAGAAAGAACACCACGCCGAGAAAGATCAGCAGCGGCGACAGCCAGGACAGGTCGAAGGTCAGCACCCGCGCCATCAGCGCGGTGCCCACGTCGGCGCCGAGCATGATGGCCAGCGCCGGGGTCAGCGGCACCAGGCCCTGGGCGACAAAGGAAGTCACCAGCAGCGCGGTGGCGTTGCTGCTCTGCACCAGGGCGGTGACGGCGATGCCGGAAAGAAAGGCCAGCGGCATGCGCTGCATGCTGCGGCTGAGCACCCGGCGCAGGCTGGCGCCGTATACCCGCAGGATACCGGTGCGCACGATATGGGTGCCCCACACCAGCAGGGCAACGGCGGATAGCAGATTGAGCAGTGTCAGCATCGTGGCGCCCTCCCGGCGCGTGTCCAAGAGCTCCTGGCGAGCTTGTCACAAAATCGTAATGACCGTTCTGCACAGACGCACGAGCCCGAAGGCAGGGCACCTTCGGGCTCGTGGGGACTTGCTGGTTTAGGCGGCGGAGAGCCGGGTCGGTTCCGCCGCCGCGATCAGATCTGCTCCTTGCGCAGCTTGACCGCTTCGCGCGCCTTGGCCTTGCCGCGCAGGCGGATGTTGATGGCTTCCACCGCCAGCGAGAAGGCCATGGCGAAGTAGACGTAGCCCTTGGGCACATGGACTTCGAAGGCTTCGGCGATGAGCACGGTACCGACCACGATCAGGAACGACAGCGCCAGCATCTTCAGGCTCGGGTGCTTGTCGATGAAATTGCTGATGGCGCCGGCCGCCAGCATCATCACCAGCACCGCGACGATGATCGCCGCGACCATCACCGGCACGTGGCTGACCATGCCCACCGCGGTGATCACCGAGTCCAGCGAGAAGACGATGTCGATGATGGCGATCTGGATGATGGTGCCGATGAAACCGCCACCCTTCTTCTGGGGGGCGTCCTCGTCGTGCTCGTCTTCGCCTTCCAGGCCTTCGTAGATCTCGGCACTGCTCTTCCACAGCAGGAACAGGCCGCCGAAGAAGAGGATGAGGTCACGCCCGGAGATGCCCTGGCCGAAGACGAAGAACAGGTCGGCGGTGAGACGCATCACCCAGGTGATGGACAGCAGCAGCAGGATGCGGGTGACCATGGCCAGGGCCAGACCGAAGAAACGGGTCCGCGCCTGCATGTGCTTGGGCATACGGCTGACCAGGATGGAGATCATGATGATGTTGTCGATGCCCAGAACGATTTCCAGGGCCGTCAGGGTAAAGAAGGCGACCCAGATTTCCGGGTTGGTCAGCCAGTCCATTGCAAATCCTCTTTTAGCTGAGACGCGCTCGGGCGCGCGCTCCAATGGAAAAGGCGCGTCAGGCGACGCGCCATTTTCGAACAGCCGGCAAGGCTAGTCGTACAAATGGTAAAACTCTAGCGGCTGTACAGCGGAAACACACCCAGTAACAAAGCACCGCCCAGCAGGAACATGCAGGTCACGGTGGCCCATTTCAGGGTGAAGCGCTGGTGGTCGCCGAACTCCACCTTGGCCAGGCCCACCAGCAGGTAGGTCGAGGGCACCAGGGGGCTGAGCAGGTGCACGGGCTGACCGACGATGGAGGCCCGGGCGATCTCCACCGGACTGATGCCATAGGCCGCGGCGGCCTCGGCCAGCACCGGCAGCACGCCGAAGTAGAAGGCGTCGTTGGAGATGAAGAAGGTGAACGGCAGGCTGACCAGGGCGGTGATCACCGCCATGTACGGACCCAGGGCATCCGGGATCACCGCCAGCAGGCCCTTGGACATGGCGTCGACCATGCCGGTACCCGAGAGGATGCCGGTGAAGATGCCCGCGGCGAAGATCAGCGAGACCACCGCCAGGACGTTTTCGGCATGGGCGGCGATGCGCTGCTTCTGCATGTTCAGGCAGCGGTAGTTGACGGTCATGGCGATGCCGAAGGCGATCATGAACAGCACCGGCATCGGCAGCACGCCAACGATCAGCGCGGCCATCAGCGCCAGGGTCAGCAGGCCGTTGAACCAGCGCAGGTGCGGGCGGCGGGCCTCGGCGCACTGGGAGACGGTGACGTCGGCGCCTTCGGTCTCGCCGATCTGCAGGATGCCCAGGCGGGCGCGCTCGCTGCGGCCATAGAGGTAGGCGAGGAAGAACAGCCAGGCGATGGCCAGCAGCATGGGCGCGATCATGGGCACGAAGACGTCGGCCGGATCCACGTGCAGGGCACTGGCGGCGCGGGCGGTCGGACCGCCCCAGGGGGTCAGGTTCATCACGCCACTGGAGAGCAGCATCAGGCAGGTCATGATCAGCGGATTCATGCCCAGGCGCTTGTACAGCGGGAACATGGCCGCCACGCAGATCATGTAGGTGGTCGAGCCGTCGCCGTCCAGGGAGACCACCAGGGTCAGGAAGACGGTGCCCATGGCCACCTTGAGCGGATCGCCCTTGACCAGCCTGAGGATCCAGCGCACCGCCGGGTCGAACAGACCGGTGTCGATCATCACGGCGAAGTAGAGGATCGCGAACAGCAGCATCACGCCGGTGGGCGCCAGCTTGCGGATGCCGTCGAGCATCATCGGGCCGAGGGCGTCGAGCTTGACGCTGCCGAGGCTGGCGAATTCGCTGGACAGCGCCCAGGCCAGCACGGCGAAGGCGATCGGCACCATGGTCAGGGCGATCAGCGGAGACAGGCGCTTGGTCATGATCAGGTACATGAAGGTCATGACCATGGCGAAGCCGAGGAAAGTCAGCATGGGAATACCTCTGGATTTTCGCGAAGAGAAGGAGGGTTCAGCCGCGGCGCAGCGGCGCGGAGAGGGCGAAAATCCAGGGGAGACGGGCGCGCGGGGACGCCTGGAGGGACAGATACGACATGGCAAGAATCCTGGTTATTTTTGTAGGCACGTCGCCCGCTCACGGGGGCGGGTCTTGAGCGGATCCTAAGAGGTCAACCTTTCGCCAGCCTTGCGTGGTGGCGAGTGGATGTTGCGGGATGTCACGAAGCCGACACGGACGGCGGCTGTTCGGCTCGCTGCCAGCCCGGGGTGCTCAGATGCTCGACGAAGAAATCGAGCAGCACCTGGATCTTGGTCGGGCGACTGCGCGCCGAGGGGGTCACGAAATAGAGGCCGCCACGGGTCAGCTGCCAGTCCGGCAGCAGCGGCACCAGCCGGCCATCGGCCAGGTAGTCGGCGGCGATGAAGTCCGGCAACTCGGCGATGGCCAGGCCTTCCAGCAGCACCGGCAGCAGGGCTTCGGAATTGGTGACGCGCAGGGGACCACGCGGCAGCACGCTTGCCTCGCGACCGTCGTCCCCGCTGAAGCGCCACACCTGGCTGCGCGCCCGGTAGGCGTAGCTCAGGCAGGCATGTTCGCTCAGCTCCTGCGGATGGTGGGGATGGCCATGGCGCTCGACGTAGGCCGGCGCCGCCACCAGCAGCTGGCTGACCGCGCAGAGCCGCCGGGCGACCAGCGAGGAGTCGGGCAAGGCGGCGATGCGCAGGGCGGCGTCGAAGCCCTCCGCCACCAGATCCACAGTGGCATCGGACAGGTGCAGATCCACCGTCAGCTGGGGATAGCGACGCAGCAGCTCGGGCAGCAGCGGCGCCACCCAGCGCAGGCCGAAGGCCATGGGCACCGCCAGCCGCACCTGGCCGCGGGGCTGCACGGCGCGCGCCTGGGCAGCGCTTTCGGTCGCCTCCGCCTGGCGATAGAGATCACCGGCCTGGGCGGCCAGCTCGCGGCCGAATTCGGTCAACGCCAACTGCCGCGAGGTGCGATTGAACAGCCGCCCGCCGAGGCGCTCCTCCAGGCGCGTCACCGCCCGCGAGACAGTGGCCACCGACACGCCCAGCACCCGCGCCGCGGCGGCGAAGGAGCCCTCCTCGGCGACCCTGGCGAACATCGCCAAGCCTTCGAAATCCGGCAATCTGCTCATTTCATTTCTGCAACGATGACTTGCCAATCATTCTATTTTGCAAGGAAGCCAGGGTCGATAGGCTGACTCCACCTGATCACAACCACTCGGAGATTCAGCCATGACCCTCAAGCTCGCCGACAAGATCGCCCTCGTCACCGGCGCCACCAGCGGCATCGGCCTGGCCGCCGCCAAACTCTTCGCCCAGCAGGGCGCCCATGTCATCCTCACTGGCCGGCGGCAGGCGGAACTGGACGCCGCGGTCGCCCAGGTCGGCAACGCCACCGGCATCGCCGTGGACTCCTCGCGCCTGGACCAGCTCGATGCCCTCTATGCGCGCATCCGCCGCGAACACGGACGCCTCGACGTGCTCTACGTCAACGCCGGGGGTGGCAGCATGCTGCCCCTCGCCGAGGTGACCGAAGCCCACTACGACGACACCTTCGATCGCAACGTGAAGGGGGTGCTGTTCACCGTGCAAAAGGCCCTGCCGCTGCTGGCGGACCATGCCTCGGTGATCCTGGCCGGCTCCACCGCCGCCAGTACCGGCACCCCGGCCTTCAGCGTCTACGGCGCATCCAAGGCCGCCGTACGCGCCTTCGCCCGCAACTGGATCCTGGAGCTGCAGGGCCGCGGCATCCGCATCAACACCCTGAGCCCGGGTGCCACCCGCACCCCGGGGTTGGTGGAACTGGCCGGTCCGGATGCCGCCCAGCAGCAGGGTCTGCTGGACCACCTGGCCAGCCAGATCCCCCTGGGTCGCGTCGGCGAGCCGGAGGAAATCGCCAGGGTTGCCCTGTTCCTGGCCTCCAGCGATTCCAGCTTCGTCAACGGCGCCGAACTCTTCGCCGATGGTGGCCAGGCGCAGGTCTGAACGGCGTCTGGCGGCAAGAAAAAAGCGGACAGCGCCCTGAGCGCTGTCCGCTTTTTTTTGCCGACCGAATGCGGGCGTCAGCCACGCAGTCGCGTGTTGAGCACGGCGATATGCTCCGGGCCGATGCCGCAGCAGCCGCCGATCAGGCTCGCGCCACGCGCCTGCCAGTCCTGGGCGAAGCTCAGGTAGCCGGGCGGATCCAGGTCCGGACGCAGGGGGTCGAGGCCATCATTGGCGGTGGCCTCTTCCGGCTGGGGCGGGAAGGCGTTGGCATAGGCGCCAAAGGGAATCTCGATCCCCGCCGCGGCAAAGGTCGCCCGCGCGGTATCCAGCGCCGCGGCCATCACCTCGGGCTGGCTGCAATTGAATAGCAGCGCTCCGGCGCCCAGTTCCACCGCCAGCTGCGCGGCCGCGGCCACCGGCTCGCCGGATCTCAGCCGTGGGATCTCGTCGACGTCTTCGTCCTTCAGGGTGAAGGACAGCCACAGCGGCTTGCCATCCCCGGGCAGCCCGGCGGCGATGGCACGCACCTCGGCCAGGGAACTCTGGGTTTCCGCCAGCCAGAGATCGACATGGGGCGCCAGGCCGCGGATCAGCGGCTGCAGCACCTCGTCCACCCGCGCCGGCTCGAACAGATCGGGGCGATAGGAGCCGAACAGCGGCGGCAGCGAACCCGCCACCCGCACCGGCTGACCACTGGCCAACACCGCCTGCCGCGCCAGCTGACCTGCCCGCGCGGCCAGGGCCTCGCCTTCGGCGGCGAAGCGCTCCTCGCCGATATGGAAGGGCACCACCGCATAGCTGTTGCTGGTGATCACCTGGGCACCGGCCTCGATATAGGCCCGATGCACCGCCTCCACCTGCTCCGGCGCCTCGCTCAGGGCCAGGGCCGACCACTCCGGCTGACGAAAGGGCGCGCCACGGCGCTGCAGTTCGCGGCCCATGCCACCGTCGAGCAGAACTAGATTCATGTTGGCCATATAGCTATTTCACTTTTCCTTATAACCAAAACAGAGTTCAATATCGGTTCTCATATCTCTCTAATACCAGGCCCTCTTTCCCTTTGCAAAGGACGCCCCATGAGAACCGCTCTGCTATTGGCCCTCGGCCTGACCCTGGCGCTGGTCGCCACCTCGGCCTCGGCCGGTACCACCCTGGACCGCATCAAGGCCAAGGGCGAGCTGGTCAATGTGCTCATGGAGAGCTATCCGCCCTTCTCCCAGCTCAATGCCCAGAACCAGCTGGAAGGCTTCGACGTGGACGTGGCCAAGGCGGTGGCCGACAAGCTCGGCGTCAAACTGCGACTGGAAACCCCTTCCTGGGACGTGATCGCCGCCGGTCGCTGGAGCGGTCGCTACGACGTCTGCATCTGCTCCATGACGCCGAGCCAGGCGCGCGCCCAGGTGTTCGATTTCCCGGTCAACTACTACGCCTCGCCAGCGGTGATCGTGGTCAACGCCGGTGACGACCGCATCCACGGTGCCAAGGACCTCTCCGGCACGAAGGTCGGCGTCACCAGCGCCTCCTCCTACGAAAGCTATCTGAACAAGGACCTGACCATCGAAGGCCAGGAAGACCAGCCGCTGAGCTACCCCTTCGACCAGGTGCAGGTGGTGCCCTTCCCCGACGACAACGTCGCCTTCCAGGACCTGGGCCTGGGCGCCGGCAAACGCCTGGACGCGGTGCTGACCAACCTGGTGACCGCCCAGCCGCGCCTGGCCCAGGACAGCAAGTTCAAGCTGGCGGGCGCACCGCTCTATGCCGAGCCCAACGCCGTGGCCATCGAGAAGGGTGATGCGGAATTCGCCGCCAAGCTGCGCGAGATCATCGAGGGGCTGCGCCAGGACGGCACCCTGAAACGGATCTCCGACAAGTGGATCGGTGCCGACATCAGCCAATGAGTCAGTTACCGCCCCCGGTCGAATCGCGTCCGCTGCTGAGCTTTCGTACCCGTGTCTGGCTGACCTGGCTGGCGCTGCTGGCCGGGGGCGTGGTCTTCGTGCTCGGCTTCGACCTCAAGTTCGCCAGCGTCTGGCCGCGCCTGCCCAACCTGGTGGGCTGGCGCCTGGGTCCCAACGGCTTCCTCCAGGGCGCGGCCCTGACGCTGTTCCTCAGCCTCAGCTCCATCCTGGTGTCGGTGCTGCTGGGCTTCGCCGCGGCCTTGGGGCGGCTGTCGTCCAGCGCCCTGGCCTATGGCGTGGCGACCTTCTACGCCTCCTTCTTTCGCGGCACCCCGCTGCTGATCCAGATCCTGCTGATCTACCTGGGCCTGCCGCAGATCGGCGTGGTGCCCGGCGCCATCAGCGCCGGCATCCTCGCCCTGTCGCTGAACTATGGCGCCTACCTCAGCGAGATTTTCCGCGCCGGCCTGCTCGGCGTCCCCGCCGGTCAGCGCGAGGCGGCCCGGGCGCTGGGCCTGTCGCCGCGGGTGATCTTCTGGCGCGTCACCCTGCCCCAGGCCATGCGCAGCATCATCCCGCCCACCACCAGCCAGTTCATCTCCATGCTCAAGGACTCCTCCCTGGTCTCGGTAATGGGTGTCTGGGAGGTGATGTTCCTCGCCCAGTCCTATGGCCGCTCCAGCTACCGCTACCTGGAAATGCTCACCACCGCGGCGGTGCTCTACTGGCTGATGTCCCTGGCCATGGAATTCATGCAGTCGCGCCTGGAGCGGCACTACGGGAAGGCGTATCGGGGGCGTTAGCGAGGCTAGGCCGGGCCGAGGTAAACGACCGACGCCCGATCACTCCCCACTACCGAAGTAGCCGGAATAAAAGTGGATTGGCATGGTGCCGAGCTGACTCGCGCCACCGTCATCGATCGGCACTATAGGCACACGCAGAACGTTCGCCGCTTCGATCGCGACCTCAAGGCGTGGATCCGCAGTGAAATACCCAAGACCTTGGGCGATGTGATGGATGAACGGCAACGTCGGCAGCGCGCTCGATAGAATCTTTTCGCCTCTAATCAATCGCTGATCCTTGCCATTGGTAAGCAGAACCGGAGGTCACATGACTGATACGGACACTACTATCCAAAAGCTGGCCCGCTTTGAAACGGCGCGCTTTGGTCTGGAAGCGCTGATGGCCAACTGTTCGCGGTTGATCCAGGCAGAAGAGGCAAAACCAGAGCGGGATCAGGCCTGTATCGATCAATTGAAGGTCAGGCGTCGCGAATACCGCAGACTTCGTAACGATCTGGATTTCGACGATCGAAGGCAGATCGAGGACGCCATAGCCACCTATGGCCCCCAGGCAAAAGCCGCTCTTCGGCAGACAGAGAGATCGGATTCTGGTGCAAGCCGATTGACTGGGCGCCAACCGGGATGAATGCCGATCGTGTTTGATGACGTCAGCGTGGGAAAAGCGGCTCTTCAAAGGATCGCACCTGGTAAAGGAGGATTGATCCTTTGAAATCGCCGCTGAGGCAGCAGGATCCAGCGGCTTACTTGAGATCGGTCGTCAGCTCCGGCGTACCGAAGCTGACGAGCCTGGCATTGGAACGCTCGAAATAGCCCTGCCAGAAACGTTCGAGACTCTGCAGTACCTTGCCTGAACGATAGGCGCCCTTGGCATCGTCGCCGATCAGCCCCGCACCCATGACATAAACCCGGGCACCGTGCAGTTCGGCGAACAGCGCCTTCTTCTCTACCTTGGCCAGCTCGGCTGCGGGGTCGATTCCACGAATGCGGTTGGCTTGATAGAAGCTGCCGAAGTCGCTGTTTTCCAGCATGTCGGATACCAGCAGGATGACCTGATCCTCGCTGGGCTCCTGGCCTAGGTCTTCACCAATTTTCTTGAGGCTGGCGAAGATTTCACTGCGCGAAATCTCCTCGTTCGGCTTGCCGAAACTGTCGACGAATTGCTTGCCGAACGCGTTTTGAAAGAAGCCAGCCTGCTGTTGCAGACAGGTATCGAGCTTCTTGAGACTGGCGTTGCCAATATGGTTACGCACCTTGCCAACCAACGGCTTTTCCAGGATGCCGGCGAACTGCAACTTCATGTAGTTGTTCTGCAACAAAGCCGAAAATTGATAGAGCTTGATGCTGTCGCCTGGCTGCAGGTATCTCAGGGTGTGCTCCCAGGCACTGCTTTTCAGCGCCTGGGGCATATTGACCGTTTCATCGATGACCACCGTCAACGCTCGCCCCGACGCGGCTGGCTGTTCGCTGGCCAATTGCGCATAGCGGTAACAGCTCGGCAGGTCGTTACGTTCAGCCGCCATTGCCGCAGGCGCCAACAACAGGCCAGCGATTGCCAGGGTTACGGTCAGACGCATCTCAGGCACCCTCTTTCTTGGCGCGCTTTATCGCCATCTGCACTTTCTGCTTGCTCAGCAGCGCGGCGCTGTCGATACCCAGCTCTTCGCCGATGGCGGTCAGTTCTTCGGGGGAATAGACGGTGAGGTCACCCAGGTTGGCGATCAAGGCGTTCTGATCCAACGCAGCTGCGGGTACCGGTGCTGGTGCTGGTGCTGGTGCTGGTGCTGGTGCTGGTGCTGGTGCTTCAACGGTCGCACTCGACGAGCGCTCAGGCGTTAAGGTTTCAGCACTGGCCGCCGCGTTGTTGAGCGCAGCCAGTTCACGCTGCAACGCCTGCTTTTTCTTGGCGGTATCGAGTGCCTCACGCATCTCTTCCAGCTCGCTGGCGGCGTCATGCGCTTTTTTCTGGCGCTGACTTTCGCTGTTCTGCCGCTCTTTCTCGTTGGCATAGAGCGCAAAGCTCCGGCGCGGCCCACGGTCAGCACTACCGCCTAGAGAATGCCGGTGCTCGATCCGCTCTTGCAGACTGCTGAGCTTGGCCTCGGCATCTCGGGCGACTCGATCACGCTGACTCTGCTGATAGGCCGCGAATTCGCTGGCACTGCTGAAGCCGGAGATATAGCCCGCTGCTTCCCGTGATTGGGTGCCGGCGAACGAACGGAAGACGCCGATCAGGATGCCGATGATCTGCACGCCGATGAAAATGACCGACAGGATGAAGAAGGTGAGTTTGTAGGCGAAGATCCGATCGCCAGCGACCTCACTGGCCGCACGCTGGTCAGCCGCCTGACCATCGGCAGTGGCTTCGCTGGGCAACTGGAAAGGCGAGGCGTCTGGGGTAAGCGCCGAATTGCTGGCCGACGCATAGGGTGAACCGTTTACCTGCTGGGTTTCCAATTCGTTGATGGTGGACGCCCGGATGAAATAGGCACCGATGGCCAGCGTCAGAATAAGCGCGGTGGCAATGACCGTGGTCCACCAGGTTGGGGAGACCGTGGCGTTATGCTTTACCCGGTTGATGATATGCAGGTACTTGGGCTCTCTATCATCGAGGCCGGTACGGTCCAGATCGACGCCGGCATCCGCCTGAAGATCCTTGGCATTGTTGTTGCGCCTGGCCTGACGATGCCATTCGCGGGCTTTGCGGATAAGGCCGTTGCGGTGAATCTCGGCGCCCATGAGGTGGGTAGCGGGAACCAGAATGGTACCGATCAGCAGGGAGATGACGATGGCCGAGAATTCCGCCTGATTGGCGGAGATGTTGTTGGCAATGAAAGGCGCCAGTACCAGGGCGAAGATGAACGCCTCGAGGATCACCAGAAAGATGCTGCCGATCCACAGGGGCAATCCCGTCGGTTTACGGCCGCGCTCTTCCACCTTGTTCAGGTAGTTGGCGCACTTGTCGTAAAAGGCTGCGTCCTTGTTCACACGCTCGTAATAGCGGTGATATTTCGCGCACAGTTCGCGTTCAGCCTTGTACCAGGCTGTCCCGCCCTCTTCGCGATCCTGCATGAGATCGCGTTTGGAGGCTTTGGCAATGAAGCCCACGACCGGAAAGCTGACGCCTAGATTGAGGAAGAAGTACTTGACCTCTTCCCACCAGCGGATGATTACCACGACCAGGACCAGCAGACTGATCAGTGGCCAGATCGCGTAGCGATAAGCCGCCAGCGCTGTCGTCAATGTCTCGAAAAGTTCCATGTTTCGTCCCCGGAATCAGCCGCGCACAGGCGCATAAGTCGCTATGTAAGGTTTGGTGCCATTGTCGTAGAACAGGTCGCCGTCGATACTTTTGTCGCCGGTCTTTTTAATCACTACATCAATACAACTTACCGGTGCCTGCTCGGGTTTTTCCAGGAAGACCCGGTAGAGAATGGCGTCTTCACCTTCATAGGTATTGGCGATGGCCGTGTAGGCATCGCTGGGTCCGCCTTTGTTTTTTTCATAATTCTGGGTGACGAAGACTTTCGGATCCTTCACCAGCGCTGCGTTATCACGCAGCACGGCAACCGGCGACAGGGTTACCAGATGGCCATTGACCAGACCCGCCCAGGCACGCCCGTTCATGCCTGGCAGGTATTCGCGCGTGGCGTGGTCAGACAGCGCAGCGCCTGTGGCGAAGCTTTTGACTTCGCCGCTGATGCGCGGGGCGTCCTGCTGACAGCTGCTCATGGGTACCTGGGCGTAGGCACTGGAGATCAGCGCGAATCCACCGCTTTTCGGACGCAGGGCCTGACCGAGCTTCCAGGCACCGCTATCAACCGGCTGACCGCCGAAGTCGATTTTTGCCAGGCTCTGTTTTGCCTGCCGAGGCGCCTCGGTATCAGCCGTCCTGGTCGCTTTCGAAGACGTCGTGGCAACAACCGGTTTTTTAACCTCGGGTTTGGCTACAGCTTCCGTGGCGGTGCCATGGGCCAGATACTTGGCATTGTTCTTTTCCGCGTTGATGCGCTTGACCAGCGTCGCCTTGTCGTTCAACTCGACGATCTCGACGCGACGATTCTTGCCGCGCTCGAGCGGATCGCTGTTGTCGGCGATGGGGCGTGAGGCACCGGCGCCCTGGAAGTACATGCGATCTCGCGAAATGCCCTGCTCGACCAGAATGCTCGCCACCGCGCGCGCCCGCTGCTCCGACAATGCCTGATTGATGGCCGGTGTGCCGGTAGCGTCGGTATGGCCAACGATAAGAATGGGCGTGGCTTCCTTGCCCACATAGGCACTGGCCAACTTGCTGATCTTGCGGCGACCTTCGTCGTTGAGCTGGGCGCTCCCTATCGGGAACATGCCTTCATCGGCGATCTGGGCCACCAGACCCGCCTCTTGGGGCGCGGCCGAAGGCGTAGCAGCGGCGGTCTGCAACGTTTCCACCTGAAGTGGGATCTTCTCCTGCTCGGCGATCTGCTTGAGTCGCTCAAGACGATTCTTGTAGGCCAGGGCGGCGCCACAGCCAACCGAGGCGCCGACCACCGCCCCGGCGATCAGCGTTGCCCCATCGCCCTTGGCCAATGCAGCAGCGGCGACCCCGGTAGCGGCACCGAGAAAACCGCCGGCCAGGCAGTTGACGGTGCGACTTTGGCCGCTGGAAAAATTATCGACGGTGGCGCAGCCGGTAACGCCCAAGGAAATGGCTACGGCCAGCGCAGCGAGGCGTACTGGCCGGGAAGGAAGCAAAGAAGCCTGACTCACGTAAGTGACTCCTGGTTACTGGAGATAACGGATAACCAGGATGAAACGACCTATGATGTTTCATCCATGAAAACGGCGGGTGCTCTATCTAGCAGGATAGAAGCCTGGATTATATCCCGATATCAGGGATGGCAAGTGAAGCAGAAGTAGGCTCAATTGCAATGACAGCCAAACTTGGGTCAGTCTAATAATCTCACGGCAATATCATAACTAATGTTATTGCCGGCATAACTACTCCATCCAGGCTTCCCTCAGCCTGGCCAGCGCCTCGACGATCCGCGTCTCCGGCACCGCCGCGAAGCCCAGCACCAGTCCGGCACGGGCGTCGGGCGGGGTCGGGCCCTCGGGCAGCCAGTAGCGCGACAGCGCATTGAGTTCCACCCCGACCGCGGCCGCCCGGGTCACCAGCTCGGCTTCGCGGGCCAGGTGGGTGACCGGCAGGCACAGATGCAGGCCGGCCACCGGGACGCCCGGCGGGGCGCAGCCGGCAACCTCTGGCCAGCCGGCCAGCAGGGCATCGCGGCGATTGCGCGCGGCCCGTCGCATGCGGCGGATGTGGCGCTGGAAGTGGCCCTGTTCGATGAAATCGGCCATGACCGTCTGGGTGGCGCTGTCGAGATGGCGGATGCCGGCCCGTTGCAGCTCCAGCAGCGCCGGCAGCAGCGCGGGCGGGGCCACCAGATAGCCCAGGCGCAGGCCGGGAAAGGCGATCTTGGAAAAGGTGCCGACATAGAGCACCCGACCGTGGCGATCCAAGGCGGCCAGGGGCGCCAGCGGCGCGCCCTGGTAGCGGTATTCGCCGTCGTAGTCGTCCTCGACGATCCAGCCGTCGGCCTGCCGCGCCCAGTCCAGCAGCGCCAGGCGGCGCGGCAGGGACAGTACCGCACCGGTGGGATACTGGTGCGACGGGGTGACATAGACCAGCCGGCAGTCCGGCAGTCCTGCCAGCTGCTCCACCATCAGCCCGGCCCCATCCACCGCAACGCGCTGCAACCGCGCCCCGTCACTCTGCAAGGCCAGACCCGCGGCGCGATAGCCGGGATCCTCCATGGCCGCCCGGGCTCCGGGCGCCAGCAGCAACCGGGCGCAGAGTTCGATGGCCTGCTGGGCGCCGCTGGTGATGAGGATCTGCTCGGGTGCGCAGACCAGGCCCCGCGCCTGGCGCAGGTAGGCACAGAGCAGGCGGCGCAGTCGCGGTTCGCCGCCGGGTTCGCGATAGCCCAGCAGCGCCGGCTCCGGCTGGCGCCAGAAACGCTGCTGCAGCCGCGCCCAGGTGGCGAAGGGAAACAGATCCACCGCCGGCAGGCCGACCCGAAAGGCGCACGGTGCGCCGGGCGGCACGCTGGCCAGGGGCACGGGTGTCGTCCTGGCCGTGGCTTCGGGAGCGGCCAGCGCCCGGGTCACGGGCGCGACATAGGTACCGTCGCCCAGGCGACTGTCGAGAAAACCCTCGGCCAGGAGCTGCTCGTAGGCGGCGGTCACGGTATTGCGCGAGATCCCAAGCAACCGCGCCAGTTCACGACTGGCCGGCAGCCGTACCCCGGCGGCCAGCTCACCGGCCAGGATGCGCTCGCGCAGGCCCTGGTAGAGCTGGCGCGCCAGGCCCTGACCCGGCTCCAGCAACAGCCCCGACGGCTCGAATCCCAGCATGGATTGGCACCCTGAAAGTCATGGAAATTGGCTCTTACAGGGAGCCAAAGTCGACCTTAGCATGGCTGGACGTCGCTGGAGTTCCTGCCCATGTATCCCAATCCCGCCTTCTGTCTCGACGACCTGCCCAGGCTGCACCAGCACCTGCGCGATCACGCCCTGGCGCTGCTCATCAGCCAGACCGACGCCGGTCCGCTGGTCAGCCATCTGCCGCTCTGGCTGGCGCCCGACGAGGGTCCCTGTGGCACCCTCTACGGCCATCTGGCGCGCAGCAATCCCCAGGCCCAGGCGCTGGTCGAGGCAGGTCAGGTGCTGGCGGTGTTTCAGGGCCCCCAGGCCTACGTCAGCCCGGCCTTCTATCCCGGCAAGGCCGAACATGGCCGGGTGGTGCCGACCTGGAACTACCAGGCCGTGCACGCCCGCGGCAGCGTCGAGGTGTTCGATGACCCCGAGCGACTGCTACAGCTGCTGGAACGCCTCACCGACCAGCACGAAGCCGGGCGTGTCCGCCCCTGGCAGGTCGCGGATGCGCCCGCGGATTATGTCCAGGGCATGCTGCGCGCCATCCGCGGCCTGCGCCTGCCGCTGGACAGTCTCCAGGGCATCGCCAAGCTCAGCCAGAATCGCAACGCCGCCGATCGCGAAGGCGTCCGCCAGGGACTGGCCGCCAGCCTGGTACCCGGCGACCAGGCGCTGGCCGTCCTGATCCCCTCTCTCGCCTGACCCTGGAGCCACCCATGACCATCCGCCCCCTGAGCGAAGCCGATCACGCCGTCTGGCACGCGTTGTGGCAGGCCTACCTGGCCTTCTACGAGACCCGGCTGCCGGAAACCACCTATGCCCGCACCTGGCAACGGCTGCTTGACCCCGCCCAGCCCCTGCACGGCGCCCTGGCCTGGGACAGCGAGCGCCCCCTGGGCCTGGTGCACTTCATCTATCACCCGTCCTGCTGGACCGAAACCGACTACTGCTACCTGCAGGATCTCTATGTCGCCGAGGATCACCGCGGCGGCGGCCTGGGCCGCGCCCTGATCGAGCACGTCTATGCCCGCGCCGCAGCGGACGGCTGCGACCGGGTGCACTGGCTGACCCAGGAGACCAACTACCCGGGGCGTCAGCTCTATGATCGCATCGCCACCCGCTCCGGTTTCATCCAGTACCGCCACCTGCTAGGAGACAGACCATGACCCCTCTCGACTGGACCCCGGCCCTTCCGCCCCAGCCCCGCTTGCTGCAGGGTCGCCATGTACGCCTGGAACCCCTGAACCCTCAGCGCCACGGCGACGATCTCTGGGAGGCCCTGCACGACCAGGACCCGGCCCTGTGGGACTATCTGCCCTATGGCCCCTTCACCGAGCGGGCGGTCTTCGACAGCTGGCTGGCGGGCCTGGCCCAGGGGCGCGATCCCTTGTTCTACGTTGTGGTGGATCCCCACCATGGCCGCGCCCTGGGACAACTCAGCCTGATGAGCATCGTCCCCGAACACGGCAGCATCGAGATCGGCCATGTCGCCTTTGGCGGGCGCCTGCAGCGAACGCCCCTGGCCACCGAAGCCTTCTATCTGCTGATGCAGGAAGCCTTCGCCCTCGGCTATCGGCGCCTGGAGTGGAAGTGCGACGATGCCAATGCCCGCTCGAAACGCGCGGCCGAACGGCTGGGCATGCGCCATGAGGGGCTGTTCCGGCAGCACCGGGTGGTCAAGGGCCGCAACCGCGATACCGCCTGGTTCAGCCTGCTGGATCACGAATGGCCAACGGTGGACGCCGGCTTCCGGCACTGGCTGGCGGCGGAGAATTTCGACGCCGAAGGGCGCCAGCTGAGCGCCCTGGCTGTAAGCGCCGGACGGACCGGCTGACCCGTCACTCGCCGCGGATATAACCCTCCAGATGGCGAATCAGCTCCGCCTGCTGGACGGTGGTGGCCTTGACCAGATCGCCGATGGACAGCAGCCCGATCAGCTTGCCGTTGCCCATCACCGGCAGGTGGCGCAGGTGGTGGTCGGTCATCATCTGCATGCAGTCGCCCACGGTCTGCTGCGGCAGCACGATGATGACCGCCTCGGTCATGATCTCGCTGACCGGGGTCGCATAGGAGGAACGTCCCTGCAGGGCCACCTTGCGCGCATAGTCGCGCTCGCTGACGATGCCCACCAGCTCGCCGTCGCGCATCACCGGCAGCGCCCCGACGTTCTTTTCCGCCATCAGCCGCAGGGCGTCGAGCACCCAGGCGTCGGGGGCGATGGTGTAGACGTCCTGCTGGGTCTTCAGGGCGAGCAACTGGGCGACGGTTTTCATTGTGGTTCTCCTGAGGTAAGGCGAGCGTGACCGGAAACGCCTGGCAGGGCCGGTCAGCCGATTACATCAGGCCACCTGAACGCCCTTGTCGCCCGAACGACGTCGATCCCGCCACAGGCGCCATGCCAGGGCCAACAGGAAACCGGCCGTCAGCAACACCACCAGGGTGGGCGCCGGCGCGCTGTCCCAGACCAGGCTCAGCAGCACCCCGCCCAGGGCCGCCGTCACGGCCAGCGCCGTGGCCACCAGCAGCATCCAGCCAAAGGAGCGGGTCAGCAGGAAGGCGGTGGCGCCGGGGGCGATCAACAGCGCCACCACTGGCACCATGCCCACCGCCTGCAGGGCGCCGACCACGGTCAGGGCGATCAGGCCGAGCAGGCCGTAGTGCAGCAGCCCTACCCGCAGGCCCAGGGCCCGTGCCTGGGCCGCATCGAAGGCCAGCACCAGCAGGTCGCGCCAGCGACAGGCCAGCGCCAGCACCACCAGGCCGGCGATCACCGCCATCTGCCAGAAGGCCTCCGGGGTCACCCCCAGCAGGTCGCCGAGCAGGATGTGGTCCAGGTGCAGCTCGGTGGGCAGCCTGGCGTGCAGCACCAGGCCCAGGCCGAACATGCCGGAAAAGACCACGCCCATCAGACTGTCCTGCTTTACCCGGCTGTGCCGCTTGAGATAGCCGGTGGCCAGGGCGCAGCCCAGTCCCGCGACAAAGGCGCCCGCCACCAGCGGCGCGCCCAGCGCCGACGCCAGCACCAGGCCGGGAAACACCGCGTGGGCAATGGCATCGCCCAGCAGCGCCCAGCCCTTGAGCACCAGAAAGCAGGACAGCAGTGCCGCGGGCACCGCCACCAGCACGGCCATCAGCAGTGCCTGGCGCATGAAGTCGACTTCCAGGGTCAGCCACAGCCAGTCCATCAGCCCGCCTCCGCCGTCTGCCGCGCCCGCCGGCGGTTGGCCAGCAGGCCGTGACGCGGCGCCAGGACGAAGGCCAGCAGGAAGATCAGGGTCTGCAAGACCACCACGCAGCCACCGGTGGCGCCGTCGAGGAAGTAGCTTAAATAGGTGCCCAGCAGCCCGCTGCCGACGCCGATGGCGACGCTGATCAGCACCACCCGGGAGAAGCGGTCGCTGAGCAGATAGGCCGTCGCCCCCGGCGTCACCACCAGGGCGATGACCAGGAAGGCGCCCACTGTCTGCATCGCCGCCACGGTGCTCAGTGCCAGCAGGGTGAAGAACAGCAGTCGGTATGCCGTGGGATTGAGGCCGCAGGCACGCGCCTGGCCCTCGTCGAAGAACACCAGCAGCAGATCGCGCCACTTGAGCAGCAAAACCAGCAGGGAGAGGGTGGCGATGATCAGCAGCTGGCGACTGGCCTCGGGGGTGATGGCCAGGATGTTGCCGAAGACGATGGTCTGGATGTCCACCGCGACCGGCGCCAGCGAGACCAGGAACAACCCGCCGCCAAAGAAGGCGCTGAAGATCAGCCCGATGATGACGTCTTCCTTGAGCCGGGTGTATTGCCGCAGACCGAGCATGGCCCCGGCCGCCGCGCCACCGGCGAGAAAGGCGCCGAGGGCCAGCGGCAGGCCGAGCAGATAGGCGCCGGCCACGCCGGGCACCACGGCATGGGACAGGGCATCGCCGATCAGCGACCAGCCCTTGAGCATCAGGAAGGCGGAAAGGAAGGCACACAGCCCGCCCACCAGCGCCGCCGCGCCCAGGGCGTTTCTCATGTAGCCGTAGGCCAGGGGTTCCAGCAGCCCTTCCATCAGGCACGCTCCCGGCGCCGCGGCGCCGCCTGGCCCGCCTCGAACAGGCGCAGCGCGCCGCCAAAGGTGCGTTCCAGATTTTCCCGGGTAAAGACCTCGGCCGTCGGTCCCTGGGCCAGCACGGTGCGATCAAGCAATACGGTGCGGTCGCAGAAGCGCTCGATGCTGGCCAGATCATGGGTCGACACCAGCATCGAGCGACCCTCGCCGCGCAGGGCCTGGAGCAATTCGATGATGGCGCGCTCGGAGGTGGCGTCCACCCCGGTGAAGGGTTCGTCCAGCAGGATCACCCGGCTGTCCTGGGCCAGGGCGCGCGCGAGGAAGACCCGCTTCTTCTGGCCGCCGGAGAGTTCGCCGATCTGCCGCTTGCGCAACTCGGTCAGCCCCACCCGGGCCAGGGCGGCGTCCACCGCCTGATGATCGGCGGCGCGGGCCAGGCGCAGGAAATTCATGCGGCCATAGCGACCCATGAGCACCACGTCTTCCACCCGCACCGGAAAGTCCCAGTCCACGTCTTCGCTCTGGGGGACGTAGGCGACGAGGTTGCGCTTGAGCGCCTGGGCCACCGGCAGGTCATCGACCCGTACCTGGCCAGTGCGCAGGGGCACGAAACCCATGATCGCCTTGAACAGCGTCGACTTGCCGCTGCCATTGACGCCCACCAGGGCGGTGATGGAGCCGCCGGGCACCACCAGACTGGCGTCGCGCAGGGCGGTGTGGCCATTGCGATAGGTCACGCCGACCCCGTCGAGGGCGATCATGGCGCCAGCCCCTTGACCAGGGTTTCGGTGGTGACCCGCAGCAGGTCGAGATAGGTGGGCACCGGTCCCTCGGCGGCGCTTAGGGAATCCACATAGAGCACCCCACCGTAGCGGGCGCCGCTCTCCCGTGCCACCTGCTCGGCCGGGGCGGCGGAAACCGTGCTTTCGCTGAACACCGCCGGAATCCGCTCGGCGCGTACCGTCTCGATCACCCGGCGGACCTGCTGCGGCGTGCCCTGGGCATCGGCGTTGATCGGCCAGAGATAGAGCTCCCTGAGCCCCAGGTCGCGCGCCAGGTAGCTGAAGGCGCCCTCACTGGACACCAGCCAGCGTCGCTGTTCGGGAATCGCCTGCAGCTGCTGGCGCAGGGGTTCGAGGGTGGCGGTGATGCGCGTCTTGTAGGCCTCGGCGTTGCGCCGGTAGGTGTCGGCCTGGCCCGGGTCATGCGCCACCAGGGCATCGCGGATGTTGTCGACGTAGATCAGTGCTGCCCGGGGCGACATCCAGGCATGGGGATTGGGCTTGCCGGCATAGGGGCCCTGGGCGATGGCGATGGGCTCGACGCCCCGCGAGACCACCGCGCTGGGCACGTCCTTCATGCGGCTGAAGAAGCGCTCGAACCAGAGCTCCAGATTCAGGCCGTTCCACAGCATCAGCTGGGCATCGCGTGTCTTGAGCAGATCGCCCGGGGTGGACTGGTAGTTGTGGATCTCGGCGCCGGGCTTGGTGATGGATTCCACCCGTGCGGCATCACCAGCCACATTGCGCGCCATGTCGGCGATCACCGTGAAGGTGGTGACTACCTTGAACGGCTCCGCGGCCTGGGCGGCGTTGCCCAGCAGCACTCCCAGCAGACCCGCCAGGGTCCAGCGTCTCGTCTTCTCCAGCATCCGGCCCGCCTCTCGGTGGTTATAGCCTTGGCTAAATTAGATAGCACAACCTATCAGAGGTGCAGGGAGACTTTGTAACCTGGGATGAGAGGGGTCCAAGACAGAGACGAACAGGGGGAAGGTGCCTCGCCCAAGACGCAACGGAGGCACTGATGAAGGGGGCAGAGGCCGCCCGGCCCCTGCCTGATCGGCAGGGATCAGTGCGCGGCGTGGACCGTCATGCCGCGAGAGCGCTCGGGCTGGGTCTCCAGTGGGCGACGTTCGGCGTGCCCGTCGAGCAGCTTGTCCAGCAGACCACGCAGGGCGCGTTTCTTGAGATCTTTCAGCATCGCGAATCCTCCCGGGATCGTTATAGCCTTGGCTATATTAAATAGCAGACCCTATCGAGAGGTGTTAGTGCTTTTTCTCAATCAGATAAATAGAGGCGCCCTAAACAGCAGGCGCTAGCGCGCTCGGACGTGCTGTTGCACCATCTGCAGCACGGCAACATCCAGGCGCGTCCGGACATCGCCCACTTCGAGGGCGACCAGGTGGTGTTTCGCGATGGCAGCCGGGAGAGTCTCGACCTGGTGCTCTATGCCACCGGCTATCGCTGGAGTTGCCGCTACGCTGCCGACTACTTCACCTGGCAGCACGGCCGGCCGCAGCTCTACCTGTCCATCTTCAGTCGCGAGCACCGCAACCTGTTCGGCATCGGCTACCTGGAGACCAATTCCAGCGCCTACAAGCTGTTCGACCAGGAAGCCCACCTGATCGCCTGCCACCTGGCCGACCAGCTGCAACGGCCGCACCAGGCGCGCGAATTCCAGGCGCTGATCCAGCAGGACGATCCAGACCTCTCCGGCGGCATCCGCTTCGTCGACTCGCCGCGCCACGCCGTCTACCTGGAGGTGCACGCCCTGCAGACCTACCTGCGCCAGCTGCGCCGCCGGCTGGGCTGGAGCGACCTGACCCCGGGCTATTTCGATCCCCTGCGCCAGGCGCCCGAGCCGCTTCCGGCCAGCCTGGCCACCCCGTCCTGAGCGAGCCTGCCCATGAGCGACGTCATCCTGATCACCGGTGCCGCTGGCGGCATTGGTCAATGCCTGGCGCGGCAACTCAGCCACCGGCCCGTCCAGTTGGTCCTGGTGGACCGCGACGCCAGGGGCCTGGCCGCCCTGCGCGCCGAACTGGGCGAAGCCACCCTGACCTACGCCGCCGATCTCTGCGACGAAGACCAGCTCGCCGCCCTGATCGACTTTGTCCAGCAGCGCTGCGGTCGCCTCGACGCCCTGGTCAACAACGCCGCCATCGTTCGCGTCGGCCCCCTGACCGAACGCAGTCCGACCAGCATTCGCCAGGAGCTCGACATCAACCTGCTGGCGCCCCTGCTGCTCGCGCGCCTGGCCATCCCCCTGCTCAGGCGCTCGACCAATGCCCGGCTGGTCACCACCGTATCCCTGGCGGGCATCTTTCCCACCCCGGAGAGCCCCGTCTATTGCGCCAGCAAGTTCGGCCTGCGCGGCGCCATGCTCGCCCTGGCCCAGGATCTCGCGCCCCAGGGGCATCCGCGTCTGCTGTGTCCTGCCGTCGGCCACCGACACCCCGATGCTGCGCCACGAAGCCATCGCCGGCGGCAATGCCCTGCAATTCATGGATCCGCCCCAGTCGCCCGAGACGGTGGCGCGGCTGCTGGTCCGGGTGCTGGATCGACCGCGGCTGGAAAGCGCCCCGCGCGCCGGCGAACTCTGGCTGAGCCGGCTGGCGATGCTGGTCCCCGACCTGCTGCCGCGCGTCTTGCCGTTCTTTCAGCGTCGCGGCGAACGCGGTCTGCGCCGCTATCTCAGCGACCTGGAGCAGCGCGGCCTGGCCGAACGCCACGAGGGCGCCTGGCGCCTGCGCCCGGACGACCGGCCCGACTAGCCCGCCGGCGGAAACAAAAAAAGGGGCCCGAGGGCCCCAAGGGAAATCGAAGTGATCTCAGCCTTCGATTTCGATCAACACCTCGCCCGGATTGACCCGGTCGCCCTTGGCCACCCGTACCGCGGTGACGGTGCCGGCGATGGGGGACTGGATCTCGGTTTCCATCTTCATGGCTTCGGTGACCAGCACGCCCTGCCCGGCCTTGACCTGATCACCCTCCTTGACCAGCACCTCGACGATGTTGCCCGGCATGGTGGTGCTGACGTCGCCCGGACGCTCCGCCTGACGGCGTCGTTGGCCGCCCTCGGCGACGAACTCACCGCTGGCTTCGAACACCACCTCTTCCGGCACCCCGTCGATGGACAGGTAGAAGTGCCGCTTGCCCTCGCTCTTGAGGCCGATACCGGTGATGTCCACCTGATAGGTCTCGCCATGCACGTCGACGCTGAACGCGGTCGGCACGCCCTGGCCACCCACCGCGGCCACGCCATCGGCCGACGGCATGGGCAGCAGGGCTTCCGGCACCAGGATCCCGGCGGCGCGCTCCTCGAGGAACTTGCGCCCGATGTCGGGGAACATGGCGAAGGTCATCACGTCCTCTTCGCTCTTGGCCAAGTCGCCGATCTCGGCACGCAGTCGCGCCAGCTCGGGGCTGAGCAGATCGGCCGGACGCACCTCGATCACCTCTTCCTGGCCAATGGCCTGCTTGCGCAGCTGCTCGCAGATGGCGCCCGGTGCCTTGCCGTAGCGGCCCTGCAGATAGAGCTTCACCTCGTTGGTGATGGTCTTGTAGCGCTCGCCGGCCAGCACGTTGAAGAAGGCCTGGGTGCCGACGATCTGCGAGGTCGGGGTCACCAGGGGCGGGTAGCCCAGGTCCTTGCGTACCCGCGGGATCTCTTCCAGCACCTCGTTCATGCGATTGAGGGCGCCCTGCTCGCGCAACTGGTTGGCCAGGTTGGAGATCATGCCGCCCGGTACCTGGTTGACCTGTACCCGGGTGTCGACCCCGGTGAATTCACTCTCGAACTGGTGGTACTTCTTGCGCACCGCATGGAAGTACAGGCCGATCTCCTGCAGCAGTTCCAGGTTCAGGCCGGTGTCGTAGGGCGTGTCGCGCAGGGCCGCGACCATGGACTCGGTCCCCGGGTGGCTGGTGCCCCAGGCCAGGCTGGAGATCGCCGTGTCGATGCGATCGGCGCCGTTTTCCACCGCCTTGAGCTGGCACATGGCGGCCACCCCGGCGGTGTCGTGGGAGTGCACCACCACGTCCAGGCTCAGGGCCGCCTTGAGCGCCTTGACCAGTTCGCCGGTGGCATAGGGCGTCAGCAGACCGGCCATGTCCTTGATGGCGATGGAGTCCACGCCCAGGTCGGCCATGCGCCGCGCCTGCTCGACGAAGGCCGCCACCGTGTGCACCGGGCTGGTGGTGTAGCAGAGGGTGCCCTGGGCATGCTTGCCGCTGGCCTTGACCGCGCGGATGGCGGTTTCCAGGTTACGCACATCGTTCATGGCATCGAAGATGCGGAAGACGTCGGTGCCATTGGCCGCGGCGCGCTCGACGAAGGCCTCGACCACGTCATCGCTGTAGTGCCGGTAGCCGAGCAGGTTCTGGCCGCGCAGCAGCATCTGGAGCCGGGTGTTGGGCAGGGCCTGGCGCAACTGGCGCAGGCGCTCCCAGGGATCTTCCTTGAGGAAGCGCACGCAGGCGTCGAAGGTGGCGCCGCCCCAGACTTCCAGCGACCAGTAGCCGACCTGGTCGAGCTTGGCGCAGATCGGCAGCATGTCTTCGGTGCGCATGCGGGTCGCCAGCAGCGATTGGTGGGCGTCGCGCAGGATGGTGTCGGTGATCTGGATGCTTTTCATTGTTCTGTCGTCCTTACAGACCGGCGTGGGCGGCGATGGCGGCGGCGATGGCGATGGCCAGGTGCGTCGGGTTGCGCTTGATCGAGTACTGGGTCAGCTCCGGATGGCTTTCCACGAAGCTGGTGTTAAAGCGCCCGCTGCGAAATTCCGGATCGCGCAGGATGGCCTGGTAATAGGGTGCGGTGGTCTTCACCCCCTGCACGCGCATGTCGTCCAGCGCGCGCAGGCCGCGATCCATGGCCTCTTCCCAGGTCAGCGCCCAGACGATCAGCTTGAGGCACATGGAGTCGTAGTACGGCGGGATCACGTAGCCGGTGTAGATGGCCGTGTCGGTGCGCACCCCCGGTCCCCCCGGCGCGTAGTAGCGGGTGATCTTGCCGAAGCTCGGCAGGAAGTTGTTCTTCGGGTCCTCGGCATTGATGCGGAACTGCAGGGCGAAACCGCGGTGCAGGACGTCTTCCTGGGCGAAGGACAGCGGCAGCCCCGAGGCGATGCGGATCTGCTCGCGAACGATGTCGATGCCGGTGATTTCCTCGGTGATGGTGTGCTCCACCTGCACCCGGGTGTTCATCTCCATGAAATACACCTCGCCCTCGGCGAGCAGGAATTCCACGGTACCGGCGTTCTCGTAACCCACCGCCTTGGCCGCGCGTACCGCCAGGTCGCCGATATAGGCGCGCTGCTCGGGGGTCAGCTGAGGGCTGGGCGCGATCTCGATCAGCTTCTGGTTGCGCCGCTGGATGGAGCAGTCACGCTCGAACAGGTGCACGGTATTGCCGTGGCTATCGGCGAGGATCTGCGCCTCGATGTGCTTGGGATTGACGATGCACTTCTCGAGAAACACCTCGGCCGAGCCAAAGGCCTTGGTCGCCTCGGAGATCACCCGCGGATAGGCCTGCTCCAGTTCCTCGCGGGAGTTGCAGCGGCGGATACCGCGACCGCCGCCGCCGGAGGTAGCCTTGAGCATCACCGGGTAACCGATACGATCGCCTTCGCGCAGGGCCTCGGCGATGTCCGCCACGTTGCCCTCGGTGCCAGGGGTGCAGGGCACGCCGGCGGCGATCATGCTGCGCCGCGCCTCGGTCTTGTCGCCCATGCGGCGGATGACCTCGGCGGACGGTCCGATGAAGCGAATGCCGCGCTGGGCGCAGATTTCCGCCAGTTCGGCATTCTCGGAAAGGAAGCCGTAACCGGGATGCAAGGCATCGCAGCCGGTTTCCACGGCAAGGTTCACCAGCTTGCGCGGATTGAGATAACCCTCCAGCGGATCGCTGCCGATCCCATGGGCTTCGTCGGCACGTTTCACGTGGAGCGCTTGGCGATCGGCGTCGGAGTAGACCGCCACCGAGCGAATGCCCATCTCGGCACAGGCACGCACGATGCGCACGGCGATCTCGCCCCGATTGGCGATAAGTATCTTCTTGATCACACCTGGCTCCTTGTCTGCTGCAGCGTGCAGCCGCTTGTTATTGCCGGTGACCTGAAGCTACGCCAGGGCTTCTCTTATGGAAAATAAATAATTGTTGGATACTCCATAAGTCATTCCTTATGGATCTCGCCGATGCCTATGCGCAAGCCATTGATGCGACTCACCTTTCGCCAGTTGCAGGTGTTCGAGGCCGTCTGCGAGGCTCGCTCCTACAGCCGGGCGGCCGACATCATGGCGCTGACCCAGCCGGCGGTGAGCCTGCAGGTGCGTCAGCTCGAAGAGGTGGTGGGCGCACCGCTGTTCAACTACCTCAATCGCACCCTCTACCTCACCGAGGCGGGCGAGGCCCTGCGCCAGACCGGTCGCGATCTCTTCGCCCGGCTGGGCAGCCTGGACATGCAGCTGTCGAATCTGCGCGGCGCCCTGCACGGCCAGCTGCGCCTGGGAGTGGAAAGCAGTGCCCAGTACCTGGCGCCGCACCTGTTCAGCCAGTTCCGCAGCAGCCATCCCCAGGTCGACCTGGCGCTGACCGTGGGCAACCATGCCCGGGTGTTGCGTCGATTGACGGAGAATCGCGAAGACGTGGCACTGATGTCCGGGGTGCCGAGCAACGCGGACCTGGATTTCCTGCCACTGCTGGACAATGCCATCGTCGCCGTGGCGCGTCCCGGCCATGCCCTGGCCGAACGCAACGGCCTCAGCCTGCGCGATCTGACGGCCTATCCGCTGCTGGTGCGAGAGGTCGGTTCAGGCACGCGCCAGGCCTGCGAGGACTATCTCAAGCAGAAGCGCGCGCACTTCGCCGAACAGCTGGAGATCGGTGCCTTCGAAGCGCAACGCGAGGCGGTCCGCGCCGGACTCGGGCTGGCGCTGCTGCCGCGCCAGGCCATTCGCAGCGATCTCGCCGCCGGCAGCCTGGTCGAGCTGGACGTCGCCGAGCTGCCGTTGCGCCGGTCCTGGTGCGTGGTCCAGGTACGCGGCAAGCCGCTGTCGCCAGTGGCCCAGGCCTTCGTCGACTATCTGCGCGGCCAGCGCAGCCTGATCAATGCGTTAGGTATTGCCCTGGAGCCTGCTGCCGGCGCTGGGCCTGGCGTTCGTCCAGCAGCTGATTGAGAAACAGCAGTTCATCGAGTTCCACGGCAAGCCGCTGTTCTTCGGCTCGGGCCTCGATGGCACGGCGGAATTTCATCCGCCGTTGATCCTGTAGCTTTCTGCGAGTCTTGCTGTCGAGACGAACGCTGGATTGCTGGATGAGAGCGGTCATGCCAATTCCTCCGGGCTGGGATCGGAATGGGCAGCTTCACCCCATCAGGTGACGGTTTGGCGACAGCGAGACGACTATTGGGTGTCGCTGTGCTTGGTCGACTTCGACGACAGCCGCAGACTGCGCAGGCTGCGCTTCACGCTCTTGAGATGCTCGACCAGCGCCGGACCACGGGACATGGCCACGCCCATGGCCAGCACATCGATCACCACCAGGTGGGCGATGCGCGAAGTCAGGGGCACATAGATGTCGGTGTCTTCATGCACGTCGATGGCGATGTTGACCGTGGACAGGTCGGCCAGCGGCGTCTGTCCCGGGCAGATGGTGATCAGCGCGGCGCCGTTGTCGCGCACCAGATTGGCGGTGATCAGCAGGTCCTTGGAACGCCCCGACTGGGAGATGCAGATGGCGGCGTCGGACGGCGTCAGGGTCGCCGCCGACATGGCCTGCATGTGCGGATCGGAATAGGCGGTGGCGCTGAGCTGCAGGCGAAAGAACTTGTGCTGGGCGTCGTTGGCCACCGAACCCGAGGCGCCGAAGCCGTAGAACATCACCCGCTGGGCCTTGGCGATCGCCTCGATGGCCGTTTCCAGCGCCCGCATGTCCAGGCGCTCGCGCACGTCCATGAGGGTGTGCAGGGTGGTGTCGAAGATCTTCAGGCTGAAGTCTTCCACCGCGTCGTTCTCGTGGATGGCGAACTGGCCGAAACTGGCCCCCGCCGCCAGGCTCTGCGCCAGGCGCAGCTTGAGATCCTGGAAGCCATCGCAACCGATGGCCCGGCAGAAACGCACGATGGTGGGCTCGCTCACGCCAACGTTGTGGGCGAGATCGGCCATGGAGCTGTGCATGACGGCAGCCGGATCCACCATGACCTGCTCGGCGACCTTGAGCTCCGACTTGCGCAGCAGGTGGCGGGATTGAGCAATGTGTTGCATGAGGTTCACAGGCGTATCTCGTCTAGCGGGCGGATGTAGTGCGTCGCACTTATACTACATAACGGTCGCCAAGGCTCTTGGTCATTACGATTCAGCAGGGTCTTTTTCGCCCTCCCGCCAGCACCAGGTAGTCGCCCGGACAGGCAACTACCTGAGCCCTAGCAGCTTTCGAACCGCTCTGCGCAAGGCCTTGCGCAGATTCCCGAGCAGTGGCGCACAGTAGTCCGGCCCATGTCTTGTAGTCCTTTTACAAGTCACTGATCAGAAAGGACTTTTCGGTTATGGCACGGCCCTTGTTAAGACCTGGTACCCGGGCCATGAAGCCCTATCACCAGGCAAGGAGAGCACCATGCCAACCCCCGCGTATCTGTCCCTCGAAGGCACCAAGCAAGGCCTGATCACCGCCGGCACCTTTACCGAAGACTCGGTCGGCAACATCTTCCAGGAAGGCCACGAAGACCAGATCCTGGTCCAGGCCTTCAATCACCAGGTGATCATTCCCCGCGATCCCCAGTCGGGTCAGCCCACCGGCCAGCGCGTGCACAAGCCGCTGATGATCACCAAGGTCTTCGACAAGGCCTCGCCGCTGATCTTCAACGCCCTCACCTCCGGCGAACGCCTCGGCAAGTGCCGCCTGGAGTGGTACCGCACCTCGGCCACCGGCACCCAGGAGCACTACTTCACCATCGAGCTGGAGGACGCCATCATCGTCGATGTCCAGTCGCGCATGCCCAACTGCCAGGACCCGAGCATGGCGCACTTCACCCACCTGGAAGACGTCTACTTCACCTACCGAAAGATCGTCTGGACCCACGAGGTCTCCGGCACCTCCGGTTCCGATGACTGGCGCTCGCCGATCGCCGCCTGACGCGCCGCTCCCAAGCCTTCCCCTTATCCCCGGCCAGCCCTGCTGGCCGGGGGTTCGGCTGCCCCGCGCCACCCGCCTCGCCTCCCATCCGTCCGGTTTGGCGCTCCTTCTACCGCATCGGTAGAATGCGGCGATGAATGACGACATCTCCCTGCTGCTCAATTCCCTCAACGATGCCCAGCGTCAGGCCGTGGCCGCGCCCCTGGGTCGCCAACTGGTCCTGGCCGGTGCCGGCTCGGGCAAGACCCGGGTGCTGGTGCACCGCATCGCCTGGCTGATCCAGGTCGAGCGCGCCTCGCCGCACTCCATCCTTTCGGTGACCTTCACCAACAAGGCCGCCGCCGAGATGCGCCACCGCATCGAGCAATTGCTCGGCATGAGTCCCCAGGGCATGTGGGTCGGCACCTTCCACGGCCTCGCGCACCGTCTGCTGCGGGCCCACTGGCAGGAAGCGGGGCTGTCGCAGAATTTCCAGATCCTCGACAGCGACGACCAGCAGCGCATCGTCAAGCGGGTGATCCGCGAGCTGGGCCTCGACGAGCAGCGCTGGCCGGCACGCCAGGCGCAGTGGTTCATCAACGGTCAGAAGGACGAAGGCCTGCGGCCGCAGCATATCCAGGCCGCCGGCGATCTCTTCCTCAGCACCATGCGCAGCATCTACGAAGCCTACGAGGCGGCCTGCGCCCGTGCTGGAGTGATCGACTTCTCCGAGCTGCTGCTGCGCGCACTGGATCTGTGGCGCAACAATCCCAGCCTGCTGGAACACTACCAGCGGCGTTTCCAGCATCTCCTAGTCGACGAATTCCAGGACACCAACGCCGTCCAGTACGCCTGGCTCAAGCACCTCGCCCAGAACGGCGCCAGCCTCATGGTGGTGGGCGACGACGACCAGTCCATCTATGGCTGGCGCGGCGCCAAGATCGAGAACATCCAGCAGTTCAACGAGGACTTCTCGGCCGAGATCATCCGCCTGGAGCAGAACTACCGTTCCACCGATACCATTCTCAAGGCCGCCAACGGCCTGATCGCCCACAACTTCGGCCGTCTCGGCAAGGAGCTGTGGACCGATACCGGCGAAGGCGAGGCCATCACCCTCTATGCCAGCTTCAACGAGCACGACGAAGCCCGCTACATCGTCGAAACCATCGAGAGCGAGTTCAAGAAGGGCAGCCGGCGCAGCGAGATGGCGATCCTCTACCGCTCCAACGCCCAGTCGCGGGTGCTGGAAGAGGCGCTGCTGCGCGAGAAGATCCCCTATCGCATCTATGGCGGTCTGAGATTCTTCGAGCGCGCCGAGATCAAGAACGCCATGGCCTACCTGCGGCTGATCCAGCATCGCCATGACGACGCGGCTCTGGAGCGGGTGATCAACGTGCCGCCGCGGGGCATCGGCGAGAAGACCGTGGAGGCGCTGCGCAGCGCGGCCCGGGCGCAGAACACCTCACTGTGGCAGGCGCTGCACGACCTGGTCGGCGCCCGCGCGGTGTCGGGTCGCGCCGCCTCGGCGCTCAACGTCTTCGTCGAGCTGGTTGATACCCTGGCCCTCAAGGCCGAGGACCTGTCCCTGCACAACCTGGTGCAGCAGATCATCGAGCAGACCGGCCTGGTCACCTTCCACAAGGAAGAAAAGGGCGAGAAAGGCCAGGCACGGGTGGAAAACCTGGAAGAACTGGTCAGCGCCGCGCGTTCCTTCGATTTCAGCGGTGACGAGGAGATGACGCCCCTGGCGGCTTTCCTCGACCACGCGGCCCTGGAATCCGGGGACACCCAGGCCGACAGCCACGAAGACAGCGTCCAGCTGATGACCCTGCACAGCGCCAAGGGCCTGGAATTCCCCCTGGTGTTCCTCGCCGGCATGGAGGAAGGGCTGTTTCCGCACAAGATGAGCCTGGAGGAACCCGGCCGTCTGGAAGAGGAACGTCGCCTGGCCTATGTGGGTATCACCCGCGCCATGCGCCGCCTGGTGATGAGCTATGCGGAGACCCGCCGTCTCTACGGCAGCGAGACCTACAACAAGGTGTCGCGCTTCGTCCGCGAGGTACCGGACGGCCTGATCCAGGAGGTGCGCCTGTCCAATGCGGTCAAGCAGCCCTTCGCCGGTAGTCGTCCCAACCTCTTCGCCCAGGCGCCGGTGCCGGAAACCACCTTCAGCCTCGGTCAGCCGGTGCGTCATGCCCTGTTTGGCGAAGGCGTCATCCTCAACTACGAGGGCTCCGGCGCCCATGCCCGGGTGCAGGTCAACTTCAAGTCCGAAGGCAGCAAGTGGCTGATGGTGAGCTACGCCAAGCTCGAACCCCTCTAGCGATGACCGCCTCCTGGCTGTTCTGGGCGCTCCTGGCAGCGGCCTTCGCCGCCCTCACGGCCATCTTCGGCAAGCTGGGCGTGGAACACGTCAACGCCGATTTTGCCACCCTGCTGCGCACCCTGGTGGTCGTGGTTGTCCTGGCGGCCATCGTCCTGGCCACCGGGCAGGCGCAACCCCTGGCCGGCATCGCCGGGCGCAGCTATCTGTTCCTGCTGCTCTCGGGCGTGGCCACCGGCCTGTCCTGGCTGTGCTACTACCGGGCGCTCAAGCTGGGCCCGGCGTCGCTGGTGGCGCCAGTGGACAAGCTGAGCGTGGTGCTGGTGGCGATCTTTGGCGTGGCGCTGCTGGGTGAGCGCCTGGACCTGCGCCAGTGGTGCGGCATCGCCGCCATCGGCGGGGGCGTGCTGCTGCTCGCCTGGCGACCTTGAAGGGGCGCAGGAAAAGGGCCTGACCGCCGGTGGGAGATTGCCGGACGGCAGAAAGCGGCCAAGCCGATTTCCTGCATTGCGCATTCCCTTGCCATCGCCCCGTTCATTCAAACGGGCGACTTAGAGCGATTCTGCCGCGTCGATCCCCAGCCGGCAATGGCAGGATTGCGCAAAAGCGGCCTAATGCTGTCCGCCCTTGTCCTGTTCCAGGGTCTCGATGAAGGCGATCTGCAGCCGCGAATGGACGCGGATGAACCAGCGCCACAGCACCGCGATCACCACCACCGCGACCAGGCCGATCAGCAGCAACAGCTCGCCGCGCGGCAGGATGCTGCTGCTCAGGGCCGCCAGCAGCACCAGGATGCCGGCCAGCGACAGCAGCGGGATCAACTCGCTGACCAGTCGCCGCACCGGCTGCGTATAGCGCCCGGCCTGGTTCTGCCTGACGCTGAGTTCGGCCATCAGCATGGCCAGGGCCTTGAGCTTGCGATAGGCGGCGATCAGGCAGGGCAGCGACAGCAGCAACGCGCCACCCCAGATGCAGGCCTTCTGCAGATCGGGATCGGCGATCCAGGCGCTGAGCCAGCTCGCCAGGCCGCCGGCGAAATAGCCCCCGCCGAGGAAGATGGCGATGACCAGCGACAGGTTGATGCCGATCTGCAGCAGGATGCGCCTCATCATGCCGGCCAAAACCGCCTTCTCGCCCTGGGGCTGGATGCTGCGCAGCCATTCGCCATAGATGCCCAGTACCCGCTGCAGGGGCTGCGGCAGCCAGCGGCCGATCCACAACGCCAGCGGATCGGCGGCCCTGATCAGATAGGGGGTGAGCAGCGTGGTGACCGCCGACACGGCCACCGCCACCGGATAGAGGAAATGGCTGGTGACGCCCAGGGTGATCCCCAGGGTGGCGATGATGAAGGAGAACTCGCCGATCTGCGCCAGACCCATGCCGACCCGCAGCGAAGTCCGGCCGTCGTTGCCGGCGATCAGGGTCCCCAGGCTGCAGGCGAGGATCTTGCCCAGGACCACGGCGACGCTGATCACGGTGATCGGCCAGGCGTATTCCACCAGCACCTTGGGGTCGAGCAGCAGGCCGATGGCGACGAAGAAGATGGCGCTGAACATGTCGCGCAGCGGCTCCACCAGCTTTTCGATCTGCAGCAGCTGGCGCGACTCGGCCATGATGGCGCCGATCAGGAAGGCACCCAGCACCACGCTGTACTCCAGCTTGGCCACCAGCAGGCAGAAGCCGAAGCAGAGTCCCAGCACCGTGATCAGCAGCATCTCGTTGCTTTCGAAGGTGGCCACGTAGGCCAGCAGGCGCGGCACCAGCAGGATGCCGATGACCAGGGCCACGATCATGAACAGACTCAGCTTGCCCAGGGTCGAGGCCACCGCGCCCGGCTCCACCGAGCCGCTCACCGCCAGGCCCGACAGCAGGGCGATGATGCCGATGCCGAGGATGTCCTCGACGATCAGCACGCCAAAGATCTGCTGGGCGAAGCGCTCGTGCTTCATCTTCAGCTCGTTGAGCGCCTTGACGATGATGGTGGTCGAGGAGATGGCCAGGATGGCGCCGAGGAACAGCGAATCCATGTGCGACCAGCCGAACATCTGCCCCACCTGGTAACCCAGCCAGAGCATCAGGCTGATTTCTAGGAAGGCGGCGATGAAGGCCGTGGCGCCCACCCGGAACAGCTTGCGCAGCGAGAATTCCAGACCGAGGCTGAACATCAGGAAGATGACCCCCACCTCGGCGAGGGTCTTGATGCTTTCTTCGTCGTGGATCAGACCGAATGGCGGGGTGTGGGGTCCGATGATGAAGCCGGCGAGGATATAGCCCAGGACCACGGGCTGCTTGAGGCGATGGAAGAGGATGGTCACCACGCCGGCCACCAGCATGATGACGGCCATGTCCTGGATAAAAGCTAGAGCATGCATCGGCCGGGCCCTCCTCTGACGGGCCGGGCACTCTCCCGACACCTGCGCTGACTGGAGACCAAGACTAGCATCTGCAAACTCTTGTGACGGATTTTGCAAAAATCTGTAATAGATTGATGTGCTTGGAAATTTTCAACGGTCGCAGGCACTTGGCGGCCTGCTTCCAGGGAACGCCGACAGGGCAAAATACCGAAACAATTCACGCTGGCTGTACTTGACCGGGCAGCGCAAGATGTATCCAACACCAGACTCTTCACAGAGAGAACACCACATGCAACGCCTGATGAGCATCTTCATGATCCTGTGCCTGGGCCTCACGCTCAGCCTGGATGCCAATGCCAAACGCATGGGCGCCGGCAAGTCCGCTGGCGCCGCGCCCATCCACCAGACCCGCCAGGCCGCGCCGACCCAGCAGCCGGGCATGGCCGCTCCTGCCGCCGGTGCTGGCGCCGCCGCCGCTGCCCGTCCCAGTGGCGCCTCGCGCTGGCTCGGCCCGCTGGCCGGTATCGCCGCCGGTGGTCTGCTGGCCTCCATGTTCATGGGTGACGGCTTCGAAGGCTTCCAGTTCTTCGACTTCCTGATCCTGGCCCTCATCGCCTTCGTGATCTTCCGCCTGATCGCCCGTCGCAAGCAGCAGGCCGGTCCGCAGCCCGCCGTGGCCGGTCATGCGCCCATGCAGCGCGAGATGCCCAACCAGCCCAGCAATGGCGGTATGTTCGGGGGTGCCGCTACCGGTGCCGCGCCGGTGATCAACGCACCGAGCTGGTTCAATGCCGAGCGCTTCGTGGCAGCCGGTCGTGATCACTTCATGAGCCTGCAGCAGCACTGGGACGCCAACGAGATGGACAAGATCTCCGAGTTCGTCACCCCGCAGATGCTGCAGTGGCTGCGTGACGAGCGCGCTGCGCTGGGCGAAGGCTTCCAGTCCACCTACATCGAGAACCTGAACGCTACCCTGGACGGTGTCGAGGATCTGCAAGGTAAGACCATCGCCACCATCACCTTCAACGGTGTATCCAAGGAATCGCGCTTCGACCAGGGCCAGCCGTTCAGCGAAAGCTGGCGCATGGAGCGCGTGGCCGGCGAGAACCAGCCCTGGCTGCTGGCCGGTATCCGCCAGAACGCCTGATAACGGCGCTTTACCGAAAAGCCCGGCTCTACGCCGGGCTTTTTCATGGGCGCCGCCTGCCGAACATCTCTCGAAACCGCTATCAAGTCCGCACGGAAGCTGCCGTTATCCCAGACTGAACTGCTAACCTTGCGCGCCTCTTTTCCCTTTATCCGGTGCGCATTTCGAGAGAGGCCTGCTATGGAAGACGTCATCGAACGCCTGCGTGAAGAAAACGAACCCGTTCCCGTACCCCTGGAGCTGCCCGACGAAGACCTGCTGGTCGAGATCGAGGAAGAACTGCTCATCAGTCTGCCGCCGGAATTCCGTGAATTCCTGCTGACCGTCAGCGACGTGGTCTATGGCCGTATCGAGCCGGTGACCGTCACCGATCCGCAGTCCCACACCTATCTGCCGGAAGTGGCCGCCACTGCCTGGGACGAAGGCCTGCCACGGGAGTACATTCCCCTCTGCGCCAGCGACGACGGCTACTACTGCGTCAGTCAGGAAGGCGAGGTACTGTTGTGGGAAGACGGCGACCTGACCGACGAATCCTGGGATTCGGTGTGGATCTGGGCGCGCGACGTCTGGCTGGAAGGCTGACCGGGCCGGTACTGAACGACCCCGCCCGACACGGGTCTGGATAAGGCCATCACTCCGGAGGAAGCGTCATGAGCACTCCCGTCGTCCTGATCACCGGCGCTGCGGGCGGCCTCGGCCGCGCCCTGGCGCAACGCTTCGCCCAGAGTCGCTGGCGCGTTGCCGCCGCCGACCGCGATGCCGAGGGCCTGCATGGGCTGAACGGCATCGTCGGCCTGGATTCCAGCGTGACCGCCGATATCTCCAGCGCCGAGGGCTGCCGCTCCCTGGTCAGCAAGGTCATGGCCCGTACCGGGCGCCTGGATGCCCTGATCAATGCCGCGGGCATCTGGCGCGAAGGCGAGGTGGAGACCTTTACCGAGGACGACTACGACCTGGTGATGGCGGTCAATCTCAAGGCCACCTTCTTCATGTGCTCGGCGGCCATCCCCTTCCTCAAGGAAAATCGCGGCGTCATCATCAATGTCGCCAGCGGCGCCGGGCGTCAGCCCATCGCCGGTGCGGCAGCCTATGGTGCCGCCAAGGCGGCGGTGCGCTTCTTCAGCCAGAATCTGGCGGTGGAGCTGGCGCGCGATGGCGTACGGGTCAACGCCGTCTCGCCAGGCGACATCGACACCCCCATGCTGGACTTCCAGGCTGCCCACTACGGCAGCGGCGATCCGGCGGGCTATCGTCGCAACCTGCTCAATCGCTATCCGCAGGGCGAAACCGCGCGTTTCATCCAGCCGGAAGAGGTGGCCGAGTTCGTCTATTTCCTCTGTCAGCCCCAGGCGGCAGCCATTTCCGGCGCCGACCTGCCCATCGACTTCGGTCTCTCCGCCGGCCGTTGATGGCTGTGACAGACGGCGCCGCTGCGCCGTCTACAGGATTTCCCCTCGAGGATTCGCCCATGGAAGCCGGCAACCACCAGTTGAGCATGACCATCCTGATGACCCCGGACCTGGCCAACTTTTCCGGCAAGGTCCACGGGGGCGCGCTTCTCAAGTATCTCGACGAAGTGGCCTATGCCTGCGCCAGCCGCTATGCCGGGCGCTACGTGGTCACGCTATCGGTGGACCAGGTGATCTTTCGCGAACCTATCCATGTCGGCGAGTTGGTGACCTTTCTCGCCTCGGTGAACTACACCGGGACCACCTCCATGGAGATCGGCATCAAGGTCATCACCGAGAACATCCAGCAACGCTCGGTACGCCATACCAACAGCTGTTTCTTCACCATGGTCGCCGTGGACGAAGACGGCAAATCCTGCCCGGTTCCCCAACTCGAACCGGCGACGACGGACGAGAAGCGACGCTGTGTGCAGGCCCAGCAGCGCCGGCAGATCCGCCGGGAACTTCAAGAGCGCTATCAGGCGCTCAAGGAAACCTTTTGAGTTTTGCCGGTTAGATCGCCGTCGTTCGACGGCATCGGGCTCGGGCTCGGGCTCGGGCAATGCTCGACCATGGCGCGTCCCGTTATCCAGACCTGGAGCGGTCCAGCGAACAGGGACTGCGCGATCTGACGACCTAGCGGCGCTGGATCTTGAAGTTGAAGGTCTTGGTCGCCTTGCGCGGCACGATCTGACCACCGGAGACCCGCGGGGCGAAGCGCCACTCGCCCAGCACCTCGAGCACGGCGCGCTCCAGTTGCTTGTTGGAGGCTTCCAGCACCTGGATGTCGGCCAGTCGACCGTCAGCGGTCACGGTGAACATCACCCGCACCTCGCCACCCACACCGCGACGACGGAGCATTTCCGGGTATTCCGGCGGTGTCATCTTGACCGGCCGGATATCGGCGTCGTCGATGCTGCCGGTAGGCAGACCCGCGGTCTTTGGCGGGCCGGAAGGCGCCGCGGCCGGCGCCGGCTGACTGGGTGCAGCGGTGGCCGCAGGCGCGGGTGCCGGTGACGGCGCGGCCTGGGCGACGGGCTCCGGTGCAGGCTCGACCTTTTTCGGCAGCGGCTTCTGCTGGCTGTGTTCGACCGGCTTGGGCTTCGGCTTGGGTTTGGGCTTTTCCACCACTGGCTTGGGCGGCTCCACCGGCTTCGGTGGTTCCACGGGCTTGGGAGGCTCCGGGGGCGGCGGTTCGGGTTGTGGCGGCGGCGGCGCGGGCGGTGCCGGGGTTTGCGCCGGGGGTTCAGGAACCGGTTTGGGCAACTGGATGAAGCTGACCTGCATGGGTTCGTCACCCTTGGCGATCTTCAACTCCGGCGGCGCCTGGACCACCATGAACAGCGCCGCTGCCATGCTGGCATGCATGATCAGCGACAGCGCCGAGGCGGCGCCCCAGCCACGGCCACGCGGTGGCTGCTCGCCCGGCTCGGCCGCACCGACCGGGGTCAGTACCGGTGTCAGGATCTCTTCGTTACGCTCGGGCATGCGGAACGACAGGATGGTGGCCGAAGGCTCGCTTCGCTCGGCATTGACCCCTGCCACCGGCTCCACGTCGCCGGTCAGGGCGGCCCTGACGGGTCCCTGGACGGATTCCACCTCATCGCCGTCGAAACGTGCAGCGATTACGAGGGGGTCAGGCTTGGCAAGCGACGTCGGAGCCATGGGAACAATACGCAGAGGAAGTAAATTTAATAATCATTATCATTAACTGAAGAAATTTGGCAACCTCAAATGTCGCGAATGGTCCCGCGCAGCGCCTTTTCGAGAGCCTCTAGATCCGGCCTCTCCTTCAGGATCAGCTCCAGCCGGTTGTCACGCCGCCATGGCGTCGGTTCCCAGCGCCCTTCTCCGGCGAGACCATTGTAGGCCTGCCAGCCGTCCGCCAGTTGCAGGACCGCCTTCAATCTGAGCAGGCCAGGAAGCCCACCCAGCAGGGTCAGCAGCGCCGGCCCATCGAAGCTGTGACTGGAATGCCAGCGCCAACCGACGGCCTGGTGTCCCTCCTGGATATGGCTGAAGCGCAGCGGACGCCCCGGCAGCAGCAGTGCCTGCGGGCTGATGACGGCGCCAGGCTCGGGCAGCTCGCCGCCAGCCGATGGCTCGGCACTTGCCAGGGGCAGTTCGGCCAGGGGGATCCGCCCGCCCTCGGTCCAGTACAGCGGTGTGTCGCCCAGTTGCGCAGGCAGGAGTGTCCGGTCCAGACCGGCGCTCTTGTTGAGCACGACCAGACCGGCCTGCTCCAGCGCCTGTTGCTGGGCCTCCGGCAGGGGCTGGCCTTGCAGCACCTGCCGGGCATCCACTACCCAGATCAGGGGTTGCAGGCTCAGCACCCCGGCCCAGGGCGAGGCCTGGAGTTGCCGATAGAGGCTGGCGGGATGGCCGAGACCGGAGGGCTCGATGAACAGCCGCTGCGGCCGAGCGCGTCGCAACAGCCGTGTGAGGGCCACCTGCAGGGGTACGCCCTGGACGCAGCACAGGCAACCACCCGGGACCTCGGCGATACTCAGGCCCTCGTCGTCCGGGGTCATCAGCGCCGCATCGAGTCCGACCTGGCCGAATTCATTGACCAGGATCGCCCACCGTTCATGGGCGGGACGCTGGGCGAACAGCTGGCGGATCAGGGTGGTCTTGCCGGCCCCCAGAGGACCGGCGATCACATGGGTCTTGATATCGGCGAGGCGCATGGCGGTAGGTCGAATGCTAGAGTGGCGATTTGATCGAGGAGAGGGGCTGGAATGTGGCGATCGCTGATCCCGCTGCTGCTGTTGCCGTCACTGGCACTCGCCGATGCCTGCGTGATCCGCAGTCGTCAGGCCAGTGTGGACGTGCAGATCTGCCAGAGCAACATCGATATCCCCGCCCAGCTGTTTCGTGACGGCTTCTGCCAGCCGCAGCTCAAGGGTCAGCAGACCGAGGTGCGCTTCGTCGACCGCTGCCCGGTGGGCGAGATCGGGATCTGCCAGGGTGCGCGTAGCCCGGGTGTGCCCTATCGGCAGGACATCCACTATTACGGTGAGCCCGGCGACGGCCGCTTCCTGGCCGTCGCCTGCAGTCAGCAGAATCAGGGCAGCTGGCGCGTACCCTGAGGTTCCACGTGGAACCGCTTATTCCACGGTTACCGACTTGGCCAGGTTGCGCGGCTGATCCACATCGGTGCCCTTGAACACGGCCACGTGGTAGGACAGCAGCTGCAGCGGGATGGTGTAGAGGATCGGCGACAGGGCATCGTGGATGTGCGGCATGGGCACGATGCGGGTGCCCTCGCCTTCCTCGAAAGCGGCGCGCTCGTCGGCGAAGACGATCAGCTGACCACCCCGCGCCCGCACCTCCTGCAGGTTGGACTTGAGCTTTTCCAGCAGCTCGTTGTTGGGCGCCACCGTCACCACCGGCATATCGGCATCCACCAGCGCCAGCGGACCGTGCTTGAGTTCGCCGGCCGGATAGGCCTCGGCGTGGATGTAGGAGATCTCCTTGAGCTTGAGTGCGCCTTCCATCGCCACGGGATACTGCTCGCCGCGCCCCAGGAACAGGGTGTGGTGCTTCTCGGCAAAGGACTCGGCGAGCTTCTCGACGGTCTTGTCCATGGCCAGCGCCTCATCCAGACGCGCCGGCAGCCGGCGCAGCTCGGCCACCAGCTCGGCCTCGACACCGGCATCCAGGCGTTGCTGGCAGCGTCCCAGACTCAGGGTCAGCAACAGCAGGGAGACCAGCTGGGTGGTGAAGGCCTTGGTCGAGGCCACGCCGATCTCCGGACCGGCCTGGGTCAGGAAGCTCAGCTGGGATTCGCGCACCAGGGAGCTGGTCGCCACGTTGCAGATCGCCAGACTGCTCAGATAGCCGGATTGCTTGGCCATGCGCAGCGCGGCCAGGGTATCGGCGGTCTCGCCGGACTGGGAGATGGTGACGAACAGGGTATCCGGGCTGACGGCGACGCGGCGATAGCGGAATTCGCTGGCCACCTCCACTTGGCAGGGAATCCCTACGTATTCCTCGATCCAGTAGCGCGCCACCGAACCGGCGTGGAAGCTGGTGCCACAGGCGACGATCTGCACCTGGCGCACCTTGGCAAACAACGCGGACGCCGAGGGACCAAAGGCCTCGGGCAGCACCTGCCCATCACCCAGCCGCCCTTCCAGGGTGCGCTGGACCACGCTGGGCTGCTCGTGGATCTCCTTGAGCATGAAGTGGCGATAGGCGCCCTTGTCGGCCGCCTCGCTGCCTTCGTGGTACTGCACCGTCTCGCGCTGGACCGGCACGCCGTTCACGTCCCAGAGGTGGACCTGATCCAGGCGGATCTCGGCCACGTCGCCTTCTTCCAGATAGACGAAACGGTCGGTGACCTGACGCAGCGCCAGCTGGTCGGAGGCCAGGTAGTTCTCGCCGAGGCCGAGGCCGATCACCAGGGGACTGCCGCTGCGGGTCGCCACCAGGCGATCCGGCTGCTGGCGCCAGACCGCCGCCAGGCCGTAGGCACCGTGCAGCTCCTTGACCGCTGCCTTGAGCGCCGTGGTCAAGTCGCCGCTGTCCTGCAGCCTGAGGTGCAGCAGGTGGACGATGACCTCGGTGTCGGTCTGGGAGGTGAAGACATAGCCCTGAGCCTTGAGCTGGGCGCGCAGGGCTTCGTGGTTTTCGATGATGCCGTTGTGCACCACGGCCACGTCACCCTGAGAGAAATGCGGGTGGGCATTGGCCTCGGTGGGCGCACCATGGGTAGCCCAGCGGGTGTGGGCGATGCCCAGGCGACCGGCCAGGGGATCGGCCAGCAGCGCCGCTTCCAGCTCGCTGACCTTGCCGATGCGGCGCAGGCGCTGCAACTCGCCCTGGCCATCCAGCAGGGCCAAGCCGGCGCTGTCGTAGCCACGGTATTCCAGGCGCTTGAGACCCTCGACCAGAATGGCGGTGATGTTACGCTCGGCAATGGCGCCGACGATTCCACACATGCTTACCTCCCGTTGCCGTCTTATCCACAGCGACCCGGCAGGGCCGCCTGTGGATGACCTGATTGTCTAGTTTTCCACAGGGGCGCAGACCACCTGCACCCCCCGGGTTTCGATTGCCCGGGCTGCCTCGGCGGGCAGGCGCTCATCGGTGATGAGCACGTCCACCCTTTCCCAAGGTAGTTCCAGATTGGGAATTCGCCTGCCCAGCTTGCTCGCTTCGGCCATGACCACCACTTCCCGCGCTACCTCGGCCATCACTCGCGACAGCGACAGATGCTCGTTGAAGGTGGTGGTACCGCGCTCCGGATCGAGACCGTCGGCGCCGATGAACAGCTGGTCGAAGTCGTAGGATCTGAGCACCTGCTCGGCGACCTGGCCCTGGAAGGATTCCGAATGCGGATCCCAGGTGCCGCCGGTCATCAGCAGCATGGGTTCCTGCTCCAGCTCGCGCAGCGCCATGGCCACCTGCAGGGAATTGGTCATGACCACCAGCCCGGGGCGGCGATCGAGCTGGGGAATCAGCGCCGCCGTGGTGCTGCCGCAGTCGATGATGATCCGTGCATGTTCGCGCAGGCGCTGGGCCGCAGCCCGGGCGATGGCCTGCTTGAAGGGCGACGCCTGAGGCGGTGCCTCGACCAGCAGTTCCTGGGGCATGGCCACCGCGCCGCCGTAGCGACGCAGGAGCAGGCCATTGCGCTCAAGGGCGGCCAGATCCTTGCGGATGGTGACCTCGGAGGTCTCCAGCTGACGGGCCAGCCCGTCCACGCTGACCTCGCCCTGCTCCTGAAGCTGGGCGAGGATGGCATGACGGCGCTGCGCGGTATTGCGACGGGTCATAAATTTCGATTCGAAATATAATTGATCGAATCAAAACCTAATAGCGAGCGGCCGTCAAGTCTTGGGGGCCTTCTTCGGTCGCTGCCAGCCGGTCTTGTTGACCTGCCGGGCCCGCCCCAGCGCCAGGGTATCAGCGGGAACATCTGCCGTGATGACCGAGCCAGCCGCCGTGGTCGCGCCCGCGCCGAGGCTGACCGGAGCCACCAGCGAACTGTTGGAACCCACAAAAACATCCGCACCGATTTCGGTTCGAAACTTGTTAGCGCCGTCATAGTTGCAGGTAATAGTACCCGCGCCTATGTTGCTGCCTGGACCTATGCTGGCATCACCCAGGTAGGTGAGGTGACCGGCCTTGGCGCCATCCTGTAGATGAGCGTTCTTCAGCTCGACGAAGTTGCCCACGTGGGCCTTGCTGCCCAGTTCGCTACCGGGTCGCAGGCGAGCGAAGGGACCGACGTCGGCACCCTCCCCTACCACGGCACCATCCAGATGACTGTTGGCCTTGATGATGGCGCCGCGCTTGAGGACGCTGTCCTTGATCACGCAATTCGGGCCGATGCTCACGCCGTCCTCCAGCACCACCCGACCTTCGAGAATGACATTGACGTCGATGGAGACGTCGCGGCCGGCCTCGACCTGCCCACGCTGATCGAAGCGCAGGGGGTCCAGCAGGGTCACGCCCTGCAGCATCAGGCGCTCGGCGGCGCGTTGCTGGAAGTGCCGCTCCAGCTGAGCCAGTTGCCGGCGATCGTTGGCGCCCTGTACTTCCATGGCATCCGCTGGCTGGCTGGTGGCGATGGTCAGGCCGTCCGCTACCGCGAGGGCGATGACGTCGGTCAGGTAATACTCGCCCTGGGCATTGCTGTTGGACAAGCGGCCCAGCCAATCCGCCAGTCGCCGACCGGGTACCGCAAGAATGCCGGTATTGCCTTCGCGAATGGTGCGCTGGGCGTCGCTGGCGTCCTTGTGCTCGACGATGGCGGTTACCCGCCCCTGGTCATCGCGCAGGATGCGGCCATAGCCGGTGGGATCGTCCAGCTCCACGGTCAGCAGCGCCAGGTGACCGTCATCCACCTGCTGCAGCAGGCGCTGCAGGGTCTCGGTCTGGATCAGGGGAACATCGCCATAGAGGATCAGCACCCGCTCCGCCGTCAGCGCCGGCGCAGCCTGGGCCACGGCATGGCCGGTGCCGAGCTGCTCGGCCTGGACCACGAAGCTCACGTCGTCGGCGGCCAGCTGGCTACGGACCTGGTCGGCGCCATGCCCGATGACGACGTGAATGCCGGCTGGCTGCAATTCATGGGCGCGGTCGAGGACATGCCCCAGCATGCTGCGACCGGCCACGGGATGCAGCACCTTGGGTAGAGCGGATCTCATGCGGGTGCCCTGACCAGCAGCCAGGATGACGATTTCCAGGGACATCGGAACCTCGGAGACAGGAGGAAGGATCGGGCCGGCGACCGAAGGCGACAGGCGCCTTTCGAGTCCGACCACGCGAAGTTTCTCGCCCACTTTTCGGGCGACAAAAGAAAAGGGTAGCCGAAGCTACCCTTGTCGTTACAGCCTGACCTTGCGCTTAGCGCTTGGCCTGCCGCTTGAGCTGCTGGATGGTACGCAGCTGGGCGGCGGCTTCGGCGAGCTGAGTGGCGGCAGCGGTGTAGTCGAACTCCGTGCCCTTGTCGCTCAGGGCTGCCTCGGCGCGCTGCTTGGCTTCCAGAGCGGCAGCTTCGTCGATGTCACCGGCGCGGCTGGCGGTATCGGCCAGCACCTCGACGACATTCGGCTGCACTTCCAGGAAACCACCGGAGATGTAGAACACCTCCTCGACACCCCCGGCCTTGACCAGGCGGATGGGGCCCGGTTTCAGATCGGTGAGCAGCGGCGCATGGCCCGGGGCGATACCCAGATCACCCAGGTGGCCGTGGGCGATGATCATCTCCACCGCGCCGGAGAAGATTTCCCCTTCCGCGCTGACGATGTCGCATTGGACTGTCTTGGCCATAGCGTGCCTCTAAGAGCGCCCGTCGCCGGGCGCGGCAGTTACAGTTTCTTGGCTTTCTCGATGGCTTCGTCGATGCCGCCGACCATGTAGAACGCCTGCTCGGGCAGGTGATCGTAGTCGCCACGCAGGATCCCGGAGAAGCCGGCGATGGTGTCCTTGAGGGACACGTACTTGCCGGGCGAACCGGTGAAGACCTCGGCCACGAAGAACGGCTGGGACAGGAAGCGCTGGATCTTACGAGCACGGGATACCAGCTGCTTGTCGGACTCGGACAGTTCGTCCATGCCCAGGATCGCGATGATGTCCTTCAGCTCCTTGTAGCGCTGCAGCACGTACTGAACACCGCGAGCGGTGTCGTAGTGCTCCTGGCCGATCACGTTCGGGTCCAGCTGGCGCGAGGTGGAGTCCAGGGGATCGACCGCCGGGTAGATACCCAGGGAGGCGATGTCACGGGACAGAACCACGGTGGCGTCCAGGTGGGCGAAGGTGGTCGCCGGGGACGGGTCGGTCAAGTCATCGGCAGGGACGTAAACGGCCTGGACGGAGGTGATCGAACCCAGCTTGGTGGAGGTAATGCGCTCCTGCAGGACACCCATCTCCTCGGCCAGGGTCGGCTGGTAGCCCACCGCGGACGGCATACGACCCAGCAGCGCGGACACTTCGGTGCCGGCCAGGGTGTAGCGGTAGATGTTGTCGACGAACAGCAGGACGTCACGGCCTTCGTCACGGAATTTCTCGGCCATGGTCAGACCGGTCAGGGCCACGCGCAGACGGTTGCCCGGCGGCTCGTTCATCTGGCCATAGACCAGGGCGACCTTGTCCAGAACGTTGGAGTCCTTCATCTCGTGGTAGAAGTCGTTCCCTTCACGGGTACGCTCGCCCACGCCGGCGAACACGGAATAACCGCTGTGCTCGATGGCGATGTTACGGATGAGTTCCATCATGTTGACGGTCTTGCCCACGCCGGCGCCGCCGAACAGGCCGACCTTGCCGCCCTTGGCGAAGGGGCAGACCAGGTCGATGACCTTGATGCCGGTTTCCAGCAGATCGTTACCACCGGCCTGCTCCGCGTAGGACGGGGCCTTGCGGTGGATTTCCCAGCGCTCTTCCTCGCCGATGGGGCCGGCTTCGTCGATGGGGTTGCCCAGCACGTCCATGATGCGGCCGAGGGTCTTGACGCCGACCGGGACCTTGATGGCCTCGCCGGTGTTGCCCACGTTCAGGCCGCGCTTGAGGCCTTCGGTGCTACCCATGGCGATGGTACGGACCACGCCGTCGCCCAGCTGCTGCTGGACTTCCAGGGTGGTTTCGGCACCCTGCACCTTGAGGGCGTCAAAGACGCGCGGTACCGCGTCGCGCGGGAATTCCACGTCGATCACGGCGCCGATGATTTGTACGATACGTCCGCTACTCATTTCGCGTTCCTCGAATGTTTAAGCTGTCCGTCAGACCGCGGCGGCGCCGCCGACGATTTCCGAAATTTCTTGGGTGATCGCAGCCTGGCGAGCCTTGTTGTAGACCAGCTGCAGGTCCTTGATGAGATCGCCGGCGTTGTCGGTGGCGTTCTTCATCGCGATCATCCGCGCGGCCTGTTCACTGGCAGCGTTCTCGACCACGGCCTGGTACACCTGGGATTCCACGTAGCGCACCAGCAGACCGTCGAGCAGGGTCTTGGCGTCGGGCTCGTAGAGGTAGTCCCAGTGCTTGCCCTGCAGCTCACCGCCCTCGCCCGGCACCAGAGGCACCAGCTGCTGGATGGTCGGCTTCTGGGTCATGGTGTTGACGAAGACGTTGGACACCACGTACAGACGGTCGATACGGCCGTTCAGGTAGGCATCCAGCATCACCTTGATGCTGCCGATCAGATCGCCGATCGCCGGGGCTTCGCCAAGGTGGCTGATGGCCGCGACCACGTTGCCGCCGAAGCTGCGGAAGAAGGAGGCACCCTTGGCCCCGATCACCGCCAGATCGATTTCCACACCCTTGCCGCGCTGGTCGCTCATGTCGCGAACCAGAGCCTTGAACAGGTTGGTGTTCAGACCACCGGCCAGACCCCGATCGGAGCTGACCACGATGTAGCCGACGCGCTTGACCTCGCGTTCCACCATGAAGGCATGGCGGTACTCGGGGTTGGCGTTGGCCAGGTGGCCGATCACAGCGCGGATGCGCTCGGCATAAGGCTTGCTGGCAGCCATGCGGGCCTGAGCCTTACGCATCTTGCTGACCGCAACCTTTTCCATGGCGCTGGTGATCTTCTGTGTGCTTTTGATGCTCGCGATCTTGCCGCGAATCTCTTTTGCGCCTGCCATGTGACACCTATCGGGTTGGCAAACGGGGGCTGGCGCCCCCGTCGCGGCTTACCAGGTTTGCGTGGCCTTGAACTTCTCGATTCCCGCCTTGATGCCGGCGTCGATCTCGTCGTTGAAGTCGCCCTTCACGTTGATCTTGGCCATCAGGTCGGCGTGATCGCGGTTGAAGTAGGCGATCAGGGCCTGCTCGAAGCTACCGATCTTGTCCAGGGACACATCGCTCAGGAAACCACGCTCGGCGGCGTACAGGCTCAGGGACATCTCGGCGATGGACATGGGCGCGTACTGCTTCTGCTTCATCAGCTCGGTGACGCGCTGACCATGCTCGAGCTGCTTGCGGGTGGCTTCGTCCAGGTCCGAGGCGAACTGGGCGAAGGCCGCCAGTTCACGGTACTGGGCCAGCGCGGTACGGATACCGCCGGACAGCTTCTTGATGATCTTGGTCTGGGCCGCACCACCCACACGGGATACCGAGACACCGGCGTTGACCGCCGGGCGGATGCCCGAGTTGAACAGGCCGGCTTCCAGGAAGATCTGGCCGTCGGTGATGGAGATCACGTTGGTCGGAACGAAGGCGGACACGTCGCCGGCCTGGGTCTCGATGATCGGCAGTGCGGTCAGCGAGCCGGTCTTGCCGGTCACGGCGCCGTTGGTGAACTTCTCGACGTAGTCGGCGGAGACGCGGGAAGCGCGCTCGAGCAGACGGCTGTGGAGATAGAACACGTCGCCGGGATAGGCTTCACGGCCCGGCGGACGACGCAGCAGCAGGGAGATCTGGCGATAGGCCACGGCCTGCTTGGACAGATCGTCATAGACGATCAGGGCGTCTTCACCGCGGTCGCGGAAGTATTCGCCCATGGTGCAACCCGAGTAGGGCGCGAGGAACTGCAGAGCCGCCGATTCGGACGCACTGGCCGCCACCACGATGGTGTTGTGCAGAGCGCCGTTCTCTTCCAGCTTGCGCACCACGTTGGCGATGGTCGACTGCTTCTGACCAATGGCGACGTAGACGCAGCGGATGCCGCTGTTCTTCTGGTTGATGATGGCATCGATCGCCATGGCGGTCTTGCCGATCTGACGGTCACCGATGATCAGCTCACGCTGACCGCGGCCTACCGGGATCATGGCATCGACGGCTTTGTAGCCGGTCTGCACCGGCTGGTCGACCGACTGACGCCAGATCACGCCCGGTGCGACCTTCTCGACGGCGTCGGTGGCGCTGGCGTTCAGCGGACCCTTGCCATCGATGGGGTTGCCCAGGGCGTCGACGACGCGGCCCAGCAGTTCCGGACCAACCGGGACTTCCAGGATGCGGCCGGTGCACTTGGCGCTCATGCCTTCGGCCAGACCCAGGTAGCTACCCAGGACCACGGCGCCGACGGAGTCCTGCTCCAGGTTCAGCGCCATGCCGTAGATGCCGCCGGGGAATTCGATCATTTCGCCGTACATGACGTCGGCCAGACCGAAGATCCGCACGATACCGTCAGACACGCTGACGATGGTGCCTTCGTTGCGGGCTTGCGAGGTCACGTCGAGCTTGTCGATGCGACCCTTGATGATTTCACTAATTTCGGAAGGATTGAGTTGCTGCATGCTACTGCCCCTTCAAACTCAAGGTTTCAACGCTTCGGCCAGTTGCGCGAGCTTGCCGCGAACGGAGCCATCGATTACCAAGTCGCCGGCGCGGATAACCACACCACCGATCAGGCTCGCATCCTCGGATGCATTTAGTCGCACTTGTCGACCTAGCCTTGCGCTGAGAGCCTTGGCGAGTTTGTCTTGCTGTTCGTCGCTCAGGGCGAAAGCACTGGTGACTTCCGCCTCGATGGATTTTTCCTGCTCGGCCTTGTACGCCTCGTAGATCTCGGCGATGGCCGGGAACAGGTCGATCCGGTTGTTTTCTGCCACGGTCCGAACGAAGTTCTGGGACTGTGCATCCAGCTGATCGCCACATACATCGATGAGCAATCCGGCCTTGGCGTCCGCAGTCAACTGCGGCTGCTGAAGCAGCTGGCGCACGGTCCCATCTTGGGATACCGCGGCGAGCAGCCCTAGCGCGGCCGACCACTGGGTCAGCTGCTGCTGGGACTGTGCGAACTCGAAAGCCGCCTTGGCATAGGGCCGGGCCAGCGTGTTCAGTTCTGCCATTGGTGGCCTCGCTTAGATTTCCGCTGCCAGTCGGTCGACCAACTGGGCATGAGCATTGGCATCAACGGTCGATCCGAGGATCTTCTCGGCGCCGGCCACGGCCAGCACGCCGACGCGAGCACGCAGAGCGTCCTTCGCGGTGTTGATTTCCTGCTCGATTTCCGCCTGAGCCTGCGCCTTGATCCGGTCGCCTTCGGCACGGGCCTTGGCCTGTGCGTCCTCGACGATCTGAGCGGCACGCTTGTTGGCTTGCTCGATGATCTCGGCTGCTTGACCCTTGGCTTCGTTCACTTTCTGGTTGGCTTGCTGCTGTGCCACTTCCAGATCACGAGCCGCGCGGTTGGCAGCGTCAAGGCCATCGGCAATCTTCTTCTCACGCTCACGCAGCGCCGAGATGATCGGCGGCCACACGTACTTCATGCAGAAGAGCACGAAGATGAAGAAGGCAACGGACTGGCCTATCAGGGTTGCATTAATGTTCACGCCAACACCTCGCTCGTTCGTTGTCCATCAGTCCTGCCTACACCCGTGAGGGTGATCAGCCGGCGATCTGACCAACGAAGGGGTTAGCGAAGGTGAAGAACAGGGCGATACCAACACCGATCATGGTCACGGCGTCGAGCAGACCGGCGACGATGAACATCTTGACTTGCAGCATCGGAACCATTTCCGGCTGACGAGCGGCGCCTTCGAGGAACTTGCCACCCAGCAGACCGAAGCCAATGGCGGTACCCAGAGCGCCCAGGCCAATCAGCAGAGCAACGGCGATCGCGGTCAAACCAACTACAGTTTCCATCTTTCCTCCCGACTTTTTTAGTCGTCTTGGTTAAGGTTGAAGCGAAAAAGTTTTCCCAAGTTACCCGGCGGACAACGTCCTCCGGGACTCACGGCAGAACCGCCTCCGGACGCCGTCAGCAGCGTCCGGGGGCCATTCCTTAGTGACTTTCTTCGTGCGCCATCGACAGGTAGACGATGGTCAGCATCATGAAGATGAAAGCCTGCAGGGTGATGATGAGGATGTGGAACACTGCCCACGCCCACTGCAGCACGATACCCAGGCCACCCAGCGCCAGACCGTTGGCGAACATGATGGCGATGAGGATGAAGATCAGCTCGCCAGCATACATGTTGCCGAACAGTCGCAGTGCCAGCGAGATCGGCTTGGCGATCAGGGTGACGAATTCGAGCAGGAAGTTGATCGGGACCAGGATGATCTGCAGCAGCATGTTCTTGCTGCTGAAGGGATGCAGGGTCAGCTCGCCGAAGAAGCCGCCCAGGCCCTTCATCTTGATGCTGTAGAAGATCAGCAGGGCGAACACCGACAGGGCCATGCCCAGGGTGGCGTTCGGGTCGGTGGTGGGCACCACGCGGAAGTAGGTGTGCTCGCCGAACAGCATGCCGGCCACGGACGGCAGCCAGTCCACCGGCACCAGGTCCATCAGGTTCATCAGGAAGATCCAGACGAAGATGGTCAGGGCCAGGGGCGCGATCAGCGGATTCTTGCCGTGGAAGGTGTCGCGGACGCTGCCGTCGACGAATTCGACCAGCACCTCGACGAAGTTCTGCAGGCCGCCGGGCTGACCACTGGTGGCCTTCTTGGCGACGCTGCGGAACAGCACCAGGAAGATCAGGCCGAGGGCGACCGACCAGCCGAGGGTGTCCACGTGGAAGGCCCAGAAGCCCATTTCCTTAGCTTCAGCGGGGGTGTGGGCGAAGCTCCAGCCGTTCACCGGGTGCATACCATAGGTCAGGTTCTGCAGGTGGTGCTGGATGTAGCCCGAAGCGGAGTCTGCTGCCATGTGTGCCTCGAATGCCTTAAGGTCTAGTCGGTTTTTTCAGTAGCAGGGGCGCGCCGGCATTGACCATCAGCGTCAACAGGTAGACGCCGAACAGTGCAGGAGCCGAAAGCGGTTTTACCCCAGCAAACGTCAGTGCAAAGAGCACTGCCGTGAGAATCAGTTTGCCCGCCTCGCCCGAGTAGAAAGAACGGACGATGTCTTGGGCGGCATGGGCGCCACGATAGCGGAACGCCTTGAACGAAAAATACAGATTGGGCAGCCAGGCAATCAGCCCGCCCAACAATCCGGAATAACCGGCGACCTTACCGACGAAGCAATACAAGACAACGGCGGCACACGACGCGACAGCCAGTTGGACGAGCAGCAGGCGAAAGGCAGGCTGGTGATGGAAAGGCAGGCGTTTGGGCGTGCGGCGGTCCATCGGCTCGAAGTCCTCTGGTGTCGGCTTAATAGTTGTTTTCACTGGCATGCTTTGTGCCGACAAAAAGCGGGCAAAGTATAGGGGCGCGTCCAGAGTGGTTCAAGCCACCCCGGACAGATTGCCGTCCAGGCTTGCAGGCATTTGTGTCAGCGAATGTGCGCCAGTACGCCTTGAAGTTCGTCCAAAGAGGTGTAACGGATCACCAGTTGACCCTTGCCTTTTTCACCATGGCGGATCTGCACGTTGGCGCCCAAACGTTCGGCCAGACGCTGCTCCAGCCGACTGATGTCGGGATCGACCACCGCGGCCTTCTCCTCCGGCTCCGCGCCGCTGAGCCACTGGCGCACCAGGGCTTCGGTCTGGCGGACGGTGAGGCCCCGTGCGACAACGTGCCGCGCCCCTTCGGCCTGGCGCGCCTTGGGCAGACCGAGCAGTGCCCGGGCATGGCCCATCTCCAGCTCGCCCCTGGCCAGCATTTCCTTGGCGTCTTCGGCCAGCGCCAGCAGGCGCAGCAGGTTGGTCACGCCCGAGCGCGACTTGCCGACGGCTTCGGCCACCTGGGCCTGGGTCAGCTCGAATTCGTCCTGCAGCCGCTGCAAGGCCATGGCCTCTTCCAGCGGATTGAGATTCTGCCGCTGGATATTTTCGATCAGCGCCAGGGCGATGGCCACCTGATCGGGCACGTCGCGCACCAGCGCCGGGATCCGCTCCAGACCGGCCTGCTGGCTGGCCCGCCAGCGGCGTTCGCCGGCGATGATCTCGTAACGGCCTTCACCGATGGCACGCACCACGATGGGCTGCATCAGCCCCTGGACGCGAATGGAGTTGGCCAGCTCTTCCAGAGCGGTCGGATCCATGTGCCGGCGCGGCTGGTACTTGCCGCGCTGGATGATGTCCAGCGGCAGCGATTGCAGTTCGCTGACCGGGGTGGCGGCAGCCTGCTCCTGCAGGACCTTGACGCTGGCACCGCCGAGCAGGGCGTCGAGACCGCGGCCCAGACCTCGTTTCTTCACAGCCATGGGGATTCCTTAGGCAGTCTTGGCGACGCGAGCCGCCTTGCGCTGACGTTTGACCAGCTCGCTGGCCAGCTCCAGGTAGGCCGCGGCCCCCTTGGAACTCTTGTCGTAGACCAGGGCGGGCATGCCGTAGCTGGGCGCTTCGGCCAGGCGGACGTTGCGCGGAATGATGGTTTCGTAGAGCTCGTCGCCGAAGTGCTGCTTGAGCTGGGCGGCGACGTCGTTGGCCAGGCCGATGCGCGGATCGAACATGGTGCGCAGCAGGCCCTCGATCTTCAGCTGCGGATTCAGCCGCTGGGCGATGTGCTGGATGCTGCCGACCAGATCGGTCAGGCCTTCCAGGGCGAAGTACTCGCACTGCATGGGAATGATCACGCCATCGGCGGCCACCAGGCCGTTGATGGTCAGCATGGACAGCGACGGCGGGCAGTCGATGAGGACGTAGTCGTAGTTGTCCCGCACGGGGGCGAGGGCATCACGTAGCCGGCTCTCGCGCCCGGTCATCTCCAGCAGCTCGACTTCCGCGGCGGTGACGTCGCGGTTCGAGGGCAGCAGCTGGTAGCCGCCGTGCTCGGAGAAGTGCATGGCGTCGAGCAGGCCGCAGGCCCCGGTGAGGACGTCCAGCACCGAATGCTCGAGGGCGTGCTTGTCCACCCCGCTGCCCATGGTGGCGTTACCCTGGGGATCGAGATCGATCAGCAGCACCTTGCGCCGGTTGGTGGCGGCCAGAGAAGCGGCGAGATTGATGCACGTCGTGGTCTTGCCCACCCCGCCCTTCTGGTTGGCTATCGCGTAAACCTTGGCCATGTACCGCCTTACCCCTCTCCGTTCGTGCGGCGCAGTATCAGCAAGTGCCGCTGGCCTTGGCAACCGGGAACCGCGAGGACGTGCGCCGCCGCAACCCGGAAATCCGCTGGTAGCTTGGCCAGCTCGTCGTCGGGGTGCAGTCCCTTCATCGCCAGCCACTGTGTTTGGTTGTCGCCCAGGTGGCGCGTCCAGGTGGCGAAGTCGTCAATGGCGCTGAACGCCCGCGAGACGATGCCGGTGAAGGGCGCGGCAGGCTGGAAGGCCTCGACGCGGGCGTGGACCACCTCGAGATTGGCCAGGCCCAGCTCGATCTTGGCCTGGGTCAGGAAGCGGGTCTTCTTGCCGTTGCTGTCGAGCAGGGTGAAGCGCGACTCGGGAAAGAGGATCGCCAGGGGAATGCCCGGCATGCCGCCGCCACTGCCCACGTCCAGCCACTGCCCGGCGCCCACGTGGGGGACGATGCTGAGGCTGTCCAGCAGGTGCCGCGAGACCATCTCGTTGGGATCGCGCACCGCGGTGAGGTTGTAGGCCTTGTTCCACTTGACCAGCAGGTCCAGGTAGCCCAGCAACCGCTCTTCCACGGCGGCGCTCAGGGCCACGCCGAGGGTCTCGGCGCCCTGGCGCAGTTCGTTGGCTTGGATCGCGCTGGCCATCAGGCGCTGTGCTCCAGGCTGCGACCGGCGCTGCGCTTCTTGAGGTGGATCAGCAGCAGCGAGACCGCCGCTGGCGTGACGCCCGGAATGCGCGAGGCCTGCCCCAGGGTCTCGGGACGGGCCTGGGCCAGCTTGTGCTGGATCTCCTTGGACAGTCCGGAGATGGTGGCGTAGTCGAGCTCCGCCGGCAGCGCCACGGCGTCGCTGGCGCGCAGGCGCTGGATCTCGTCCTGCTGGCGATCGATGTAGCCGGCGTACTTGGTCTTGATCTCGATCTGCTCGGCGACCTGGGCCTCGGCCGGTGTCTGACCTACCGCGGCCAGCAGACCGGCATAGTCGATCTCCGGACGAGCCAGCAGGTTCTGCAGGTTGTATTCGTGATTGAGCGGCGTGCCGAAGCGCTCGGCCACCGCCGTGCCCTCGGGCGTGCCCGGGCGAATCCAGATCGCCTTGAGACGCTGCTCTTCCAGGGCGATGCCCTCGCGCTTGGCTTCGAACAGCGCCCAGCGCTGGTCGTCCACCAGACCCAGCTCGCGCCCCTTTTCGGTCAGGCGCAGGTCGGCGTTGTCTTCGCGCAGGATCAGCCGGTACTCGGCGCGGGAGGTGAACATCCGGTAGGGCTCCTGGGTGCCCAGAGTGATGAGATCGTCGACCAGCACGCCGAGGTAGGCCTCGTCGCGGCGCGGACACCAGGCTTCACGGCCCTGGGCGCGCAGCGCGGCGTTGGCACCGGCGAGCAGACCCTGGGCGCCGGCTTCTTCGTAACCGGTGGTGCCATTGATCTGGCCGGCGAAGAACAGGCCGGCGATGACCTTGGTTTCCAGGCTGTACTTGAGATCCCGCGGATCGAAGAAATCGTATTCGATGGCGTAGCCGGGTCGCAGGATGTGGGCGTTCTCCAGGCCGCGCATGGAGCGCACCACCTCGAGCTGCACATCGAAGGGCAGCGAGGTGGAGATGCCGTTGGGATAGAGCTCGTGGGTGGTCAGACCCTCGGGTTCGAGAAAGACCTGATGGCTGTCCTTGTCGGCGAAGCGATGGATCTTGTCTTCGATGGACGGACAGTAGCGCGGCCCTACCCCTTCGATCACGCCCGAGTACATGGGCGAACGATCCAGGTTGGCGCGGATGATGTCGTGGGTGCGGGCGTTGGTGTGGGTGATCCAGCAGCTGACCTGCGCCGGATGCTGCTCGCGATTGCCGAGAAAGGACATCACCGGCAGCGGGGTATCCCCTGGCTGTTCGGTCATCACCGAGAAGTCCACCGAGCGGCCGTCGATACGTGGCGGCGTGCCGGTCTTCAGGCGGGAGACCCGCAGCGGCAGTTCCCGCAGGCGCTGAGCCAGGGCGATGGCGGGCGGGTCTCCCGCTCGTCCACCGCTGTGATTCTGCATGCCGATGTGGATAAGACCGCCGAGGAAGGTTCCAGCGGTCAGCACCACGTTGTCGCCATGGAATTTCAGGCCCATCTGGGTGATCACGCCGGCCACCCGATCGCCTTCGACGATGAGGTCGTCACAGGCCTGCTGGAATATCCACAGGTTGGGCTGGTTTTCCAGGGTGTAGCGGATAGCCGCCTTGTACAGCACGCGATCGGCCTGGGCGCGAGTGGCGCGGACGGCAGGTCCCTTGCGGCTGTTGAGAATGCGGAACTGGATGCCGGCGAGATCCGTCGCCGCGGCCATGGCGCCGCCCAGGGCATCGATCTCCTTGACCAGATGGCTCTTGCCGATGCCGCCAATGGCGGGATTGCAGCTCATCTGGCCGAGAGTTTCCACATTATGCGTGAGCAGCAGGGTGCGCACACCCATGCGAGCGGCCGCCAGGGCTGCTTCGGTACCGGCATGGCCGCCACCGATCACGATGACGTCGAAACGGGAAGGAAAGTCCACCACGCACCTCGTGCCTGTTGGCAGGAATTCGAAGGAAAGCCGGCAAGTATAAGGCCTAGGCCAGTCTTGCAGAAGGGGCCCTGGCCAAAAAATGACCAGGCGCCGTGGTAGACGCTCAATATAAACAATAGAGAAGAAAGTTTTAAAAGGACTGATATAGAGCTTATGTATATGCAGGCCCTTCGCTGTGGATAAGCTTATCCAGCCCTTGGCAGGTCTGGGCTGGGGAAAAACTGAACCCGGTGTACGTCTTGTGCTGTGGATGAACACAAGCTATCAGCATCCTGTGGACCCTTTGCCCGCTTATCCACAGTGGCAATCATGGACAGGTCGTGCACCGATTTATGGGCAGACCTCAGGCGGGGTTATCAACAGGGCTCTGGAAGGGGGAAGTGAGGACAGCCAAGGCCTGCATTGCACAGGCCTGCTACAGCGGAGCGGGAGTTACTTGCCGATGCAGAAGCTGGAGAAGATGCGGCCGAGCAGATCGTCGGAGCTGAAGGCACCGGTGATCTCGCCGAGTACCTGCTGAGCCTGGCGCAGATCCTCGGCCAAGAGCTCGCCGGAACCAGCCAGGGTGAGCTGGCGATAGCCGTGGTCCAGGGCGCTGGCCGCCCGCTGCAGGGCATCCAGATGGCGGCGGCGGGCGCTGAAGCCGCCCTCGGTGGTCTGCTCGAAGCCCATGCAGGCTTTGAGATGCTCGCGCAGGGCCTCGACTCCGCCGCCATCGGTGGCGCTGAGGGCGATCTCCACCGGTGCGGTCGACCCCAGCAACCCGGTGGGCTCACCGGTGAGGTCGGCCTTGTTGCGGATCACCGTCAGCTTGTCCAGCGGCGGCCTGGCGCTCAGCAGTTCCGGCCAGAGCGCCTGGGGATCGCGGGCTTCCGGTGCGCTGGCGTCCACCACCAGCAGCACTCGATCGGCTCCGGCGATGGCGTCCAGGGCCCGCTGGACGCCGATCTGTTCCACCCGGTCATCGGTGTCGCGCAGACCGGCCGTATCGACCACGTGCAGCGGCATGCCATCCAGGTGGATATGTTCACGCAGGACATCGCGGGTGGTGCCGGCGATGTCGGTGACGATGGCGGCTTCGCGGCCGGCCAGGGCATTGAGCAGGCTGGACTTGCCGGCATTGGGACGGCCGGCGATCACCACGGTCATGCCGTCACGCAGCAGGGCACCGCGATTGGCTTCGCGACGGACCTCCTGCAATTCGGCCTGGACCCCCTCCAGCAGGCCCTGGACCCGACCGTCGGCGAGGAAGTCGATCTCTTCCTCGGGAAAGTCGATGGCAGCCTCGACGTAGATACGCAGCTGGATGAGTTGCTCGACCAGGCTTTCCACGCGACGGGAGAATTCGCCCTGCAGCGAGCGCAGGGCATTGCGCGCCGCCTGTTCGGTGCTGGCCTCGATGAGGTCGGCGATGGCCTCGGCCTGGGCCAGGTCGAGCTTGTCGTTGAGAAAGGCGCGTTCGCTGAACTCGCCCGGGCGGGCCAGGCGCGCGCCCTCTTCCAGGGTACGGCGCAGGAGCAGGTCGAGGATTACCGGGCCGCCATGGCCCTGGAGTTCCAGCACGTCTTCGCCCGTAAAGGAGTTGGGACCGGGAAAGAACAGCGCGATGCCGGCGTCCAGCACGCTGCCGTCGGCGGCGAGGAAGTTGCCATAGTGGGCATGTCGCGGGGGCAGCTCACGGCCGCAGATCGCCCGCGCCAGGGGGGCGGCGAGGGGCCCGGAGACGCGGACGATACCGACTCCGCCGCGCCCGGTAGCGGTGGCGATGGCGGCGATGCTGTCGGAAGGCAGGGACATGACGATCCTCCAGAAAGCACGACGCCCCAATCAAGGGGCGTCGTGTGGACAGGGTGAGCGGGGTCAGGCCTTCTTGCTGGCCGCCTCGATCTTCCGGGTAATGTACCACTGCTGCAGGATCGACAGGCAGTTGTTGACGATCCAGTACAGCACCAGACCGGCCGGGAACCACAGGAAGAAGAAGGTGAAGATGATCGGCATCATCTTCATGACCTTGGCCTGCATGGGATCCGGCGGTGCCGGGTTGAGCATCTGCTGCACCAGCATGGTGCCGCCCATGATGATCGGCAGGATGAAGAAGGGATCCTTGGCCGACAGGTCGGTGATCCAGAACATCCAGGGCGACTGGCGCATCTCGACGCTTTCCAGCAGCACCCAGTACAGTGCCAGGAACACCGGCATCTGCACCACGATGGGCAGACAGCCACCCAGGGGATTGATCTTCTCCTTGCGGTAGAGCTCCATCATCGCCTGGGACATCTTCTGGCGATCGTCGCCATGCTGTTCCTTCAGCGCCTGCAGTCGCGGGCCGACGGCACGCATGCGGGCCATGGAGCGGTAGCTGGCGGCGGACAGCGGGAAGAACAGCATCTTGATGATGATGGTCAGGACGATGATCGACCAGCCCCAGTTACCCAGGATGCTGTGGATATGCTGCAGCAGCCAGAAGATCGGCTGGGCGATGAACCACAGGAAGCCGTAGTCGACGGTCAGTTCCAGACCGTGGGACAGGGTCTTGAGGTGCTCCTGGATCTTCGGACCGGCATAGAGGGTCAGCGAGGTCTCGCCCTTGCCACCCGCCGGCACGCTGAACTGCGGACCGGTGAAGCCGACGATGTAGTTGCCCTGGGCATCCTTGCGGGTGGTGATCTGGTGCTGCTCATCCTTGTTCGGCACCCAGGCGGTGACGAAGTAGTGCTGCAGCCAACCGACCCAGCCGCCCTGCACCGCTTCCTGCAGGCGATTCTTGTCCATGTCGCTCATGGACACCTTGCGGTAGGGCTCGGCCGGGGTACCGACCGCGGCGCCCAGGTAGGTGGACACGCCGGTGGCGGTGGTGGCCGAGGGATCGCCGCTCTTGTCACGCTTGAGCTGGGCATAGAGCACGCCGTTCCAGGCGCTGGCGCTCTGGTTGTCGATCAGGTAGCTGACCTGGATCTGGTAGGCGTCCGGGTTGATGCAGGCGATCTTCTTCTGCGCCTTCTCGGCGTCCGAGCAGTCGACCTTCAGGCCCCGGTGGAAGGTGAATCTCTTGATGTAGTCGACGCCATTGGCCTGGTACTTGAGATCCACCACCAGCTGCTGCTGGCCATCGGCGAGCACGTAGCTGGACTGCGCCGAGGTGTACAGCGGACGACCGGCGCTGTTGCCATCGGGACCGTTGGCACCGGTCAGGCCGCTCTGCGCCAGGTAGAGACGCTGGGCGCCGTTGTCGAACAGCATGAAGGGATCGTTGGGATGGTCCTGGCGGCTCGGGTACTGCACCAGGCCGAGCTGGACGATGTCGCCGCCGCGGGGGTCGATGGCCAGATCCAGGACGTCGGTACGCACCTTGATGAGCGCGGTGCTCGGTTGGGCAGCCGCGTTGTCCACCGGGGCAGCTGCCTTGGCATCGGCCGGGACGTCGGTGGGCACGTTGGGGGTATCGCCCGGCAGGACGCTGGTCTGCGTCTTGGCCGTGGGCAGATCGCCTTGGCCGTAGTCCTTGTTCCACTGGAAAACCAGGGTGTAGGACACGATCGCCAAGGCGGCAATGAGTAGCGGGCGCTTGATATCCATGTTTACTCGGCCATCGAAGAGGTCGGGGCTGGGTTCTTTGCGGGAGGAACGGGATCGTATCCGCCTGAGTGCCAGGGATGGCACCGGCACAGTCGCCGTGTGGTCAGCCAGCCACCACGCAGCAGCCCGTGGCACTCGATGGCTTCGAGGGCGTAACCGGAACAGGTCGGATAGAAACGACAGTGACTGGCCATCAAGGGGCTGATGGCATAACGGTAGAAGCGAATCAGCAGCAGGGCCGGTTTACGCATGAGCACCGTCGGGACTGTCAATGGGGTGGGCAATCGTCTTGCTCGCCTGGCGATTGAGACGTTTCCACAGTTGCAGCAGCTGATCGTGCAATTCGGGATTGTCGACCTCGCCGAGTCCCTTGCGGGCGACGAAGACCAGATCGAAGCTGCCGAGGCGGTCCTGATTCAGCCGGAAGGAATCCCGGATGACCCGCTTGATGCGATTGCGCTCGACAGAAAGCTTGACGCTTTTCTTGCCGATGACCAGCCCCAGGCGGGAATGGTCGAGCCCATTGGCATGGGCGAGCAGCAGCAGGTGCTTGCCGGATGCCTTGTGGGTGGGAGAGTCAAAGACCGCCTGGAACTGTTGGGAGCTCAGTAAGCGCCTGTCCCGACCGAAACCCTGACTCACCACCTGACCGGGCAATCAGATCGCCAGACGCTTGCGGCCTTTGGCACGGCGACGGGCGAGAACCTGACGGCCGTTCTTGGTTGCCATACGAGCACGGAAACCGTGGACACGGGCGCGCTTCAGGGTGCTGGGTTGGAAGGTGCGTTTCATGGACTTTTACCTAGGTGAAAGCGGCAAGGCATGAGTGCCCCGCGCAAAGAGACCGGCGATTCTAGAGAAAGCCTCGGTACAGGTCAATTTCCAACCAGCACCGGCTGGCAGACGAGCGCGTAAATAAAATCAACAGGTCAGAAGGTTTTAAAAGACTGTTGAAGTGAATATGTATGGTGCAGCGGTTTTCTGTGGATAGAACGTGGCAGCCTGGGTCCAGCCTGGTCGGAGCGGCAGCGGAAAGTCTGTTTTCAACAGGTGTGCCGAAGGTGGTCAGGCTGTCCAGGAGCTGTGGATAAGCAGAGCTGTTACGCACAGCCGGATTATCCACAGAGAAAAACCCCGGGATGTCCAGAGAGGTCAGACGGCCTTATCCACAGTGCTGACGGTCATATGCCCGGTCGTGACGGTTGAGGCGGCTATCTGCCGGGAAACTGCGCAGTCATGTGGATAACCCAGGTGGGGAGGGATACAATGGGCGTTTGCTCATGGCCCGTCCGGGCCGCTCCAGTTCTTGGGAGACGCTGTGTCGGTCGAACTCTGGCAACGTTGCGTGGATGTGCTGCGCGACGAGCTGCCTTCGCAACAATTCAATACCTGGATCCGGCCACTGCAGGTGGAAGCGGAAGGGGATGAGCTGCGGGTGTTCGCGCCCAACCGCTTCGTGCTCGACTGGGTCAACGAGAAATACCTGGGTCGCCTGCTCGAATTGCTCGAGGAGCATGCCGACGACGGTATCGCCCCGGTGCTGTCCTTGCTGATCGGCAGCAAGCGCAGCAACAAGCCGCGCGCTGTCCAGACGCCGAGCAGCCAGAGCACTCCGTTGCCACCACCGGTGCAGGCCCCGCAACCGATCCAGTCGGACATCGTCACCGCGGGCGTTGCCCTGGAAGACGTGACGGCGGAATTGGCCGACGAGCCGGTCGTCAAGACCGAACGTACCGTGCAGGTGGAGGGTGCGCTCAAGCACACCAGCTATCTGAACCGTACCTTCACCTTCGAGAACTTCGTCGAGGGCAAGTCCAACCAGCTGGCGCGCGCGGCGGCCTGGCAGGTGGCGGACAATCCCAAGCACGGGTACAACCCGCTCTTCCTCTATGGCGGCGTGGGTCTGGGCAAGACCCACCTGATGCACGCGGTGGGCAACCACCTGCTCAAGCGCAATCCGAACGCCAAGATCGTCTATCTGCATTCGGAGCGCTTCGTCGCCGACATGGTCAAGGCGCTGCAGCTCAACGCCATCAACGAATTCAAGCGTTTCTACCGCTCGGTGGATGCGCTGCTGATCGATGACATCCAGTTCTTCGCCCGCAAGGAGCGTTCGCAGGAAGAGTTTTTCCACACCTTCAATGCCCTGCTCGAAGGTGGACAACAGGTGATCCTCACCAGCGACCGCTATCCCAAGGAGATCGATGGCCTGGAAGAGCGGCTCAAGTCGCGCTTCGGCTGGGGGCTCACCGTAGCCGTGGAGCCGCCGGAGCTGGAGACGCGGGTCGCGATCCTGATGAAGAAGGCCGACCAGGCCAAGGTCGACCTGCCCCACGACGCCGCCTTCTTCATTGCCCAGCGCATCCGTTCCAACGTGCGGGAACTGGAAGGCGCGCTCAAGCGGGTGATCGCCCATGCCCACTTCATGGGCCGCGACATCACCATCGAGCTGATCCGCGAGTCGCTCAAGGATCTGCTGGCGCTGCAGGACAAGCTGGTCAGCATCGACAACATTCAGCGCACCGCGGCCGAGTACTACAAGATCAAGATCGCCGATCTGCTGTCAAAACGCCGCTCGCGCTCGGTCGCCCGGCCGCGGCAGGTCGCCATGGCGCTGTCCAAGGAACTGACCAACCACAGCCTGCCGGAAATCGGCGACGCCTTTGGCGGACGCGATCACACGACGGTGTTGCATGCCTGTCGCAAGATCGCCGAACTTCGGGAATCCGACGCGGATATCCGCGAGGATTACAAGAACCTGCTGCGTACCCTGACCACCTGACGGACGCGGCCCTGGCAAGGACCTGACCATGCATTTCACCATTCAACGCGAAGCCCTGTTGAAACCGCTGCAGCTGGTGGCCGGTGTCGTGGAACGTCGGCAAACGCTGCCGGTGCTGTCCAACGTACTCCTGGTCGTGGAGGGCCAGCGCCTCTCGCTGACCGGTACCGACCTGGAAGTCGAGCTGGTTGGAAGGGTCGATCTGGAAGAAGCCGCCGAAGCCGGCGAGATCACCGTGCCGGCGCGCAAGCTGATGGACATCTGCAAGAGCCTGCAGCCCGATGCGCTGATCGACATCCGTACCGAGGAGCAGAAGCTGCTGATTCGTGCCGGACGCAGTCGCTTCACCCTGTCCACCCTGCCGGCCAACGACTTCCCCACCGTGGAGGAAGGTCCGGGTTCGCTGAAGTTCAGCATTCCCCAGGGCCGCCTGCGCCGTCTGATCGAACGCACCGGCTTCGCCATGGCCCAGCAGGACGTGCGCTACTACCTCAACGGCATGCTGCTGGAAGCCAGCACCGGCCGGCTGCGGGCCGTGGCCACCGATGGTCACCGCCTGGCCATGTGCATGCTGGAAGCCGACGTCGACCAGGCCGAGAAGCACCAGGTCATCGTGCCGCGCAAGGGCATCCTGGAGTTGTCGCGCCTGCTCACCGAACCGGAAGAGCCGGTCAACGTGGTCCTGGGCCAGCACCATATCCGCGCCACCACCGGCGACTTCACCTTTACCTCCAAGCTGGTGGACGGCAAGTTCCCCGACTACGAGCGCGTGCTGCCGCGGCATGGCGACAAGCTGGTACTGGGCGAGCGCCAGCATCTGCGCGAAGCCTTCAGCCGTACCGCCATTCTCTCCAACGAGAAGTACCGTGGTATCCGCCTGCAGCTGGAAAACGGCTTCATGAAGATCCAGGCCAACAACCCGGAGCAGGAAGAGGCCGAGGAAGAACTGCAGGTCGACTACGACGGCGGCAGCCTGGAGATCGGTTTCAACGTCAGCTACCTGCTCGACGTGCTCGGCGTGATGACCACCGACCAGGTGCGCATCACCCTGTCCGATTCCAGCAGCAGTGCGCTGTTGCAGGAGGCGGGCAACGACGACTCCTCCTATGTCGTGATGCCGATGCGCCTCTGATCGCCGCTCGATGACGCTGATCCGCTTCAACGCCGACCGCCTGCGCAATCTGCAGGCGGTCGCGCTTCAGCTCTCGCCCCGGGTCAACCTCCTGCATGGCGCCAATGGCAGCGGCAAGACCAGCCTGCTGGAAGCCATCCACCTGCTGGGCCTGGCCCGCTCCTTTCGCAGCACCAAGCTGGCGCCGGTCATCCAGCACGAGCAGGCCAGTTGCACGGTGTTCGGCCAGGTGCGGCTGCCCGGTGGCCAGGATTGCAACCTGGGTATCCAGCGCGAGCGCGGCGGTGATTACCAGATCCGCATTAATGGCGAGAATGCCCGTAGCGCGGCGCAACTGGCCGAGGTGCTGCCGCTGCAGCTGATCAATCCCGACGGCTTCCGGCTGCTCGAAGGCAGCCCCAAGATCAGGCGGCAGTTTCTCGACTGGGGCGTGTTCCACGAGGAACAGCGATTTCTGCCGCTATGGCAACGCCTGCAAAAGGCGCTCAGGCAGCGAAATCACTGGCTCAGACGTGGTAAAATCGACCCTGCGGCGCAGGCCGCCTGGGATCAGGAACTGGCCCTGGCCAGCGCCGAGATCGATGGCTTTCGCCAGGCCTATATCCAGCGTCTGAAGCCGGAATTCACCGCGGTACTGGCCGAGCTGATCCAGCTCGATGGCCTGACCCTGAGCTACTACCGCGGCTGGGACCGCGAGCGCGATCTGCGCGAGGTGCTGGCGGACAGTCTGCCGCGGGATCTGCAGCTGGGACATACCCAGGCCGGGCCCCAGCGCGCCGACCTGCGCATTCGCATCGGCAACCACAACGCGGCGGACATCCTGTCGCGCGGCCAGCAGAAGCTGGTGGTGTGCGCATTGCGCATCGCCCAGGGGCGGTTGGTCAACCAGGTCAAGCGGGGCCAGTGCGTCTATCTCATCGACGACCTGCCCTCGGAACTGGACGAGGGACACCGGCTGGCCTTGTGCCGGCTGCTGGAGGCACTGGAGTGCCAAGTCTTCATCACCTGTGTCGAGCGCGAGACGCTACAGGCCGCCTGGCGGCCGGAGACAGAGGTCAGCGTGTTTCACGTGGAACACGGCCATATCAAGCAGACCCACACTAGCGGGAGCCAAGCATGAGCGAGACCAATACCTACGACTCTTCCAGCATCAAGGTGCTGAAGGGACTGGATGCCGTGCGCAAGCGCCCCGGCATGTACATCGGCGACACCGATGACGGCACCGGCCTGCACCACATGGTCTTCGAGGTGGTGGACAACTCCATCGACGAGGCCCTGGCCGGCTTCTGCAGCGAGATCAGCATCACCATCCACATGGATGAATCCATCACCGTGCGCGACAACGGCCGCGGCATCCCGGTGGACATCCACAAGGAAGAAGGCGTCTCGGCGGCCGAAGTCATCATGACCGTGCTGCACGCCGGCGGTAAGTTCGACGACAACACCTACAAGGTGTCCGGCGGCCTGCACGGCGTGGGCGTCTCGGTGGTGAACGCCCTCTCCGAGGAGCTGCGCCTGACCATCCGCCGCGCCGGTCAGCTGTGGGAGCAGGTCTATGTGCACGGCGTACCCCAGGCGCCGCTGGCAGTGATCGGCGAGACCGACACCACCGGTACCCAGGTGCATTTCAAGCCGTCCGCCGAGACCTTCAACAACATCCAGTTCAGCTGGGACATCCTGGCCAAGCGGATTCGCGAACTGTCCTTCCTCAACTCCGGCGTCGGCATCGTCCTGCGTGACGAGCGCAGCGGCAAGGAAGAGCTGTTCAAGTACGAGGGCGGCCTGCGTGCCTTCGTCGACTACCTGAACACCAACAAGACCGCGGTGAACGAGGTGTTCCACTTTCAGGTGCAGCGCGAAGACGATGGCGTTGGTGTGGAAGTGGCGCTGCAGTGGAACGACAGCTTCAACGAGAACATCCTCTGCTTCACCAACAACATTCCCCAGCGCGATGGCGGCACCCACCTGGCGGGCTTTCGCTCGGCGCTGACACGCAACCTGAACAGCTACATCGAGGCCGAGGGCCTGGCCAAGAAGTTCAAGGTGGCCACCACCGGTGACGACGCCCGTGAAGGCCTGACCGCCATCATCTCGGTCAAGGTGCCGGATCCCAAGTTCTCCTCCCAGACCAAGGACAAGCTGGTCTCCTCCGAGGTGAAGACCGCGGTGGAACAGGAGATGGGCAAGCACTTCTCCGACTTCCTGCTGGAGAACCCCAACGAAGCCAAGGCGGTGGTCGGCAAGATGATCGACGCGGCCCGGGCCCGGGAAGCGGCGCGCAAGGCGCGCGAGATGACCCGCCGCAAGGGCGCCCTGGACATCGCCGGCCTGCCGGGCAAGCTGGCGGACTGCCAGGAGAAGGATCCGGCGCTGTCCGAACTCTACATCGTGGAGGGTGACTCCGCCGGTGGTTCGGCCAAGCAGGGCCGCAACCGGCGCACCCAGGCGATCCTGCCGCTCAAGGGCAAGATCCTCAACGTGGAGAAGGCGCGCTTCGACAAGATGCTCTCCTCCCAGGAGGTGGGCACCCTGATCACCGCGCTGGGCTGCGGCATCGGCCGCGAAGAATTCAACATCGACAAGCTGCGCTACCACAACATCATCATCATGACCGATGCCGATGTGGACGGTTCGCACATCCGTACCCTGCTGCTGACCTTCTTCTTCCGCCAGATGCCGCTGCTGATCGAGCGGGGCTACATCTACATCGCCCAGCCGCCGCTGTACAAGGTGAAGCGTGGCAAGCAGGAGCAGTACATCAAGGACGACGAGGCGATGGAGGAATACCTGACCCAGACCGCCCTGGAAGAGGCCAGCCTGCACGTCAACGAGAACGCCCCGGGCCTGTCCGGCGTGGAACTCGAAAAGCTGGTGAACAGCTATCGCCAGGTGATGAAGACCTTCAAGCGCCTGTCGCGGCTGTATCCGGCCGCCGTCAGCGAACACCTGCTGTACCTGCCGCGGGTCGGTGTTGATCAGCTGGCTGATGAAGCGGCGATGCGTCAGTGGCTGGAAGGCCTTAGCGCGCGCCTGCAGACCTCCGAACGCTCTGGCACTACCTACCGCGTCAGCTTGCGCGAGGACCGCGAGCGAGGCCTATGGCTACCAGAGGTGGAAACCCGCGCCCATGGCCTGTCCAGCTACGTCACCTTCAACCGGGATTTCTTCGGTAGCAACGATTACCGCCTGGTGACCGAGCTGGCCGCCCAGCTGGACAACCTGCTGGAAGAAGGCGCCTATGCCAAGCGCGGTGAACGCCGTCGCCCGGTCAGCACCTTCAAGGAAGCCTGGGAATGGCTGATGAACGAGACCAGCAAGAGATTCAACATCCAGCGCTACAAGGGCCTGGGTGAGATGAATCCGGATCAGCTATGGGAAACCACCATGGACCCGAACGTGCGCCGCATGCTGCAGGTAACCATCGAGGATGCCGTAGCGGCCGATCAGATCTTCAATACCCTGATGGGCGATCACGTGGAGCCGCGTCGCGACTTCATCGAGAGCAACGCCCTGGCGGTATCGAACCTCGACGTCTGATCGACTGCGGTTATGCACAAGCCCCGCCATGCGGGGCTTTTTTGTGGAAAACATTCTGGCTAGAGAGTCGCGCCGTTTCGTTCCACGACAACGAACGCCGTTCATCTTATAGCCGAAGGTTTTGTGGATAGTTTTCCTCAGCCGCTTTTGATCAACGCCGAAAATATCCGTAAAGGGGCCGTGCCATGCGGCATAGAGACACAGGATATAAAGGACGTTCCTGTGGATAAGCCTGGGAATAAGCTTGTCGGTACTTGTGGATGACAGTCAATCCGCGCTAGCAGCCCAAAATTCGGATGCGCGAAAAGCTTGGCACAGCCTGTGGATAAGTCTGTGGGAAAAGGGAGGAAAAGAGGTGGAAAGAGCCAGGCCTTGCGGCCTGGCGCTCAGGCTACGCAGCGCTCGGCCGGGTCGGCATCGGGCTTGGGGGCCAGGGCCTGCTCGATGAAGGCGAAGCAGCGATTATTGAGATCGACGATGGCGCGGGGATCCTGGCCCTGGGGATGGAGCAGCGGGCCGATGCTGACCTTGATAGTCCCCGGCGACTTGATCCAAGAGCGATTGGGCCAGTAGGCGCCGGCATCGTGGGCGATGGGCAGGATGGGCACGTTGAGGCTACAGGCCAGGGCGGCGCCACCGCGGGAGAACTTGCCCATCTGACCGTAATCGATGCGGGTGCCCTGGGGAAAGATCAGTACCCAGCAGCCCTGGGCAAGATAACGGCCGCCCTGCTCGGTCAGCTGCTGCAGGGCCAGTTTGCCGTTGTCACGGTCGATGGCGATGGGCTTGAGCAGCGAGAAGGCCCAGCCAAAGAAGGGAATCCTGAGCAATTCGCGCTTGATCACCTGGGAGGTGGGCTCGAACTGGGCTGACAGGAAGAAGGTTTCCCAGGTGCTCTGGTGGTTGGCCACGATCACGCAGGGCTGCGCCGGGACGTTTTCCAGGCCGTCGATCTCGTAGCGGATGCCGCAGATGACCTTGGCCAGCCAGACGGCGAAACCGGTCCAGGCCTTGACCACCAGCCGATAGCGGGCGCGATAGGCCAGGAAGGGCGCGATCAGCAGGCTGACGCAGGACCAGAGGATGCCGCTGGTCCCCAGCAGCACATAGAACAACAGGGTACGCAAGAGCCGCATCAGGGCGCTTCCTCGAGCAGATGATCAGCCACCGCCGCCAGGTCGGCGAAGACCCGGGTACCGGATGGCAAAGGCTTGGCCAGGGTGCGCTCGCCCTTGCCGGTACGCACCAGAAAGGGCGTGCAGCCAAGGGCCATGCCGGCTTCCAGATCGCGCAGGCTGTCGCCCACCACCGGGACACCGCCCAGGTCGGTACGGCCATAGTGGTGGGCGATGGCGCGAAACAGGCCGGGCAGCGGCTTGCGGCAGTCGCAGCCGGCTTCCGGGCCATGGGGGCAGTGGAGGATCAGGTCGACCCGACCGCCCTCCTCCGCCAGCAGCCGCTGCAGTTTCTCGTGCATGGCCGCGAGGTCGTCTTCCGTGAAGTAACCGCGCGCCAGGCCGGACTGGTTGGTGGCCACGGCCACCTGCCAACCGGCCCGGTTCAGCCGGGCGATGGCCGCCAGGCTACCGGGCAGCGGTTGCCACTGCGCGGCGCTGCGTACGTAGTCATCGGAATCGACATTGATGACGCCGTCGCGGTCCAGCACGATCAGTTTCATGCCCTAGCCCAGCACCGAGATGTCGGCGATGCCGAGGAACAGGCCACGCAGGTGAGCGAGCAGCGCATAGCGATTGGCGCGGACACGCTCGTCCTCGGCGTTGACCAGCACCTCGTCGAAGAAGGCATCCACCGGCGCGCGCAGACTGGCCAGGCGCTCCAGGGCTGCGCCATAGCGACGGGCTTCGGCCAGGGGCGCGGCATCCCGCTCGGCCTCGGCGATGGCGGCGGCCAGGGTGCGTTCGGCGTCGGTCTCGAACAGGGCGGCATCGGCCTGGGCCGCGACCTGGCCTTCGAACTTGCCCAGCAGGTTGGAGACGCGCTTGTTGGCGGCGGCCAGGGCCTCGGCCTCGGGCAGACGACGGAAGGCCTGCACGGCCTGGACGCGCTGGTCGAAGTCTAGCGCCGAGGCCGGACGGAGGGCGCGTACCGCCAGGTAGGCCGCGGTGTCGACGCCTTCGTCCTCGTAGCGGGCGCGCAAACGGTCGAAGACGAAGTCCAGCACCTGCTCCTGCAGGCCGGCAGCCTTGACCCGCTCGCCATAGCCGGCGATGGCGAAGGCGACGGCGGCTGGCAGATCCAGCTCCAGTCCCTTCTCGATGAGGATGCGCAGCACGCCCAGGGCCTGACGGCGCAGGGCGAAGGGATCCTTGCTGCCGGTGGGCAGCATGCCGATACCGAAGATGCCGACCAGGGTGTCGAGCTTGTCGGCCAGGGCCACGGCGGCGCCGGTCAGGGTCTGCGGCAGTTCGGCGCCAGCACCGCGCGGCATGTACTGCTCGTTGAGCGCCAGGGCCACGTCTTCGGCCTCGCCGCCTTTCCTGGCGTAGTAGTAGCCGGCGATGCCCTGCATCTCGGGGAATTCGCCGACCATCTCGGTGGCCAGGTCGCACTTGGCGAGCACACCGGCACGGTGGGCGCGCTCGGCATCACCGCCGATACGCTCGGCGATAAAGGCGGCCAGGGCGGCGACGCGCTGGGCCTTGTCGTAGACGGTGCCGAGCTGGGCCTGGAAGACCACGTTCTTGAGGCGCTCGTTGAAGCTTTCCAGCGGCTGCTTCTGGTCCTGCTTGAAGAAGAACTCGGCGTCGGTGAGACGGGGGCGGACCACCTTCTCGTTGCCGCTGACGATCTGCGCGGGATCCTTGCTCTCCAGGTTGGCCACGGTGATGAAACGTGGCAAGAGCTTGCCCTGGGCATCCAGCAGGCAGAAGTACTTCTGGTTGTCCTGCATGGTGGTGATCAGGGCTTCCTGGGGCACCTCGAGGAAACGTTCCTCGAAGGCGCAGACCAGCGGCACCGGCCATTCCACCAGGGCGGTCACCTCGTCCAGCAGCGCGGGCGGCACCACGGCGCTGCCCTGCTCCGCCGCGGCCAGCTCGGCTACGCGGGATTCGATGAGCTGGCGGCGCTCGGCGAAGTCGGCCAGCACATGGGCGGCGCGCAGGTCGGCGGCGTAGTGGGCCGGGGCGCTGATGCGCACGGCGTCGGGATGGTGGAAGCGATGGCCGCGGGACTCACGGCCGGCACGGCGGGTGAGGATCTCGCAGTCGATGACCTCGTCACCCAGCAGCATCACCAGCCACTGGGTGGGACGGACGAATTCCTCGCGGCGGGCGGCCCAGCGCATGCGCTTGGGAATCGGCAGCTCGGCCAGGGAGGCTTCGACGATGCCGGGCAGCAGGCTGGCCGCCGGCTGCCCAGGAATGCTCTGGGAGAATCTCAGCTTGGGGCCGCTGCGATCGATGGCACTGATGTCGACGCCACACTTGCGGGCGAAGCCCAGGGCCGCCTGGGTGGGCTGGCCATCGGCGCCAAAGGCGGCCTGGAGCGGCGGGCCGTCCAGATTGACGCTCCGCTCGGGCTGCTGGGTCTGCAGGGCTTCGACCAGCACGGCCAGGCGGCGCGGCGCGGCATAGGCGCGGGCGCTGGCATAGCCGAGACCGGCCTGCTTGAGGCCCTTCTCGATGCCGGCGAGAAAGCTGTCGCCCAGGGTCTTGAGCGCCTTGGGTGGCAGTTCTTCGGTACCCAGTTCGACCAGGAAATCCAGAGTGGTGCTCATCATTCGCCCTCCTTGAGCAGCGCCTGGACATCGTCGCGACCCAGGACCTCGTCACGCAGCACGGGGCTGGCCAGCGGGAAGCCCAGCCGGGCACGGGCCTTGAAGTAGCCCTGGGCGACGCTGCGCGCCAGGGTGCGCACGCGCAGGATGTAACGCTGGCGCTCGGTCACCGAGATGGCGCGGCGGGCGTCCAGCAGGTTGAAGGTGTGGGAGGCCTTGAGCACCATCTCGTAGGTGGGCAGCGGCAGGTCCAGGGCGATCAGGCGATTGGCCTCGGACTCGTAGAAGTCGAACAGTTCGAACAGCTTGGGCACATTGGCGTGCTCGAAGTTGTAGGTGCTCTGCTCCACTTCGTTCTGGTGGAAGACGTCGCCGTAGGTCACGGTGCCGAAGGGGCCGTCGGCCCAGATCAGGTCATAGACCGAATCCACACCCTGCAGGTACATGGCCAGGCGCTCCAGGCCATAGGTGATCTCGCCGGTCACCGGATAGCACTCGATACCGCCCGCCTGCTGGAAGTAGGTGAACTGGGTGACTTCCATGCCGTTGAGCCAGACTTCCCAGCCCAGACCCCAGGCGCCCAGGGTGGGCGATTCCCAGTTGTCCTCGACGAAGCGCACGTCGTGCACCAGCGGATCCAGGCCGATGGCGGCCAGGGAACCAAGGTAGAGCTCCTGGAAGTTGTCCGGGTTGGGCTTGAGGACCACCTGGAACTGGTAGTAGTGCTGCAGGCGGTTGGGGTTCTCGCCATAGCGGCCATCGGTGGGACGGCGGCTGGGCTGCACATAGGCGGCGTTCCAGGTCTCGGGACCGATGGCGCGCAGGAAGGTGGCGGTGTGGAAGGTACCGGCGCCGACTTCCATGTCATAGGGCTGGAGTACCACGCAGCCCTGCTCGGCCCAGTATTGCTGCAAGGCCAGGATCAAGTCTTGGAAGGTGCGCACGGTGGGCTTGGACTGGCTCACGAAAGATACCCGTTCGGCTGCGACGAAAAGCCGGGGAGTATAGCTGAAAGCCGGGGGTGGCCGCATTGGCGGATTAGGGCTGCCTGGCGGTATTGGGCAGAGATGACCGGCTGCGCGCTTTATCGCGGCCATGGGCCGCTCCTACAGGTACGGGTTGGCCTGTAGGAGCGGCCCATGGCCGCGATATAGGTAGCTGCTGCTACGGTAGCAGCGCCTGCAGTCTGTTAGAAACGTGCGTTCAGCGCATTCGCCGTGCTACCCATTCCAGAGGCCGTTATGACTCGCCTCCGCTGGCGCTCAATTGCGCTAAGGTGACGTCTCCCCTCGCCGTCCGAGCCTTCGCCATGCCGCGTTGTTTCTGGTGCACCGCCGATCCGCTGTACATCGAGTATCACGACCATGAATGGGGCGTGCCCCAGCGCGATCCGGCGGTGCTCTTCGAATTCCTCCTGCTGGAAGGCTTCCAGGCCGGACTGTCGTGGATCACCGTGCTGAAGAAGCGCGAGCGCTATCGCCAGGTGCTGCATGGCTTCGATCCCGCGCGCCTGGCGCAGCTGAGCGATGCCGAGATCGCCGTGCTGATGCAGGACCCGGGCATCATCCGCAATGGCGCCAAGTTGCGCGCCGCTCGTCAGAATGCCCAGGCCTGGCTGAGACTCGAAGACCCTTCCGGCTGGCTGTGGTCCTTTGTCGGTGGCGCGCCCAAGATCAATCGCTTTCGCGATCGACAGGAGGTGCCGGCGGTCACCCCGGAAGCCGAGGCCATGAGCAAGGCGCTCAAGCGGGCCGGTTTCACCTTTGTTGGTCCGACCATCTGCTACGCCTTCATGCAGGCCATGGGTCTGGTGATGGACCATACCCTCGATTGCGACCGCCATGCCGAATTGGCGTCCTCGTCGGCAAAACTGCAGGAAAAGTCGAATGTATAGGCGTCAGTTGGCGCGAACCTTACGCTTTCTTAACGTTTCCGGGACTTGTAGACGCTAAACTGTCGGCGCATTCAGACAGGAGTCCCTCTTTTGGAAAGATTCAAAGGCGCGCTGATGATCGCCTTCCTGCGCCTTTTCGCCCTGCTGCCCTGGCCATTGGTCCAGCGCCTGGGTGGATTCATCGGCTGGTGCATGTGGAAGCTGCCGACCCGCGCCAGCAAGGTTACCCGCATCAACCTCGCCCACTGTTTCCCCGAACTCGATGCCGCCGGCCTGGAGCGGCTGTCGCGCGAGTGCCTGCGCGGCATCGGCAAGACCCTGACCGAGAGCGCCTGCGCCTGGATCTGGTCGCCCCAGCGTTCCCTGCGCCTGGTGCGCGAGGTGGAAGGCATGGACGTCCTGCAGGAAGCCCTGGCGTCCGGCGATGGCGTGGTGGGCATCACCAGCCACCTGGGCAACTGGGAGTTGCTCAACCACTTCTATTGCTCCCACGCCAAGCCGATCATCTTCTATCGGCCGCCCAAGCTGAAGGCGGTGGACGACCTGCTCAAGCGCCAGCGGGTCCAGCTGGGCAACCGCGTGGCGCCCTCCACCCCGGAGGGCATCATCAGCGTGATCAAGGAAGTCCGACGCGGCGGCGCTGTGGGGATTCCGGCCGATCCCGAGCCGAGTCGCAGCGCCGGCCTCTTCGTGCCCTTCCTCGGCACCACCGCCCTGACCAGCAAGTTCGTGCCCTCGCTGCTGGCGCGCGGCAAGGCCCGCGGGGTGTTCTTCCATGCCGTGCGCCTGGCAGACGGCAGCGGCTACAAGGTGATCCTGGAGGCCGCGCCGCCGGCCATGTACGACCCGGACCCGGAAGTCTCGGTGGCCGCCATGAGCGAGGTGCTGGCCGGCTACGTACGGCGTTATCCGACCCAGTACATGTGGAGCATGAAGAGGTTCAAGAATCGCCCGGATGGCGAGGAGAAGTGGTACTGAGGTCTTTCACCCGGGTCCTGCCCGGGCGCTGAGGGACAGGCGGTGATCCTATGACCTATCGCTCGGCGCTTCGCCAGGACCGTTCGGTCGGCGCGCGGCTGACAGCCGCTGGGCTTTGCCGGAAGCTGCCCGAACCTCTAGGGAACGCCCAAGCCAGGGAGTCAGGCGATGAATTCGCGCGATCAGCGCCAACATACCCGTACCCCACTCAAGTGTCGGCTGTGGATCGCCTATCCGGATGGCGAGATCGTCGGTGAGACCCGCGACCTGTCCGATGGTGGCGTCTATGTGGTGCATCCCGAGCTGACCCGGCTACCGCAGGGCACCCGCGTGGTCGGCCAGGTACTCGATCTGCCAATCGAGGCGCCCAAGGTGACCATGGAAGTCATGCGCACCGACGCCGACGGCGCGGGCCTCAGGTTCCTGCGCGATCAGGACTGAGCGCGGCGCGCCAGGCGCTTGAGAAACACCGTCATCTCCTTTTCCGCCTGCTTGTCGCCCCTGGCCTGCGCCGCCTGCAGGCCCTGGGTCCAGGCTGCCTCGGCGCTGGCCAGATCGCCGCTCCCCTCATGGGCCTTGCCCAGCAGCTTCCAGGCCGCCGAATAGGCCGGATCGAATTCGACGCAGCGCGCCAGGTGCTCGATCGCCCGCGCGGGCTCCCCGGCATCCAGATAGCCCTTGCCCAGTCCGAACCTGAGCAGGGCGTTGTCCTGGCCGCGAGCGAGCATTTTCTCCAGGGATTCGAGCATGGCGGACTCCGGTAGCAGCGGGAGGGACGGGCCGATTCACGACCCTGAGCCGAACATTCTGCCCCGACTACCGGCAGCCTGGCGATCCGGCACTGAAAATGCCATATGTCAGGTGGACAGGCAGGTTGGTCTGGAACAGGCCTTTTGCCATCATTTTGTGACGTGTTTCACTTTAAGCTGACTGATCTATCGGCGCCTAGGACGGCCGCAGGATCTGATGAAGCTGTTTTCTTCCCTCAGTCGCAAGCTTGTGCGGGACGGTGCCCACATCGTCGACCCGCGTCAGGCAAAGAGCCCCTGGCTGCTGATCCTGACGCTGACATCGCTGCTGACATTCGCTCTGGGCTGCTGGCTGGGGGGTCGGGTTTCGCCTGCCGCAGCTCCGGCCGCCCCTGTCGCTGACACTCCGGGCAGCGCCAGCACACCGGTGGCCCTGGAGCGAATGGGCGTGCTGGTCGGCCGGCTGCAATCGCTGGAGGCCGATACCCAGGCGCTGCAGCGGATGCTGGAGCAGAACAGGCAATTGCGCGACCAGGTGAGCGCTGTCGACCCCAGTCTGCTGGTCGAGCCTTCCGCGCGAGGTGCCCAGGGCGGTGCCTGGCTGCCGGCGCGATCCTGTAACGCCGGTACCGCCAGCCAGGGCTTGCCTCTGCGCATGCTGGGTGCCAGCGAACAGGTAGCGCTCTGCCTGCGTCAACAATTGGATCTGCTGCTGAACCGGGTGGCCAGTCGCAATGCCGCCCTGATGGCGATTCCCTCGCTACGCCCAGTGGAACAGGCCCGTCTGGGATCGCTGTTCGGCAATCGGGTCGATCCCTTTACCGGTCACCTGGCGTTTCATTCCGGTGTCGACTTCGCCGCGCCCACTGGCACCCAGGTACACGCCGCGGCCGGGGGGCGTGTCCAGGTCACGGGCGCCCTGGGTGGCTATGGCAATCGGGTGGAGGTCGCTCACGGCAATGGCCTGGTCACCCGCTATGCCCACCTGAGCCGCATCTTCGTCAAGGAAGGCCAGGTGGTCACCCCCGGGCAACTCCTGGGTGCGGTGGGCTCCACGGGACGCTCGACCGGGCCTCATCTGCATTTCGAGGTCTTGCGTGACGGCCAATTCCTCGACCCCCAGCGCTTTCTTGCCTTGGGCCGACTGGAGCCCGAGCGCGATGGCCAGGCGCGCGACTAGTCGAGCGTCGAGTCGCGAGCTGCTGCGCGGCGAATTTCGCCTGCAGCCGGTCCCGCGACGGCGACTGGCCGGCTGGGTTGGCTTGGGCCTGCTGCTGTTGATACCGCTCGCGTTGCTGGTGGTCGGGCAGCGGATCCACCAGGGATACCAGGCGGAACTGAATCACCTGCAAGCCGAGAATCAGCACCTGCGCGATCGTCTGGCGCAGCAGGCGCTGGATCGGCAAGTGGGCACGGCTGCCGAGCGCCAGCTGACCGAGCGCAACGCTGCTCTGCTGGCGCAGATCGAGCGCCTGACCACGGAGCTGGCCTTTTTCCGTCGCCAGAATCAGAAACCCTAGCTGGAGAGCAGCACGGATGTTCAATAGAAAGAAGGCGGCCCCCCGCCCCGCGGTGAATGGCTTTTCCAGTCTCATCGCCGACAACCTGGCGGTCCAGGGCGACCTGGAATTCAGCGAAGGCCTGAAGATCGACGGGCGGGTGCAGGGCAGCGTCAGCTTCAAGCCGGGCACCACCAGTCTCCTGGCGCTCAGCGTCAATGGTGTGGTGGAAGGTGACGTAAGCAGCTACGACGCCTTGATCGACGGCACCATCGTTGGCGATCTGCGGGTCGAGCATCTGCTGGAACTGCACTCCAATGCCCGGGTGCGCGGCAACATCACCTATCGCCAACTGAGCATGGAGAACGGTGCGGTGGTGGAGGGTACCCTGCGCCGTCTCGACGAGGCCACGCCGGTGCTGGAATTGCCCCAGCCCATCACCACCGCCTTACCTTCGGCGACTAGCGAGCAATCTTGATCAGTTTGCAGTAATAGAAGCCGTCGTGGCCGTCGGGCTGCGGCAGGAGCTGGCGGCCATGGGGTTGGGCAAGGCCCCAGGGGGCGGGAATGTCCAGTTCGCGGGCGCCCGGGGTGCGGGCGAGAAAGGCGGCGAGATTGTCGCTGTTTTCTTCCGGTAGCACCGAACAGGTGGCATAGACCAGGATGCCGCCCACCTCCAGCGTCGGCCAGAGGGCGTCCAGCAATTCGCCCTGCAGTTGCACCAGGGGTGCGATGTCGCTGGCCTGGCGGGTCAGCTTGATGTCCGGATGACGGCGGATCACCCCGGTGGCGCTGCAGGGGGCATCCAGCAGGATACGCTGGAAGGGCGTGCCGTCCCACCAGTCGGCCACGGCGCGGCCGTCGGCGGCCAGGGTGCGGGCGGTAAGGCCCAGGCGGGCCAGATTCTGCGCGACCCGCTGCAGACGGCCGGCATCGGCGTCCAGCGCCACCACCTCGGCCAGCCCCGGTTCGCGTTCCAGCAGGTGGCAGGTCTTGCCACCGGGCGCGGCACAGGCGTCCAGCACCCGCTGGCCGGGTGCCAGCTCCAGGAGTTCGGCGGCCAGCTGCGCGGCTTCGTCCTGCACGCTGAGACGCCCCGTGGCAAAGCCCGGCAGGACGGTGACGTCCTGGGGCTGCAGCAGGCGGATGCCGTCGGCGCTGAAGGCGCAGGGCACGGCCTCGATGCCGGCGGCGGCCAGCTCGGCCAGATAGCTGTCGCGATCGCCCTGACGGCGATTGACCCTGAGAATCAGCGGCGGATGCAGGTTGTTGGCGGTGGCGATGGCTTCCCACTGCTCCGGCCAGCGTGCCTTGAGCGTCTTCTGCAGCCAGCGCGGATGGGCCAGGCGCGCGGCGGGATCATGCTCCAGGGCCGGCAACAGGCTGTCGTATTCGCGCTGGGCGCGGCGCAGCACGGCGTTGAGCAGGCCCTTGGCCGAAGATTTCTTCAGCTTGTCGACGCAGCCCACCGTCTCGCCGATGGCGGCATGGGCCGGGATGCGGGTATGGAACAACTGGTAGAGCCCGATCAGCAGCAGGGCTTCGAGATCGCGGTCGCCGGCCTTGAAGGGTTTTTCCATGAGCTTTTCCGCCAGCAGCGACAGGCGCGGCTGCCAGCGGGCGGTGCCGAAGGCCAGATCCTGGGCCAGGGCGCGGTCACGCGGATCGACCTTGGCCAGTTGCTCGGGCAGGCTGCTGCCCAGGGAAGCACGTCCGGCAAGGACCGCCGCCAGGGCGCGGGTGGCCGCCAGCCGCGGATTCATAGACCCAGCACCTGACCGGGGGCGAAGCGCTCGCGACGGGCATTGTAGAGATCGACGAAGCCCAGTGGCTTGCCACCGGGCAACTGCAGTCGGGTCAGGCGCAGGGCACCCTCGCCACAGGCGACCAGCAGGCCTGCGCGATCGGCATCCAGCACCATGCCCGCCACGCCCTGCCCTTCGGCCAGTTCCGCGGCCCAGACCTTGAGTGGCTCGCCGGCCAGGGCGGTGTGGCACAGCGGCCAGGGATCGAAGGCGCGGATACGGCGCTCCAGTTCCACCGCCGGACGACCCCAGTCCAGGCGGGCCTCGTCCTTGTTGAGCTTGTGGGCGTAGGTGGCCAGGTTATCGTCCTGCACCTCGCCCGGCAGACTGCCGTCGGCCAGGCCCGGCAGGGCCTGGACCACGGCCGCGGCGCCCAGGGCGGCCAGGCGATCGTGCAGGCTGCCACCGGTGTCCGTGGCGGTCAGCGGCGTGATCACCTTGCTCAGCATCGGGCCGGTATCCAGACCGGCTTCCATGCGCATCACGGTGACCCCGGACTCGGCATCGCCGGCCTCCAGGGCGCGCTGGATGGGCGCGGCGCCGCGCCAGCGCGGCAGCAGCGAGGCATGGCTGTTGATGCAGCCCAGACGCGGGATGTCGAGCACCGCCTGGGGCAGAATGAGGCCGTAGGCCACCACCACCAGCAGATCGGGTTCCAGCGCCGCCAGGGTGGCCTGGGCGGCGGGATCGCGCAGGGTCAGCGGCTGCTGCACGGGGATGCCGTGGCTCAGCGCCAGCTGCTTGACCGGACTCATGGCCAGTTTCTGGCCACGCCCGGCGGGGCGATCCGGCTGGGTGTAGACGGCGGCGATGGGATAACCGGCGTCGATCAGCGCCTGCAGGTGCACGGCGGCGAATTCCGGGGTTCCGGCGAAGACGAGGCGAAGGGATCTGGACATGGCGGACCTGGCGGAAAGGGCGAGCGGCGGACGCCGATGACGCCGTCCGCCAGGGCGATCAGGCCTTGTGGCGCTGCTGCTTTTCGAGCTTCTTCTTGATGCGATCGCGCTTGAGCGGCGACAGATAGTCGACGAACAGCTTGCCGTCGAGGTGATCGATCTCGTGCTGGATGCATACCGCCAGCAGGCCGTCGCACTCCAGCTCGAACGCCTTGCCGTCGCGGTCCAGGGCCTTGACCCGGACGCGCTCGGGGCGGCAGACCTTTTCGTAGAAACCGGGGATCGACAGGCAGCCCTCCTGGTACTCGCCCAGTTCCTGGGTGAGCGGCTCGGCCTCGGGATTGATGAAGACCAGCGGCTCGCTCTTGTCTTCGCTGACGTCGATCACCACCAGGCGGCGATGGACGTTGACCTGGGTGGCGGCCAGACCGATGCCGGGCGCTTCGTACATGGTCTCGAACATGTCGTCGATGGTCTGGCGCAGGGCGTCGTCCACCGTGTCGATGGGCTTGGCGACGGTGCGCAGGCGGGGATCGGGGAATTCGAGGATGTCTAGGATCGCCATGGCGTTGAGGGCACTTGTGGAATACAGTCAAGGGGCGCTGCTAAGATGCCGCAGCGTTGTCGCCACCCGGCGCGGGCTGGTCCCGAAAGGTGGATGACGTCGGTCGACGGGGATGGGCGCCTGGGCCGCCCGGTGCCGACAAAGGTGGCGATCAGGGCACGACTGGGGCGATTCCCCGACGTTTGCGTGAAGACGGTTCTTCAAAGCTAAGTGTAAAGGGATTCGACGCATGAGGAAATCTTTGTTCGCCCTGGCGCTGGTTGCAGCGGGCGCCCTGCAGTCGGCGTATGCGGCGGTCACCCTGCGACAGGATCACCCGGAAAGCTACACCGTGGTCCGCGGCGATACCCTCTGGGACATCTCCGCCAGATTCCTCAGCAAACCCTGGGAATGGCCGGAGATCTGGCAGGCCAATCCGCAGATCAAGAATCCCCACCTCATCTATCCCGGCGATACCCTGGTGCTGAGCTATGTCGACGGCCAGCCGCGCCTGCAGCTCAACCGCGGCGCCTCGCGCGGCACGGTCAAGCTGTCGCCCACGGTGCGCAGCACGCCCATCGCCGAAGCCATCCCGGCCATTCCGCTGGAAGCGGTCAACAGCTTCCTGCTGCAGAATCGCGCCATCGATTCGGCCGAACAGTTCCAGGCGGCGCCCTATGTGGTGGCCGGTAACGCCGAGCGGGTGGTGAGCGGCGCTGGCGATCGCATCTATGTGCGCGGCAAGTTGCAGCCGGGCGTCTCGGCCTATGGCATCTATCGCCAGGGCAAGACCTATGTCGATCCCAAGACCGGTGCCTTCCTCGGCATCAACGGCGACTTCATCGGCAGCGCCGATCTGGTTACCCAGGAAGGCGACATCGCCACCCTGCGGCTGACCCGCACCACCCAGGAGGTCCGCCTGGGCGACCGGCTGTTCCCCACCGAGGAGCGGCTGGTGAATTCCACCTTCATGCCCAGCGCGCCGACGCGTGACATCAGCGGCCTGATCCTCGACGTGCCCCGTGGCGTCACCCAGGTCGGCCAGTTCGATGTGGTGACCCTGAACAAGGGCACCCGTGATGGCCTGACCGAAGGCAATGTGCTGGCGGTCAACAAGACCGGCGAGACGGTGCGCGATCGCATCACCGGCGAGCTGGTGAAGATCCCCGACGAGCGTGCCGGCCTGCTGATGGTCTTTCGCACCTACGACAAGATCAGCTACGGCCTGATCCTGACCGCCACCCGCCAGCTGGAAATCATGGACAAGGTGCGCAACCCCTAACCCCCAACCCCTTCGGGTCGCCAGGACGGCGACCGGCCACCCCTCAAGGATGACACCATGGCCAGCTTCTCCCCTGCCGAGCTGGACGCCCGGCTTCGCCTGCATGTCCTGCCGGAACTCGGCGCGGTGCGCCAGCGCCTGCTGCTGGATGCCTTTGGCAGTGCCGCCGCGGCGCTCAGCGCCCCCGCTTCGGCCTGGCGCGCCCTGCGCCTGCCGGCAGTGGCCGCGGATGCCCGCCGCAGCCCGGCGACCCGCGAACGCGTCGATCAGGCCCTGGCCTGGCTGGACGGTCCCGAACGCCACCTGCTCTGCCTGGGTGACGAGCGCTATCCGGCGTTGCTGGCCGAGATCGCCGATCCGCCTCCGCTGCTGTTCGTCGAAGGACAGGTCGAGTTGCTCGAACGGCCGCAGCTGGCCCTGGTCGGCAGTCGCCAGGCCAGTGCCCAGGGGCTGGACAATGCCCGGCGGTTCGCCCACAGCCTGGCCGCGGCCGGCTTCTGCATCACCAGTGGCCTGGCGCTGGGCATCGATGGCGCGGCGCATCAGGGCGCCCTGGAGGCCGGCGGCGGCACGGTCGCCGTGCTGGGCACCGGCTTGCGGCAGCTCTATCCGCGCCGGCACCTGGGTCTCGCCCGGCGCCTGCTGGCCGAGGGTGGCGCGCTGGTCTCGGAATTGCCGCTGGACTGCACGCCTCAGGCGGCCAACTTCCCGCGGCGCAACCGGATCATCAGCGGTCTCAGTCTGGGTACCCTGGTGGTGGAGGCCAGCCCCTCCAGCGGTTCGCTGATCACCGCGCGACTGGCCGCCGAGCAGGGCCGCGAGGTGTTCGCCCTGCCCGGCTCCATCCATCATCCCGGGGCCCGTGGCTGTCATCAGCTGATTCGCGAGGGCGCGCAACTGGTGGAGAGCGTGGAACACATCCTCGACGCCCTGCAGGGCTGGCGCAGCCTGGCCCTGGTCGTCGCGGCCGCGGCGGGCGAGGATCATCCCCTGCTGCGCCATCTGACCGCCGGACCGCTCAACAGCGAAGAGCTGGCGCGGCTCTGCGGCCTGTCGCTGCCGGAGGTCCTGGTCCAGCTGACCGAGCTGGAGCTGGACGGCCAGGTGGTGGCGCAGCAGGGCAGCTGGAGTCGGCTCGGCTAGCGGCGGATGACTGGCATCGGCAGCGCGCTCGGGTAGACTTCAGGGATTTGGCGGAGGCTAGGCGATGCATAACAGCTGGCGAGTGCGGCAGGCGGCGCGAATCGTGCGCGAGGGGGGCGTCCTGGCCTACCCCACCGAGGCCGTCTGGGGCCTGGGCTGCGATCCCTGGGATCAGGCCGCGGTCTATCGCCTGCTGATGCTCAAGGGGCGGCCGATGGAAAAGGGCCTGATCCTGGTGGCCGACACCATTCGCCAGTTCGACTTCCTGCTCCACGATCTGCCGGAGGCCTCCCTGGCCAAGCTGGCCAGCACCTGGCCGGGCCCCAACACCTGGCTGGTGCCGCACCACAATCGCCTGCCCGGCTGGGTCACCGGCGCCCACGCCACCGTGGCGCTGCGGGTTTCCGAGCATCCCCTGGTGGGCGAACTCTGCGCCCTGACCGGGCCGCTGATCTCCACCTCGGCCAATCCCGCCGGGCGCCCGGCCGCGCGCACCCGGCTGCGGGTCCAGCAGTACTTTCCCGATAACCTGGACGGCATCCTCGTGGGCGAACTGGGCGGGCGCAAGAATCCCAGCGTGATTCGCGACCTGGTGACCGGCAAGGTCTTCCGGCCCTAGCCCCTAGGTCAGTCGAGCAGTTGGCGCAGCAACCGCGCCAGCGCATCGATCTGGAACGGCTTGGCCAGCGAGAGCTCGCCATTCGGGGTCGGCCGCTCGGCATGACCGCTGACGAACAGCACCGGCAGCTCCGGCCAGCGCTCGCGCAGGCGCCCTGCCAGCTCGGCGCCGTCGAGATCCGGCAGGCCGAGATCGGTGATCAGCAGGTCACAGGGCAGATCGCCGTCGACCAGCGTGAGCGCCGCCGAGGCACTGGCGGCGGTGCGCACGCGATAGCCCAGCTCGGTGAGCATCTCGCGTAGCAGCAGTCGCACCGAAACATCGTCTTCCACCAGCAGCAGGCGTTCGCCTCGACTCTGGGCGATGGCCGGCTGGGGCGTGTCGCTCGCCGCCGGCCGCTCGGGCGGGGCACAGGGCAGCCAGAGGCTGACGCGGGTACCACTGCCCAATTCGCTCTCCAGGGTCACATGGCCACCCGACTGCTTGATGAAGCCATAGAGCATCGACAGACCCAGACCGGTGCCCTGGCCAATGGGTTTGGTGGTGAAGAAGGGATCGAAGGCGCGATCCACCACCTCGGCCGGCATGCCGCTGCCGGTGTCGGCGATGGTCAGGCGCACGTAATCACCCGGCGGCAGGTCATGCTCGGCGGCCAGGTCGGTGAGGTGATCGAGGGCGGTTTCCAGGGTCAGCTGACCGCCTTCGGGCATGGCATCGCGAGCATTGATCACCAGATTCAGCAGGGCGTTCTCCAGCTGGTTGGTGTCGGTGCGCGCCGGTGGCAACTGCAGCGCGAGGCTGCTGCGCAGGCTGATGCGTTCGCCCAGGGTGCGCTGGAAGAGTTCTTCCAGGGACAGGATCAGGTCATTGACGTTTACCGGCCGTGGATCCAGCGTCTGCCGGCGGGCGAAGGCCAGCAGGCGATGGGTCAGGGCAGCGGCGCGGGTGGCGGATTGCTCGGCGGTGTCCAGGTAGCGCTGCAGGTTGTCGTGGCGCCCCTGGTCCAGGCGGCGGCGCAGCAATTCCAGGGAACCGCTGATGCCGGTGAGCAGGTTGTTGAAGTCATGGGCGATGCCGCCGGTGAGATGCCCGATGGCTTCCATCTTCTGCGCCTGGCGCAGCGCGGCTTCGGCGTTCTGCAGGGCCAGGGCGGCGTCGTGCTCGACGGTGACGTCGCGACCGAAGACATAGATGCGTCCGTCGTGATCGGCGGTGGCCTTCCACATCATGTGGCGCCAGTGACCGTCGCGGGTGCGCAGGCGCCCGGGCAGATCGCTGAGCACCTCGCCGTGGCGCAGGGCGGCCAGGCGCGGAAATACCGGCGGATCGTCCGGATGCTCCAGCGAGGTCGGCGGCTGATGACGCAATTCCTCGTCGTCCCACCCCAGGGTCCGGCCCCAGGCGGGATTGCGGCTGAGCCAGCGTTGCCCCTGGATGACGCCGAGCAGATCGTCGGCGACCCGCCACATGCGGTCACGCTCGACGGTGCGTTCGTGGACGCGCTGTTCCAGCAATTCGGCCAGCCGCCGCAGGCGGTGCTCGGCCATGCGGATCTCGCTGACGTCGGTGTGCACGCCCACCCATTCGCAGACCACGCCATTCTCCCGCACCGGCAGGGCACGTACGCTGAAGGTGCGCCATTGACCATCGCGACAGCGCAGGCGGTGCTCGTCGTGGAAATCCACCTGCTGCTGCACCGCCAGGCGCCAGCGACGCAGGGTGCGGGGGGCATCCTCGGGATGCAGGGCATCGGCCCAGCCGTCCTGCTGATACTGCGCATAACTCTGCCCGGTCAGGGTGCTCCAGGCGAGTTGTTCGCCGAGCAGATGGCCCTGGGCGTTGCTGGTCCAGACCACTCCCTGCACTGCCTCCACGGCATTGCGGAAGCGCTGGTTGGACAGGTGCAGCGCGGCTTCGGCCTGCTTGCGCTGGGTGAGATCCACCACCACCAGACTCACCGACAGCGCCTGGCCGACTTCCGACTGCAGCGGTGAGCCGTGCAGGCTGACCCAGACCACCGTGCCGTCGGGGCGCAGGAAGCGCTGGTCCAGCTTGAAGCTGTCGCCCCGCTCGCGCAGGGTGTCGAGGTGGCGCTCCAGGATGGCCCGATCCTCGGGATGGGTCTGGGCCTGCAGGGTCTGCTCCAGCACCCCGACCTCGTTGCGATCGAGCATTTCGCAATAGCGACGATTGGCGAGCAGGATGCGCCCGCGGGCGTCGGTCTGGCAGATGCCGACCGCCGCCTGGTTGATCAGGCTGGCCAGGCGCGCGCTGTGTTCGCGCAGGGCGGTTTCCGCATCGACGCGCTGCTGGACGTTGTCGAACAGGGTGACCGAGGCGATCACCTCGCCGGTGGCGGAGCGGACCGGGGCGCTGGAGACCTCCAGCAGCCGGATGCTGCCGTCGGGTCGCCGATAGCGCATCAACTCGGGCGCCACCGCCTGGCCGCTGCGCAGCACCCGTACCGTGGGATAGTCATCCACCGCATAGGGCTGGCCATTGGCGTGCAGGGCGCCGATGGCGCCATAGCGTTCGTCCAGCGTCTCGCCGGCCGGACGTCTGCCCAGCAGGGTATCGACGCGATCGTTGAGCATCACCGCTTCTTCGCTGCCGGCCTCGGTGATAGAGATACCCAGGGGCGCCTGCTGCAGCACGCTGGCCAGCAGCCCCTGTTCCAGCGACAACCGCCGTTCGAGGTGGCGGACCTGGTCCTGGGTCTGCTGCCGCATGAGCAGGGCGCCCAGCAGCAGGGCCAATTGATCCAGCACCAGCCGGGTATCCGCCTCGACGGCGCCGCCCAGTTGCAGATAGCCCAAGGGCTGAGTGGCAGGACCGAAGGGGATGAGCAACTCACCCACCGGCGGACTGCCCGCCTCGGCCACGGACAGCAGCCGCGCCTGGGGATCGTCGGCCAGGTCCCGCAGGGCCTGGGTGGCGCACAGTCGCAAGGCGGCCAGATCCGTGGTGCCGCCGAGGCGCCGTGACCATTCGCCGAGCGCCTGCAGGCGTTGCGGCAGCTCCCGCTCGGCGCTGCGCCGAGCGGCGAAACGCGCACGGCTCGCCGGGGCCTGCCAGACATGCAGCAACCAGCCCACGGCGACATCGGCCCGGCGCAGCGGCACCAGATGCAGGTCGAGGCGTACCAGGTGACCGTCGCGGTGGCGCAGGCCCTGGGTCTGGCAGCGTTCGAGGGCGGTCAGCCAGCCGTCGGCCGGCGGCTCCGGGAGCAGCAGGCCGACGATGGATTCACCGAGCCAGTCCTGCGCCGTCCAGCCCAGCAGCCGGGCGACGTTCGGACACCACTGCCCGATCCGCCCTTCGGCGGTCAGGGTGATGAGCGCCGTGTCCGTGGCGGTGTCGAGCAGGCTGGCGAGGGGGCTGGAGATAGGCATGACGAGGGCAGCGATCCGGCCGATTCTGGAAAGAACGTCGAGGCCGAGGCGACCTGACTGTCCGAGATAGACCGGCGTTTACCCCCGTCGTGCCGCCTGGGTGCGGGAAACTTAATGGCCGTCACGATTTACCCGGCCAGGCATCCGGGTGCTTCGCCTCAGGGCAGCAGGATGGTCGAGCCGCTGGTCTCGCGACCCGACAGCGCCCGGTGCGCCTCCTGCACTTCGGCCAGTGGATAGCGTCGGCCGATGTCCACCTGGATGCGGCCATCGCTGATCAGCTCGAACAGCTGATCGGCCATGTCCTGCAGGGCTTCGGGGGAGGCGGCGTAGGTGGCCAGGGTCGGCCGGGTCACATAGAGCGAGCCCTTCTGCGAGAGAATGCCCAGATTGACCCCGGTGACCGCGCCGGAGGCGTTGCCGAAGCTGACCATGAGACCGCGTGGGGCCAGGCAGTCCAGCGACATCTCCCAGGTGTCCTTGCCGACGCCGTCGTAGACCACCGGCACCTTGGCGCCCTCGGTCAATTCACGGACCCGCGCCGGGACGTCTTCCTGGCGGTAGTCGATCACCGCCCAGGCACCCAGCGCCTTGGCCTTTTCCAGCTTTTCCGGGGAGCCGGCGGTGCCGATCAGACGCACGCCCAGGGCCTTGGCCCACTGGCAGGCCAGGGAGCCGACGCCCCCGGCCGCGGCATGGAACAGCACGGTGTCGCCGGCCTGCAGCGGATAGGTCTGGCGCAGCAGGTATTGCACGGTCAGTCCCTTGAGCATGACGGCGGCGCCCTGTTCGAAGGAGATCGCCTCCGGCAGGTGCACCAGATGCCGCTCGGGCAGCACATGGACCTCGGCATAGGCGCCCAGCGGCCCGGTGGCATAGGCCACGCGATCGCCGGCCTTGAAGCGGGTGACGGCGCTGCCGACCGCTTCCACCACCCCGGCACCCTCGGTGCCCAGGCCCGAGGGCAGTGCCGGCGGCGGATAGAGGCCGCTGCGGTAATAGGTCTCGATGAAGTTGAGGCCGATGGCGTGGTTGCGCACCTGCACCTCGTCGGGGCCGGGCGCGGCGGGTTCGAAATCCACAAGTTCGAGTACTTCGGGACCACCGGTGCGGCTGAACTGGATGCGCTGGGCCATGCTTGCGTGTCTCCTGGTTGGAGCCCTTGGCCGGGCTCTCTTGGGGTGAGCCTTCATCCAAGCCGCAACCGCGGGCCACGTCAACCGGTCGGATACGGGTGTTATGCTCTGCGCCCTCCCCGCCTGTTGTGGAAATCCTTGCGATGAATCCCTCCCTGGAGGCCGTCAAGGCCTATCTGCTCGATCTGCAGGAGCGCATCTGCGCCGCACTGGAAGCCGAGGATGGCAGCGCAGCCTTCGCCGAAGACGCCTGGACCCGGCCGACCGGCGGTGGTGGCCGCACCCGGGTGATTGCCGACGGCGCCCTGCTGGAAAAGGGCGGCGTGAACTTCTCCCATGTGCATGGCGACAGCCTGCCGCCCTCGGCCAGCGCCCATCGTCCGGAACTGGCCGGGCGCAGCTTCGAGGCCATGGGTGTATCCCTGGTCATGCACCCGCGCAATCCCCATATCCCCACGGCTCACGCCAATGTGCGCTTCTTTCTCGCCGAGAAGCCCGGCGAGGCGCCGGTCTGGTGGTTCGGCGGCGGTCTCGACCTCACTCCCTACTACGGCAACGAGGCCGACTGCGTGCACTGGCACCAGGTCTGCCATGACGCCTGCGCGCCCTTCGGCGCCGACGTCTATCCGCGCTACAAGGCCTGGTGCGACCGCTATTTCCACCTCAAGCACCGGGGTGAACCGCGCGGCATCGGCGGTCTGTTCTTCGATGACCTGAACGACTGGGACTTCGACACCTGCTTCGCCTTCCAGCGCGCCATCGGCGATGCCTTCGTCGACGCCTATCTGCCCATCGTCCAACGCCGCCGCGACCAGCCCTACGGTCAGGCCGAGCGGGAATTCCAGGCCTATCGCCGCGGCCGCTACGTGGAATTCAACCTGGTCTATGACCGTGGCACCCTGTTCGGCCTGCAATCCGGCGGGCGCACCGAGTCCATCCTCATGTCGCTGCCGCCCGAGGTGCGCTGGGGCTATGACTGGAAACCCGTGCCCGGCTCGCCGGAAGCGCGGCTGACCGATTTCTTTCTCACCGACCGCGACTGGCTCGCGCTCGCCCCGACGCCCGCAGGATAGAGCCCATGGATCGCTACGCCGTCTTCGGCAATCCCATCGCCCACAGCAAGTCGCCGCTGATCCACAGCCTGTTCGCCGACCAGACCGGGCAGCGCCTGCACTACGGGACGCTGCTGGCGCCGCTGGACGGCTTCAGCGAAAGCGCCCGCAGCTTTTTCCAGAGCGGCCTGGGCGCCAATGTCACGGTGCCCTTCAAGGAAGAGGCCTATCAGCTGTGCGATGAACTCACCCGGCGCGCGCGGCGGGCCGGAGCGGTCAACACCCTCAAGCGCCAGGCCAATGGTCGCCTGCTCGGCGACAACACCGACGGCGCCGGCCTGGTCCGGGATCTCACGGTCAACGCCGGTCTGCAGCTGGCCGGCCAGCGCGTCCTGGTGCTGGGCGCCGGCGGCGCCGTACGCGGCGTGCTGGAGCCGCTGCTGGCCTGCAACCCCGGACAACTGGTGCTGGCCAATCGCACCGAACTCAAGGCGGTGCAACTGGCGCGGGAGTTCGCCGAGCTGGGGACCATCGAGGTGGCCGCCTTCTCCACCCTGAGAGAGCCCTTCGACGTCATCATCAACGGCACCTCGGCCAGTCTCGGTGGCGGTCGCCCGCCCCTGTCGGAGGCGGTCATCGGCCCGCAGACGGTGACCTACGACATGATGTACGGCAAGGATCTCACCCCCTTCAACCGCTGGGCGCAGGACGAGGGTGCCTTCCACACCCTGGACGGCCTGGGCATGCTGGTGGAACAGGCCGCCGAGGCCTTCGAACTCTGGCGCGGCGTGCGTCCCGACAGCGCCCCGGTACTGGCGGAGTTGCGGCGGCAGCTGGGTTAATCCCGCGACGCTGTTGGGCTTCGCTGCGCTCAGCGCCAACCTACGGGAGCCTCGTCGTAGGTTGGGCTGAGGCGGTTCTATCGCCGAAGCCCAACGAGCAGGGGCACGAGGCCAGAGATACCGGCCACGCCTGGGCGACGCCGAAGCCGATTTCGACTACCAGGAACATTGCCAGCAAGGGACTGGCGCCCTGGTACAGCGCCCAGGCCTGCCAGAAGGCGAACAGGCCCCTGGCCACGGCGTCGTAGCGTCCCAGCAGCAGAGAAGGCCTGACCAGGCGCAGCACAGACCAGACGCACACCAGGGAGCCCAGCAGATTGCCCAGCAGCAGGGCTTCCGGCGGGAACTCCGCCAGGGGCGCCAGGCCCAGTGCCTGGCCGAGACCGTCGAGCTGCCGCAGCAGCCAGGCGAGACTCCAGGGGGTGGCGAAGGGCGCGGTAACCAGCAGATCATAGAGGGCGCTGGCACGGACCAGCCGCAGATAGGGCGCAAGCTTCCACATGGGCGGACTTCCTTGAACGAGAGGAAGTCCAGTGTCGACCCTGGAGCTAGGTCCAGGGTCAAGGAGAATGGATGCGTATCGGCACCCTCGCCCAGGCCACCGGCCTGAGTCGCGACACCCTGAGATTCTACGAGCGCCAGGGGCTGCTCAAGGCGCGGCGGCGGGCCAACGGCTATCGTGACTATCCGCCTGAAGCCGTGGAATGGCTGGGCTACATCCGTACCGCCCAGCGACTGGGTTTCAGCCTGCAGGAAATCGCCGCCAACCTGGAGGACGTCGAGCGCGCTGCCGATCCCGACGCCTATTTGCAGGAACTGCTGCGCGACAAGCTCAGGGTCATCGAGGCGCGCATCGACGAATTGCAGGCGTTGCGTGGGGTGCTGTATTCGCGCCTGGGTGAAGCCTGTCCGCTGCGGGGTTGGCAGATCGCGGCCGACGCGACCGCTCCTAGGGGCTGGGTCATAACAGCTGATCGCGATCGGGTCGGAGATGTGGAAGATGACCCCCCGCTCGGATAGCCCCGTCTTCCTTTGGGAGAGGGTTGGGGTGAGGGCGAGCCTCGCGCCACGAAGTCACCTGTGGAAAAGGCTGCGCCGTTTTCCACGCTACGGCGCTCGCTCTGCGGCTGAGGCGGCTTTGTCTCCGAAGCCAACGAATGCGGACGCCTAGGCACCCTCCTCCCCATAGCCTTCGGCCAGATGCTGGTCCTTGAGCTTCACGTAGTTGCCGGCGCTGTAGGTGAAGAAGGCGCGTTCCTTCTCCTCCAGCGGGCGGATCTGCTTGACCGGGCGGCCGACGTAGAGGTGGCCGCCTTCCAGCCGCTTGCCTGGCGGGACCAGACTGCCGGCGCCGATCACCACGTCGTCCTCCACCACCGCGCCGTCCATGACGATGCTGCCCATGCCCACCAGCACCCGGTCGCCAATCGTGCAGCCGTGCAGGGTCACCTGGTGGCCGACGGTGACGTCGTTGCCGATCAGCAAGGGATAGCCGTCCGGATTGAAGGGGCCGGCGTGGGTGATATGCAGCACGCTGCCGTCCTGGATGCTGGTGCGGGCGCCGATGCGGATGCGATGCATGTCGCCGCGGATCACTGTCAGCGGCCATATCGAGCTGTCTGCGCCGAGCTCGACATCACCGATTACCACCGCGGTGGCATCGACGAAGGCGCGTTCGCCCAGGTGCGGGGTCTTACCCTGGAAGGTCCTTATGGTCACGATAGATACCTTTTCTCGTCGGAAGGGTCTTGAGACCTATTAGGATGGGCTCCATATATAACTGTCAAAGCCATCGCCCCGAGGGGAACGCCGTGAGCGCCAGCAATCCGCTGCTTCAGTCCTACGACCTGCCGCCCTTTTCCGCCATCAAGCCCGAGCACGTCGAGCCGGCCATCGATACCGTCCTGGCCGAGAACCGTGCCGCCCTGGCCAAGTTGCTGGAGACGCAGAAGGAACACCCCACCTGGGCCGGCCTGGTGCTGGCGATGGACGAGCTGAACGATCGGCTGGGCCAGGCCTGGAGCCCCATCGGCCATCTCAACGCCGTGTGCAACAGCGCCGAGCTGCGCGCCGCCTATGAGGCCTGCCTGCCCAAGCTGTCGACCTATTCCACCGAGATCGGCCAGAATAAGGACCTCTTCCAGGCCTACAGCCGCCTGGCCGAAAGCGAAGAAGCCAAGGGCTTCGACGCCGGCCAGAAGACCACCCTGGAACACGCCCTGCGTGACTTCCGTCTGTCCGGCATCGACCTACCGCCGGCGGAGCAGCAGCGCTATGCCGCCATCCAGGCGCGCAAGTCCGAGCTGGGCAGCAAGTTTTCCAACCAGTTGCTCGACGCGACGCAGGCCTGGACCAAGCACCTCACCGATGAAGCCGCCCTCGCCGGCCTGCCCGAGTCGGCCAAGGCCCAGCTGCAGGCCGCTGCCCAGGCCAAGGAGCTGGACGGTTGGCTGGTGACCCTGGAATTCCCCAGCTACTACGCGGTGATGACCTACGCCGATGACCGCGCCCTGCGCGAGGAAGTCTATGCCGCCTACGCCACCCGCGCCTCCGAGCAGGGCCCCAACGCCGGCCAGTTCGACAACGGCCCGGTGATGGAGGAATTGCTCGATCTGCGTCAGGAACTGGCACGTCTGCTGGGCTACGCCAACTATGCCGAGCTGTCGCTGGCCACCAAGATGGCCGAGAGCAGTGATCAGGTGCTGGGTTTCCTGCGCGACCTCGCCGTGCGCTCCAAGCCCTTCGCCCAGCGCGACCTGGAAGAACTGCGTGCCTTCGCCGCCGAACAGGGCGTGCAGGATCTGCAGAGCTGGGACACCGGCTATTTCGCCGAAAAGCTGCGCCAGCAGCGCTATTCGCTGTCCCAGGAAGAGGTCCGCGCCTGGTTCCCGGTGGACAAGGTGCTCTCCGGCCTGTTCGCCACGGTGCAGAAGCTCTATGGCATCGAAATCGCCGAATTGCGCGATTTCGAGAAGTGGCATCCGGACGTGCGCCTGTTCGAGATCAAGGAAAACGGTACCTCCATCGGCCGCTTCTACTTCGATCTCTATGCCCGCGCCAACAAGCGCGGTGGCGCCTGGATGGACGGTGCCCGCGACAAGCGTCGCGATGCCCAGGGCCGGCTGATCGATCCGGTGGCCTACCTGGTCTGCAACTTCACCCCGGCCAGCCCCGGCCAGCCGGCGCTGCTCACCCATGACGAGGTGACCACCCTCTTCCATGAATTCGGCCACGGCCTGCATCACCTGCTGACCCGCGTCGAGCACGCCAGCGTCTCCGGCATCAACGGCGTGGCCTGGGATGCGGTGGAGCTGCCCAGCCAGTTCATGGAGAACTGGTGCTGGGAGCCCGAGGGCCTGGCGCTGATCTCCGGTCACTACGAGACCGGCGAGCCGCTTCCCCAGGCGCTGCTGGACAAGATGCTGGCGGCGAAGAACTTCCAGTCCGGCCTGATGATGTTGCGCCAGCTGGAATTCTCGCTGTTCGACTTCGAATTGCATGCCAGCCACGGCGACGGCCGCAGCGTGCGCGAGGTGCTGGAAGGCATCCGCGACGAGATCTCCGTGGTACGGCCGCCGGCCTACAACCGCTTTCCCAACAGCTTCGCGCACATCTTCGCCGGCGGTTATGCCGCGGGTTACTACAGCTACAAGTGGGCCGAGGTGCTGTCCGCCGATGCCTTCGCCAAGTTCGAGGAAGAAGGCGTCTTCAATCCGCAAACCGGTCGGGCCTTCCGTGAAGCCATCCTGGCCCGCGGCGGCTCCCAGGCACCCATGGTGCTGTTCGTCGACTTCCGCGGCCGCGAACCCAGCATCGATGCCCTGCTCCGCCATTCCGGGCTGAGCGAGGAGGCGGCGTGAGCGAGCCGATCCGCAAGAGGTTCATCGCCGGGGCGGTCTGCCCGGCGTGCCAGGCGCAGGACACCCTGAAGATGTGGACCCAGGACGGCACGCCCAACCGCGAGTGCGTCTCCTGCGGCTACAGCGACACCCTGGACGAGCGCGGCAATTCGGTCCCCAAGGAATTGCCGACGCGGGTCAACATCAGTGCGCTCAAGCCCAAGAAGCCCGATCCCAAGGTGCAGGCCGTGCAGTTCTTTCCCAATCCCAAGCTGAAGAAGCCGGAATAGGGAAAGGCGACCTCCGGAAAAGCCGCGCCCGGTCATTCAGGCGCGGCTTTTCCGTTTCCAGGCTGGGGAAAATCGCTCCGCGCAGGGCTTGAGTGCAGGCGAAAATGGACGTCAGCATAGGGGGGTCCCAGGCTTTATCCACAAAAAGCGGATTCGATAGCCAGCCGATCACCTTTTTAAGGTATTGATAATAAAGGATTTTTATTTGGTCCCTAACAACGTTTGGGGATTTATCACGGAGTTATACCGCTTTTATCCCCGATTTATCCACAGGCTATAAGTCCGGGAATGACCCGGGAGTCTTTTTCAGTAACCAGACTCCAAGTGGATAACCGCTGCCATCGTCTTCTACGAGGAAGCCGCCGATGCGTACCCTTCTTTCCACTGCAGCCCTCTGTCTGATCGGCAATCTGGCCCTGGCCGCGCCTCCGGATCACGGACCCGGCGGGCCCAAAGGTCCGCACGGACCGGGCTGGCAGGAACAGGGTGGCCCCCATGGCCAGGGACCGGGGCCCGGGTCGCGCGGCCCGGGTCGCCCGGGTGCCGGACCGGCCGCCGGTGGACCGCCGGATCTGGGACCGGCGCGGGAGCGCATCCAGGCACTGCGCGGCCAGATCGGCCGCGGTGGCGACCTGCCGCCAGGACTGCGTCTGGAACGCGGGCACCCTTTGCCTCCCGGGTATGGCCGACCGCTGCCGCCGGGTATCGCCCGCCAGCTGCCGGATTATCCGGGCTACGAATGGCGCCGCCTGGGGACCGACATGGTGCTGGTCGCCGTGGGCACCGGGCTCGTCTACGCCATTCTGCAGGGCGTGCTGGACTAGCCTGACCAATTCTTTTACCGGCAGCCCCCGGACACTGCCGAGTTCACCGCAGGCTCTGGCGCGGTCTCCTCGCGCCGGTTGACCCGACGTAGACCGCCAGCGCGCCGGCGCAGGCGATAAATGGCGAAAGGCCTCTGGCACAGTGCCAGCCCGGATTTCAGTAGAATAGCCGCCGCGCACGGCCGCCTTCCGCCTCCAGACGGTAGGGAAACCGGGCCGCTCCGCATCGGTCTCAACGCCCACCGCTCGCCAAGGATTTCCCATGAGAGCTCTGCCCCGTCTGCTGCCGCTGGCCCTGTTCGCCCTGCTCGTGGGGCACAACGCCCCGGCCCGCGCCGAACCCGGTCTGTTCAATCTGCTGGTCGGCAGCTACACCGCGGGCAGCAGCCAGGGGCTGTATGTCTATCGCTTCAACAGCCGCAATGGTCAGATCGATGGCCCGCTGCGCATCGTTAAGGCGTCCAACCCCTCGTTTCTGACCCTGTCGCGGGATGGCCGGACCCTGTTCGCCGTCAACGAGAATGGCCGGGGTTCGAGCGGCGACAGCATCGGGCGGGTCACTTCCTATCGTTTCGAACCCGGCAATGGCCGCCTGCAGCAGATCAGCCAGGTCAAGAGCCTGGGCGACGAGCCGACCCATTCCAGCCTCAGCACCGACGGCAAGTTCCTGTTCGTGGCCAACTACTCCAGCCTGCCGGAGGGCTCGCTGGCGGTGCTGCCGATCCAGGACGGCGGCGTGCTCAGTCCGGTGGCGCAGATCGAATTCCACCAGCCCAGCGAACAGCACCCGCGCCAGCAGTCCAGCCATGTGCACGCGGCGGTGACGACCCCGGACGGCCGCTTCGTCTTCGCCCCGGATCTGGGCGCCGACAAGGTATTCGTCTATCGCTATCTGCCGCAGCAGCCGGAGCGACCGCTGGTGGCCGCCGAGACGCCCTTCGTGCCGGTGCCGGAAGGTAGCGGGCCGCGCCACCTGGTGTTCAGCGCCGATGGCCGCTACGCCTACCTGACCCTGGAGCTGGCCGGCCAGGTGATGGCCTTCGCCCATCAGGACGGCATGCTACGGCAGTTGCAGAGCTACAGCCTGACACCCCAGGAATTCACCGGCGAGCGGGATGCCGGGGCCCTGCACCTGTCCGGCGACGGACGTTTCCTCTATGTCGCCAGCCGTGGCACGGACAACCAGCTTGCCGTGTTCGCGGTGAATCCCGACGGCACCCTGACCTTTGTCGAGCGCCATCCGGTCAATGGCCTGTCGCCGCGGGAATTCGCCATCGATCCGTCCGGGCGGTACCTGCTGGTGGCCAACCAGAAATCCAACCAGCTCAAGGTCTTCGCCCGGGATCCCGACAGCGGCAAGCTCGGCGATGAACTGCAGAGCCTGGACGTCGGTGCTCCGTCCGACCTCAAATTCGTCGCGGTACCCTGATGACCCACTTCGACCGTCTGCACCATGTGGCGCTGATCTGCGCCGACTACGAACGCTCCCGGCACTTCTATACCGAGATCCTCGGGTTGCCGGTGATCGCCGAGACCTATCGCGAGGCCCGGCGCTCCTGGAAGCTGGATCTGGCAGTGGGCACGCATGCCCAGCTGGAGCTGTTCTCCTTTCCCGATGCCCCGCCCAGGCCGTCGCGCCCGGAGGCCCAGGGCCTGCGCCACCTGGCTTTCGCCGTGGCCGACCTGGACGCCACCGTCGCCCACCTGCAGGGCCATGGCGTGGTCACCGAGCCGATCCGTACCGACGAGCTGACCGGCAGGAGATTCACCTTTTTCGCCGATCCGGACGATCTGCCACTGGAAGTCTACGAGCGCTGAGTTCGGCTCAGGTCGCCAGCCGTGCGCCGGCCAGGGACTCGCGCGGCATCTCCAGCTCTTCCAGCAGCCAGTCGAGAAAGCGCTGCACCAGCCGCTGGCGCCGCTTGCGCTCGGGCAGGATGGCGTAATAGCCATAGCGCGAGGTGGCCAGTCCGGCGAAGGGGCGACAGAGCAGTTCCTGCCGCAGCAGATCGTCCACCAGGTGACGCCAGCCGATCGCCAGCCCCTGGCCGGCGATGGCCGCCTGGATCACCAGGGTGTAGTTGTCGAAGCTCAGCACCGCGCCGGACGGCGCCGCGGGCAGGGGCGCCAGGTCCAGCGCCGGCAGCAGGGTCTTCCAGTCGTACCAGCGGCTGTTGGGCGCCGCCTTGAGATGCAGCAGCGGCCAGCGCCCCAGCTCCATGGCGGGCAACGGCGGCTGCCGACCCTGGAGCAGGCGCGGACTGCACACCGGAAAGACCTCTTCGCGAAACAGCGGCCAGGCTTCGCCATGCTTGAAGCGGCCGTCGCCGAAGCCCAGGGTGATGTCGATCTCCGGACCGGGCAGCGGCACCCGGTCGCTGGTGACCAGGCTGACGTCCAGCTCCGGGTGGCGGGCATGGAAGCGCGGCAGGCGCGGCAGCAGCCAATAGGCGGCGAAGGCGAAGTCGGTAGCCACCTGCAGGACTTCATGGGCAGGCCGGGCGGTAACCAGCCGCACCCCCTCGTCCAGGGTGGCGAGACCGGCCTCGACGTATTCCTGCAGCAGCCGTCCAACCTCGGTGAGCAGGATGCCGCGATGGACCCGGTCGAAAAGGCGGACCTGCAGCTGGGCCTCCAGGCGCTTGATCTGCTGACTGATGGCCGGCTGGGTGGTGCCCAGTTCGCTGGCCGCCGCGGTAAAGCTCAGGCGGCGCGCCACCACCTCGAAGGTGCGCAGGCTGTCCAGCGCCAGGGCAGGGCGGTCGGCTGGGAGGGTGGCGTCCAAAAGGGCTTTCCCGTGGCGATCAGACATAAGTCCAGCTTATCCGAAACATCACTCCAGATGGCCTTCACGCAGATTTTTCGGCATCGGATGATGGACTACCCATAAGCAACCTTGATCCTAGCGGAGGCGCTCTTGTCCAAGCCGATGAACATCCTCTTTCTCATGGCCGACCAGATGGCGGCGCCCATCCTGCCGCTGTACGACCCCGCCTCGCCGATCAAGCTGCCGAATCTGCAACGCCTGGCCGAGCGCGCCGTGGTCTTCGATTCCGCCTATTGCAACAGCCCGCTGTGCGCACCCTCGCGCTTCACCCTGGTGAGCGGCCAGCTGCCCTCGAAGATAGGCGGCTACGACAACGCCGCTGATTTCGCCGCCGACATCCCTACCTATGCTCACCACCTGCGGCGCCTGGGCTATCGCACGGCGCTGTCGGGCAAGATGCACTTCTGCGGACCGGACCAGTTGCACGGCTACGAAGAGCGGCTGACCAGCGACATCTATCCCGCCGACTACGGCTGGGCGGTGAACTGGGACGCGGCGGACGTGCGCCCGAGCTGGTACCACAACATGTCCTCGGTGCTGCAGGCCGGACCCTGCGTGCGCACCAACCAGCTGGATTTCGATGAAGAGGTGGTCTTCAAGGCGCGTCAGTACCTCTACGATCACGTGCGTCGCGGCGATGACCAGCCGTTCTGCCTGACCGTGTCCCTGACCCACCCGCACGATCCCTACACCATTCCCCGCGAATTCTGGGACCTGTACAACGAGGTCGACATCCCGCTGCCGGAAGGCGCCATTCCCCAGGCCGAGCAGGACCCCCACAGCCAGCGCCTGCTCAAGGTGATCGATCTGTGGGACAAACCGCTGCCCGAGGCCAAGATCCGCGACGCCCGCCAGGCCTACTACGGTGCCTGCAGCTATGTCGACGCCCAGGTCGGCCATCTGCTCAAGACCCTGGAAGAGTGCGGTCTGGCCGACGATACCGTGATCGTCTTTTCCGGCGACCATGGCGACATGCTCGGCGAGCGCGGACTCTGGTACAAGATGCACTGGTTCGAGATGGCCGCGCGGGTACCGCTGCTGATCCATGCGCCCGGCCGTTTCGCCCCGGCGCGGGTGCAGGCCTCGGTATCGACCATGGACCTGCTGCCGACCTTCGTCGAGCTGGCCGGCGGCCAGCTGCCGGATGAGCTGCCGCTGGATGGTCGCTCGCTGCTGCCGCACCTGGAAGGCCGGGCAGGGCACGATGAGGTCATCGGCGAATACCTGGCCGAGGGCACCGTCAGCCCGCTGCTGATGATCCGCCGCGGCGCCTACAAGTACATCCATTGCGAACTGGATCCGCCGCTGCTGTTTGATCTGCACAACGATCCGCTGGAGCGCGAAAACCTGGCCGCCAGCCCCGACTATGCCGAGCTGCTCGCCAGCTTCCAGGCCGAGGTCCGCCAGCGCTGGGACCTGCCGCGCCTGCATGGCGAGGTGCTGGCCAGCCAGCGGCGGCGGCGCTTCGTCGCGGCGGCCCTGGAGCAGGGCGAGCGGACCAGCTGGGATCACCAGCCCTTCGTCGATGCCAGCCAGCAATACATGCGCAATCACATCGACCTCGACGACCTGGAGCGTCGCGCCCGCTACCCTCAACCCTGAACCGCTAACTGGAGCACGGCCATGAAACACGGAATCATCGCTACCTTCACGCTGGCCCTGGTCAGCCTGTCGGCCCAGGCCGAGGACCAGGCCTGCGCAACGGTTCGCCTGGCCGATCCGGGCTGGAGCGACATCGCCGCCACCAACGCCCTCACCGGCGCGATCCTGAGTGCGCTGGGCTATACCGGCAAGGTCGAGACCCTGGCGGTGCCGATCATCTACGGCGGCATGCGCAACGGGCAGGTGGATGCCTTCCTCGGCAACTGGATGCCGGCGCAGCAGGCGCACTATGACCAGTTCGTGAAGACCGGGCAGGTCACCGAGCTGGCGCAGAATCTGGTCGGGACCGAATTCACCCTGGCGGTGCCCACCTATGTCTGGGAAGGCGGGGTGAAGAGCTTCGACGACCTGGCCAAGCACGCCGACCAGTTCGGCAAGAAGATCTACGGCATCGGCGCCGGCGCGCCGGCCAACCAGTCGCTGCAGAAGATCATCCAGGACAACGAATTCGGCCTGGGCGGCTGGCAACTGGTGGAGTCCAGCGAGCAGGCCATGCTGTCCCAGGTCGGGCGGGCGGTGAAGCGCGACAAGTGGGTGGTCTTCCTTGGCTGGACGCCGCATCCCATGAACGTCGACTACCCGATCAAGTACCTGACCGGGGGCGACAAGTATTTCGGTACCGCCGGCACGGTGAACACCCTGACGCGCAAGGGCTACGCCGAACAGTGCCCCAATCCGGCCCGGCTGCTGACCAACATGAAGTTCACCCTGGACATGGAAAACGCCGTCATGAGCGCCGCGCGGGACAAGGGCGGCAGCTACGACACCGCCGCCAGGGCCTGGCTCAAGGCCCATCCCCAGGTGCTGGAGCCCTGGTTGCAGGGGGTCACCACCCGCGACGGCCAGCCCGGCCTGCCGGCGGTACAGAAAGCGCTCTGACCGCTAATTCTCCAAGCGCTACTTGAGCCCGAGTCGCCGCGCCAGGCGGGCGAGGTTGGCGCGGTCCAGCCCCAGGGCGGCGGCGGCCAGGGTCCAGTTCTGCCCATGCTGTTCCAGGGCCAGGGTAATGGTCTGCCGCTGGAAGGCCTCCGTGGCTTCGCGCAGGGAGGCGGCGGGCAGGGCGGGATCCTCGTCGGGCAGGGCCGTGCTGCCCAGTGGCAGGCCGAGCTGATCGCTGTCCAGGGTCAGGATGCCGCCGCGTTCCTCGCTGCCGGCATGGGCCTTGAGCGCCGCCCGGCTGATGAGGTGAGAGAGTTCGCGCACGTTGCCCGGCCAGTCGTAGGCCAGCAGGGTCCGTTGCGCCGCGGGGGTCAGCCGGAGGCCGCGCAGGCCCAGGCGGGCGCGATTCTGCTCCAGGTAGAAACCGGCCAGGAGCAGGACGTCGCGGCCACGCTCGCGCATGGCCGGCACGGCCAGCGGATAGACGCTCAGGCGATGGTAGAGATCGGCACGAAAGCGCCCGGCACGCACGCAGTCGGCCAGGTCGCGATTGGTGGCGGCGATGATGCGCACGTCCACCTTGAGATCGCGATCCGAGCCCAGCCGCTGCAACTGGCCGCTCTGCAGCACCCGCAGCAGCTTGGCCTGCACCGTCAGTGGCAATTCGCCGACTTCGTCGAGAAACAGGGTGCCGCCATCGGCCAGTTCGAAGCGCCCGCGGCGTTCGCTGATGGCCCCGGAAAAGGCACCGCGCACATGGCCGAAGAGTTCGCTTTCCACCAGCGCCTCGGGCAGGGCCGCACAGTTGAGGCTGATCAGCGGCCGCTGCTGGCGCAGCGAGCGCGCGTGCACGGCTTCGGCCACCAGCTCCTTGCCGACCCCGGTCTCGCCGGTGATGAGCACGGTCAGATCGCTGGCCGCCACGGTCTCGATCTCCTGGCGCAGGCGCAGGCTGGCCGGACTCTGGCCGATGAGTTCGCGAGGCCGCTGGTGCCCCACCGATTGCTGATAGGCCACGGTCAGCTCGTGCTCGCTGACGATGCGCGCGGAGAGCTGGCCGATGCGCTCGGCGGCGGCCACGGTGGCGGCGGCCAGCCCGGCAAAGGCCGCCAGGGTGGTGAGATCCCCGGGCTGGGCGTTCTGCGCCTGCAGCGAATCCAGGGTCAGCAGGCCCCAGAGCTGGTCCTGCACATAGAGTGGACAGCCCAGGCAGTCGTGGACCTCCAGATGCCCCTGCACGCCTTCCACCAGCCCATCGTAGGGATCGGGCAGGTCGCAATCGAGGGCGAAGCGGGTGGGCGCGCGACTCGCCAGCAGCAGCGCCAGGCGCGGGTGCTCGCCGACCTTGAAGCGGCGGCCCAGGGTATCGGCCGCGAGCCCGCGCACCGCCAGGGGCACCAGCACCTCGCCATCCAGGCGCAGCAGGGCCACCGCATCAAAGGGCAGGACCTGGCGCAGGGCGTCGAGCAGGTTGGCATAGCGCTGCTGATCGGGCAGGTCGCGGGCCAGATCCGCCACCAGTGGCACCATGGCTTCGAGCAGGGTGGTACGGGTCAATTTGACCTCGGCGAGTCATAGGGACCTGGTCATTATGACCAGGTCCCCGGATAAAAGACTGATCTAGCGCAGTTTTTTGGTTGGCACGACTCGTGATACGACCAGGGCAGTCCTGTTTGGAGATCCCTGCCATGCTGTCATCCGACCAAAAAGCCATCATCACGGCTACCGTCCCGCTGCTGGAAACCGGCGGTGAAGCCCTGACCCGGCATTTCTACGCCAAATTGCTGGGCGACAACCCCGAGATCCGCCCGCTGTTCAACGGCGCCCACCAGGCCAGTGGCGCCCAGGCGCGGGCGCTGGCCCGGGCGGTACTCATGTATGCCCGCTACATCGACCGGCTGGACACCCTGGGACCGCTGGTGGAGCAGATCGTCAACAAGCACGTCTCGCTGCAGGTGCAGCCGGATCACTATCCCCTGGTGGGCATCGCCCTACTGCAGAGCATCCGCGAAGTTCTGGGGGCCGAGGTGGCCACCGATGCCGTGATCGACGCCTGGGCCGCCGCCTATGGCCAACTGGCCAATCTGCTGATCGGCGCCGAGGAACACCGCTATGCAGCCCAGGCCGAGGCGCCCGGTGGCTGGCGTGGCGGGCGGCCGTTCCGCATCGCCCGGATCGAGCCGGAAAGCGAAGAGATCAGCTCCTTCTACCTGGAGCCGGTGGACGGCCTGCCCACCAGCATCGCCCAGCCCGGCCAGTACCTGGGGCTGAGTGTGATCCTCGATGGGGTGGAATACCGGCGCAACTATTCGATCTCGGCGACCAGCGATGGCCGTGGCTACCGGATCAGCGTCAAGCATCAGCCGGGTGGGGTGGTCTCGCGCTTCCTGCACATCGATGCCCATGAAGGCAGCGTACTGCAGGTCTTCGCACCGGCCGGTGAATTCGTCCTGCAGGATTCCACCCGGCCGCTGCTGCTGATCGCCGGCGGGGTCGGCATCACGCCGTTGCTGCCCATGGTGTCGGCGGCGCTGCCCAGCGGGCGACCGATCCAGCTGATCCACTGCACCCGCCACGTCGGGGTGCAGGCCTTCGGCCACTGGCTGGAAGAGCAGGCCGCCCACCATCCGCAATTGGAGCTGTACTTCTGCTACAGCGAGCCGGTGGCGGAAGAGGCCTACGCTTCGCGGCTGGACCGGGCGCGCCTGCAGCGCTGGTTGCCCAAGGGTCGCGACCTGGACGCCTACGTCCTCGGCCCGCAGCCCTTCATGGCCCAGGTGCGGCGTGATCTGCTGGAGCTGGGGGTGCCGGAGCAGCAGATCCGTCACGAGTTCTTTGGTCCCGCCACAGATCTCTGAAAGCAGAAACGCCCACGGTCTGGCGATCGTGGGCGTTTCTTCGAGAGCCAGGGTGCCGTCTCTGAGCGGCGCCCTGCCGTCAGCGACCTAGCGACGCTGGTAGACGATTTCCTTGCTTCCACCTTCGCAGCTGCCCACCACCTTGGCGGAGGCGCTGGCGCTGCCCTTGTCCACCACCTCGAGACTGTAGTGCGCTACCTGCTTGGCCTGCAGCTTGGCATCGATATCGGCCTTGACCGTGTCGCACGAGGTGCCAGCGGCGAAAGCACCGCTGCTCAGGGCCAACAAACCGAGGGTAATCACGACTCTACGCATCTTGCCTGTCCTTTTGCGAGGGAGGGAGGTCTTGAGTATCTACTCAGCTGGCTTCGATACGGAAGCCGATCTTCAGGGTGACCTGATAGTGCGCCACCTTTGCGTCCTGGATGTGACCGCGGATTTCACCCACTTCGAACCATTCCAGGTTCTTCACCGACTTGGACGTCTCGGCGAGGGCATTATTAATGGCGTCCTCGACACTGGTGGTGGAAGAGCCAACGATTTCCAGCTTCTTGTAGGTGTGATGATCGGACATGAAAATCTCCTGAGTCAGCAATGACGGGCGCTGCAGCGGATAGCCGGCAACGCGTTGACCGGTGTCGCGGTCGACTCGCCGGGAAGGGTGCTTCTGACATTTGAGGCCGCGAAAGGCCCCGATAAGTTCACTGCCCAGGCTCTCGCCCACCGCTTTGCAGCACTTTCCAACGCCTCGGTAGTCACATTTCCTGAATCCGTCCATCCCAGGAGGTTGTCATGGCCCGTAACACCGATTACCAGGCGTCCATCGCCAGCATCGAGAACGAAATCAACAGCCTGCTCGACTCGCTGGCATCGCTGAAGAAGAACGCTGCACGCGAATCCCGCAGCAGCCTGAATTCCTTCAAGAGCACCGCTCGTGACGCTCTGCATCATTCGGGCGATTCGCTGGAAGAAGTCTATGACGACGTGCGTCGTCTGACCCGCCAGTACGGTCGCGCCGCCAGTGGCGTGGCTCGCGAACATCCCTGGGCCACCGTCGGCATTGCCGCTGGCGTGACCGTCCTGGTCGGCTGGGCACTGCTGCGCGGCGACAACTGATCGTGGCAGCCCAAGGCATCCCAAGGGATGCCTTGGGCGCTAGCGCTCGGCCAGCTCGGTTCTGAGCCAGGCCGCCAACCGCTCCACCCGCTCATCCGCCAGCCGACCCGGCGCCCATAGCGCCAACTCCGCACCGGTCGCGGCGAAGCCCCAGGGCGCAACCAGCCTGCCCGCCTTCAGATCCGCCGCCACCAGTGGCTCCGGCGCGATCGCCACGCCCAATCCCGACAGCGCCGCCTCCAGCAGGTAATAGAGGTGCTCGAAGCCCTGCCCGTAATCAAGCACCGGCGCCTCCAGGCCCTGGGTGGCAAACCACTGTGGCCAGGCCTGGGGCCGTGACAGCGTGTGCAGCAGACGTTCGGCCAGCAAGGCCTGCAGGTCGCCTTCCCTGAGCCGCAGATAGGCCGGGCAGTAGGGACTCAGCACCGGCCCGATGCGCTCGGGCGCGAGGTGATAGGGCAGGACGTCCGGAGGGGGTGCGGTCTCGGTGAACAGCAGGCTGGCGTCCAGCCCGGCGGCGGCCAGCGGGGTGTCGTCGGTACGGGTCGAGAGGTGCAGGTGTAGCTCCGGCAGGTCGCGATTGAGGCGATCCAGCCGCGGAATGAACCAGCGCGCCACCAGGCTGCCCGGGCAGCCCAGCACGAACGGCCCCCGGCGACTGCCGGCCTTGAGTTCGGCGCTCACCTCACGCAAGCGCTCGAAGACCTCGCCACTCACCTCGCGCAGGCGCAGCCCCGCCTCGGTCAGCGCCAGCCCCCGGCCTTCGCGGCGAAACAGCGCCACTCCCAGCTGTTCCTCCAGGGCACGGATCTGGCGACTCACGGCGCCATGGGTCACGTGCAGTTCGTCGCCGGCGCGGCTCATGCCACCCAGACGGGCGGTGGCCTCGAAGGCGCGCAGGGCATTCAGCGGGGGCAGGTCGCGGGGATCGCTCATCTGTGAGATTTCCTGACGGGTCATCGCGATCTTATCGATTTATCAGCGGCACTCAAGTAGGTAAGGTAGATCCATCTTTGCAGGAGAATCCCATGACCCAGTTTGCTTATCGCCAGGGCCCCGACGCTCAAGGCATGTTCGGCCAGTTCGGTGGTCGCTATGTCGCCGAAACCCTGATGCCGCTGATCCTCGATCTGCAGCGCGAATACGAGACCGCCATGGAGGATCCGGCGTTTCTCGAGCAGCTGGCCTACTTCCAGCGCGACTACGTCGGTCGGCCCAACCCGCTGTACTTCGCCGAGCGCCTGACCGAGCACTTCGGCGGCGCCAAGATCTATCTCAAGCGCGAAGAGCTGAACCACACCGGCGCGCACAAGATCAACAACTGCATTGGCCAGATCCTGCTGGCCAAGCGCATGGGCAAGACCCGCATCATCGCCGAGACCGGTGCCGGCATGCACGGCGTGGCCACCGCTACCGTCGCCGCGCGCTTCGGCCTGCCCTGCGTCATCTACATGGGCAGCACCGACATCGATCGCCAGCAGGCCAACGTCTTCCGCATGAAGCTGCTGGGCGCCGAGGTGATTCCAGTCACGTCCGGTACCGGCACCCTCAAGGACGCCATGAACGAGGCCCTGCGCGACTGGGTGACCAACGTCGCCGACACCTTCTACCTGATCGGCACCGTGGCCGGTCCGCACCCCTATCCGGCCATGGTCCGCGATTTCCAGGCAGTGATCGGTCGCGAGACCCGCGCGCAGATCCTGGAGAAGGAAGGACGCCTGCCCGACAGCCTGATCGCCTGCGTCGGCGGTGGCTCCAATGCCATGGGCCTGTTCCACGAATTTCTCGATGACCAGGACGTCGCCATCATCGGCGTCGAGGCCGGCGGCCACGGCGTCGACACCGACAAGCATGCTTCCAGCCTCAACGGCGGGGTACCCGGGGTGCTGCACGGTAACCGTACCTTCCTGCTGCAGGACGACGATGGTCAGATCATCGACGCCCACTCCATTTCCGCCGGCCTGGACTATCCCGGCATCGGCCCGGAGCACGCCCACCTGCATGACGTGAAGCGCGTGGAATACGTACCGATCAACGACGACGAGGCGCTCAAGGCCTTCCACCAGACCTGCCGTCTGGAAGGCATCATCCCGGCGCTGGAAACGGCTCACGCCCTGGCCGAGGCCTACAAGCGCGCGCCACACCTGCCCAAGGACCACCTGATGGTGATCTGCCTCTCGGGCCGCGGCGACAAGGACATGCAGACCGTGATGAGTCACCTGGGAGACAAGCTATGAGCCGCCTGGAAACCCGCTTCGCCGCGCTGAAGGCCGAGGGCCGCGCGGCCCTAGTCACCTACACCACCGCCGGCGATCCGGACTACGACACCGCCTTGGCCATCCTCAAGGGGCTGCCGGCGGCCGGTGCCGACGTCATCGAGCTGGGCATGCCCTTCACCGATCCCATGGCTGACGGCCCGGCCATCCAGGCCGCTGCCCTGCGGGCCCTGCAGGCGGGCCAGAATCTGGCCAAGACCCTGGAGATGGTGCGCGACTTCCGCCGCGGGGAAGGCGAGACGCCGCTGGTGCTGATGGGCTACTACAATCCCATCCATCGTTATGGCGTGGAGCGCTTCCTGGCGGAAGCCGCCGAAGCGGGCGTGGATGGTCTGATCGTGGTCGACCTGCCGCCCGAGCACGACGCCGAGCTGGCGCTGCCGGCCCAGGCCGCCGGCATCGACTTCATCCGCCTGACCACTCCGACCACTGATGACGCCCGCCTGCCGCGCGTACTCAACACCAGCTCAGGCTTCGTCTACTACGTGTCCGTCGCTGGCGTGACCGGTGCCGGCTCGGCCACCACCGAGCACGTCGAGGCCGCCGTGGCGCGCCTGCGCCGTTTCACCGACCTGCCCCTGGCCGTCGGCTTCGGCATCCGTACCCCCGAGCAGGCGCGGGTGATCGCCCGCATCGCCGATGGTGTGGTGGTGGGCTCGGCGTTCGTCGACCAGATCGCCAAGGCTGCGTCCTCGGGCGCTGCCATCGACGGCGTGCTTGGCCTCTGCAAGCAGCTGTCGGACAGCGTACGCACCGCGCGCTAGGCCTTCGCCAGCTCTCCAAAAGACCGCTTCAGGCGGTCTTTTTTTATGCCTGGACAACCTGCAAGCTGTGCATAACCCTGTGGGCAGTCTGTTCGCTTTCAACGAAGAGCCGCGTGCCAGAAGGGCTGGACGGGTACTCGGCCTGTTGATCGAATCCGTTACGGCTTGATCCGCCGAGTCAGGCTGCGAACACCGGATCGCTTTGCCGTCATTGCCTGGCAGGTAAAGGCTGTGGATAAGCCTTGGGCAAGTTGTCAGCAACCGATCAGGCGATTGCTCGGGAAAAATTGCTCAATAAATAGCCAATTCGATTCAGGTCACTCGAACGACCGAAAGCGGACCCGGCCTCCGGGTTTTCCCACATCTGCTGTGTGCGTGCCTGTGGAAAAGATGTGGGACCTGACCTGTACGCCATGCCTGGCAAGGCCTGCAGAGGATCGTACAAAAAATGATCAATCCACTTTCGGCTGTTTTCCACAACCCACAATAGAGCTGCATAGGGCTGTGGATAGGTTGTTCGTCTAGTGCCAGAGGCAAGAGCTGGCGCGGCTTACAGAGAATCGATCAAATAATGACCAGTTTTTCGGGACATTCCCAAGTCAAGGGATTTCTGCTGCCATCCCAAGGAGTTATCCACGTCTGTTCAGCGCCGGACTCAGCAATCGTCGCTAAAAGCCTTGTGGATAACTCTGTTGATTTTCTGTTTGGAAGCCTGTGCATGACCGATATGGCCTAGCGCAGCGTCACCTGCTGGCGCAGGCCTGCGGCGTGCAGGGTGAAGGCGCATTCCTCGAAGGTGGCCATGCGCATGCGCAGCGGCGGATTGTTGCTGTAGCCGTATTGTTCGGTGGGCATGCCGATGAAATTGGTGTCCAGCTGACTATTGCTGTTGCTGTCGTGGATGACCGATACGGCATAACGCCCGGGCGGCAGCTCGAAGCGCTGCTCCTGGGCACCCGCCTGCGCGGCGAGATGGGCCTGGGCCACCGGTGTCTTGTGCTCCTTCCAGGCCGCTTCGCTGTCGAACACCGCCAGCAGCAGCTGGCCCCCCGAGGCGTCGACCGTCTCGACCCGCACCTGCAGTTCGGCGGCGTGCAAGAGACCGCTCAGACAGAGACCAGCGACCAGCAACAGAGACTTCATGGGCATTCCTTCAGCAGGGAGAGGGCGTCAGCCGCAGCAGCTCGGCCGGCTGTTCGAAGAAGAGATCGGGGCGCTGCGCGCGCAGTGTCGCCGGGCAGCCATAGCCCCAGGCCACGGCCGCGCAGCCCAGACCGGCGCGGCGCGCGGCCTGGAGGTCGCGTAGCTCGTCGCCCACATAGAGCGCATCGGCCGGCGCGACACCCTGGCGGCGCAGCAGGCGGGTCAGGCGTCGGGCCTTGCCCAGCAGGGGGATGTCGAATTCGCCAGCGGGGAACAGACGTCCGGCCTGGGGCAGTACCTGGTGGACGGCCGCGGCGGAATTGGAGGTCGCCAGGCCCAGCTGCAGGCCGCTGGCCTGCAAGCGGTCGAGGGTGGCGGGAATCTCGGCGAAGGGCAGGACCTGGTCGCCCCGCTGGACCAGCAGCCGGCGATAGTGCCGGGCGATGCGTGGCACCTGCCAGAGAGGGATCCCCAGGCTGTCGAGCAGACCGGTCAGGGAGGCGGCGCGCAGCCGGGGCCACTCGTCGGCGGTTGGCTGGCGAAAGCCATGGGTTCGCGCCAGCTCGCCCAGGCAGCTCAGCAGAAAGGGCAGGCTGTCCGCCAGGGTGCCGTCGAAGTCGAAGATGACGTAGCGATAGCTCATGCGAGAGAGGCGCGGTGGGCGAAGGCGCCAGCGTAGCGGTCGCCTCCCGGTTTTGCCACCGCGACGGGGTCCGGCAGGGGTGTCCCTGCTGGACAGGTCACACGCGGAAGCGGCGGATCTGGCCGTTGAGCTCCACTGCCAGCTCGGAGAGCTGCTGGCTGGCGGCGCGGGTCTGTTCGGCACCGGCGGCGGTCTGCACCGACAGATCGCGAATGCGCACCAGGTTGCGATCCACCTCGCGGGCCACCTGGGCCTGCTCTTCGGCGGCGCTGGCGATCACCAGGTTGCGCTCGTCGATGCCCGACACCGACTGGGCGATGGCGGCCAGGGCGGCGTTGGCCGACTGCGCCTGCTCGCGGGTCTGGCGCGCCTGGTCAGCGCTGGTCAGCAAGGCATCGACGGTCTGCCCGGTACCCTGCTGGATGCTGCCGATCATGCCTTCGATCTCGCGGGTGGATTCGCCGGTGCGATGGGCCAGGGCGCGGACCTCGTCGGCGACCACGGCGAAGCCGCGACCGGCATCACCGGCACGCGCCGCTTCGATGGCGGCATTGAGCGCCAGCAGGTTGGTCTGTTCGGCGACCGAGCGGATCACGTCCAGCACCTGGCTGATGTTGCGGGTCTGCTCGGCCAGCTGGCGGGCCTGCTCGCTAGCACCCAGCACGTTCTCGGTCAGCACCTCGATGGCGCCCAGGGTATCGCCCAGCTGCCGCTGGCCCTGGCGCGCGGTATCGGCGGCCTGGCGCGATTCGGACGAGGTGGAGGTGGCGTTGCCGGCCACTTCATCCACCGCCTGACTCATCTCGGTGACGGCGGTGGCCGCCATCTCGATCTCGCTGTTCTGCTGTTGCAGGCCGTGGGCGCTCTCCTGCATGACCGCGGTCATTTCCTCGGCGGCGGAGGCCAGCTGGGTAGCGGAATGGCCCAGGTGCCCCAGGGTGTCGCGCAGATTGGTCTGCATCTGCTGCATGGCCTGCAGCAGCTGGGCGGCTTCGTCGTGACCGCGGGTGTCCAGGGTCTGGGTCAGGTCGCCGCTGGCGATGGTCCGGGCGGCGGCCACGGCCTCGGCGATGGGTCGGGTCATGCTCAGGGTCAGGCGCCAGGCCAGCAGCACGGTCAGACCCAGGGCCAGGGCGATGACCATCCAGGTAATGGAGGTGGCCTGGGCATAGGTGTCGCCGGAGTGCTGGGAGGCCGCCTTGATGTCTTCCTGGTTGATCTTGCGCAGGGCTTCGGTGCGCTCGTTCATCTGCACGCCGAGCTGGGCCATGCTGGTCTGGATCAGGCTGCGGGCCTCGTCGAGCTTGCCGGCGCCGATGAGGTCGGCCAGTTGCGCGGTGTAGCGGACATAGTCGCCATGGATCTGGCGCAGGGCATCGAAGGCCTGGCGCTCGCGATCGCTGCTGACGAGTTTTTCATAGCGACTGAAACCCGCGCCGATGTCGGCATTGATGCTGTCGATCTTCTTGCGCGTGTTGGCGACGGTGGCGGCGTCCGGAATGGCCAGCAGGCGCAGCACCTCGACCCGGGTGCGGGCCAGTTGCAGGGCAAGGTTGTCGGCTTCGACGATGCTAGGCACGTTGTTGGTCTCGATCACCTGACCCTGGGCCCGGATCTGCGACAGTTGCAGCAGGCCGAACAGGCCCAGACTGGCGACGAGGATGGCCAGCAGGCCGAAACACAACACACTGCGAATGGCGAGGGAGAAGGAACGAAAGGTCACGGCGGCAGCCCCAGTGAAGAATGAGGCTCCCTTTAACGGCTAGGGCCGCCGTGACTTGATGGTCATTCGTCTTAAATCTGATCTTCGCGCAGAGGGGGGCGACGGGCGAGCAGGGCTGGCCAGTCGCCATCCTCGATCACGGCTAGAACTGGAAACGCCGCACCTGGCCGCTGAGGGTCGCGGCCAGCGTCGCCAGTTGCTGGCTGGAGGCACGGGTCTGTTCGGCACCCGCCGCGGTCTGCACTGACACGTCGCGGATGCATACCAGGTTGCGGTCGACTTCGCGCGCCACCTGGGCCTGTTCTTCGGCAGCGCTGGCGATCACCAGATTGCGCTCGTCGATGCCCGCGACCGACTGGGCGATCACGGCGAGGGCGGCATTGGCGGATTGTGCCTGTTCGCGTGTCTGGCGCGCCTGGTCGGCGCTGGTCAGCAAGGCATCGACGGTCTGGCCGGTACCCTGCTGGATGTTGCCGATCATGCCCTCGATCTCGCGGGTGGACTCACCGGTGCGATGGGCCAGGGCGCGCACCTCGTCGGCCACCACGGCGAAGCCGCGACCGGCCTCGCCCGCGCGCGCCGCTTCGATGGCGGCGTTTAGTGCCAGCAGGTTGGTCTGTTCGGCGACCGAGCGGATCACGTCCAGCACCTGGCTGATGTTGCGCGTCTGGGTTTCCAGCTCGCGAGCCCGGGCGCTGGCACCGAGGACCTGCTCGGTGAGGGCCTCGATGGCGGTGAGGGTATCGCCCAGCTGACGCTGCCCCTGAACGGCGGTATCGGCAGCCTGGCGCGAATCATTGGAGGTGGAGGAGGCGTTGCCGGCGACCTCCTCGATCGCCTGGCTCATTTCGGTGACGGCCGTCGCCGCCGATTCGATCTCGTTGTTCTGCTGTTGCAGGCCGGTGGCGCTTTCCTGCATGACCGCGGTCATCTCCTCGGCGGCGGAAGCCAGCTGGCTGGCCGAGTCGCCGATATGCCCCAGGGTCTCGCGCAACTGGCCCTGCATCTGCTGCATGGCCTGCAGCAGCTGAGCCGCCTCGTCGTGGCCACGGCTGTCCAGCGCCTGGGTCAGATCTCCCGTCGCGATGGTGCGGGCCGCCGCTACCGCCTGGGCGATGGGGTTGGCCACGCTGCGCGTCAGGCGCCAGGCCAGCAGGCCGGTGAGGGTGAGGGTCACCAGGATGGCCAGCCAGGTCACGTTGTTGGAGCGTGCATAGGCTTCATCGGCATCCGCGCTGGCGGCGTGAATGTCCTGCTCGACGGCCTGACGGAGCGTCTCTATGCAGGCGTTCATCCGCGTACCCAGCGGGCCCATGCTCTGCCGCACCACCTGGCGCGCCTGGTCGAGCTGACCCGCACCGGCCAGATCGGCGATTTGCTGCACGCCCTGCATGTAGCTCTGCTGCACCTGGCGCAATTCGTCCAGCGCGAAGCGGCTCTTTGTCGACAGCAGTTCGTGCTGATAGCGGCCGAAGATGGCCTGGACCTCGGTGCTCAGGCCGTCCAGCTTCTGGCGGGTGCTGGCCAGGGTCTGGGCATCGGGCATGGCCAGCAGGCGCAGGGTCTCGATGCGCGTACGGGCCACCAGCAGACTCAGATTGTCGGCCGCGATCAGGGTCGGGATGTAGCGCTGCTCCACCTGATGACCCAATTGGCGGATCTCGGACAGCTGATACCAGCCGAAGAGTCCGAGCGCCGCGACGAGGACCGCCAGGGTGCCAAAGCACAGCAGGTTGCGGGTAGCGATGGACAAGGATCGAAGAGTCATGACGGCCTGCTGGGAGGAGGGTTCGGAATGCGAACAGGGTCACAACTTTAGGTGATGATTTGGCGAAAAGGCTCTAGGACGGGTGCGGCAAAAGCTCGCAGTACAGGAAAGGTCGGACATTTGCAGACTTCCGTGGACCCCTTGCGGCTCCACGGAAGGATCTTCTCAGCGACTCGTCAGTCGCCGCTGACCTGACGCAGGTGCGCCGCCGGTGCTTCTTCTCCGAGGTTGTTGAGCAGCCGCTCGCTGTACCAGTCGATGAAGTTGATCACGCCGAATTCGTAAGTCTTTGAATAGGGACCCGGCTGATAGGCCTTGGAATTGATGCCGCGCTGGTTCTCCTCGGCCAGCCGGCGATCCTGGTCGTTGGTGGCATCCCAGACCTTGCGCAGGTTGACCGGATCGTAGTCGACGCCCTCCACGGCATCCTTGTGCACCAGCCACTTGGTGGTCACCACGGTCTCGGTCGGACCCAGCGGCCAGACGGTGAAGACGATCATGTGATCGCCCATGCAGTGATTCCAGGAGTGCGGCAGGTGCAGGATGCGCATGGAGCCCAGGTCCGGGTCCTTGATGCGCCCCATGAGTTTCTTGCAGCCGGGCTTGCCGTCCATGGTCATGGACACGGTGCCGGCGAGCAGCGGCATGCGCACGATGCGGTTGCGCAGGCCGAAGCTGGCATGGGCGTAGGGGATGTTGTCAGCGTCCCAGCGACTGGTGCAGGCGGCGACCTGATCCTTGAACGCCTGGGAGGCGCGCGGATCGGTGACGTCGTCCCACTCCAGCAGGGTATTCAGCAACTCGGGATGGGAGCCGCTGCAGTGGTAGCACTCGCGGTTGTTTTCCAGCACCAGCTTCCAGTTGGCCTGCTCGACCAGGTCGGTGCGCACCGCGACCTTGGCATTCTCCATGTCGTACGGCTCCATGTAGTGCTCGAGCGTACGCAGGAAGTCGTCGATGGCCGGTGGCTCATCGGCCAGGGAGATGAAGATGTAGCCGCCGGCGGTCTTGACGTGGATCGGCTTGAGGTTGAAGTCGGCCATGTTGAAGTCGGCGCCCATCTCGCTGCCGGCGAACAGCAGGCGGCCGTCCAGCTCGTAGGTCCACTGGTGATAGGGGCAGACCAGCTTGGCGACCTTGCCCTTGTCGCTGACGCAGAGGCGCGAACCCCGGTGGCGGCAGACGTTGTGGAAGGCATGCACCTTGCCCTCGGCCCCGCGGACCACCAGGATGGGATTGTCACCCAGCTGCAGGGTGATGAAGTTGCCCTTGGTGGGGATCTCGCAGGTCATGCCGGCGATCAGCCATTCCTTGCCGAAGATCTCCTGCATGTCGATCTGGAACAGGCGCTCGTCGTTGTAGAACGGCTGGGGCAGGGAGTAGGTGCGCTCGCGAGTGCGCAGCATCTCGGCCGTGGCCTTGCGGGCCGGATCGAGAGGGTCGCCCAAACTCAAGGTGCTGACGTCCATCGTACATCCTCGTGGCCACCGCGGCGGGTGGCGAAAGTGGTTGGTCACGGTACTGCAAGGCTATTGGCCGACGGGGCAGGGCCGCCGAATGACCCTAGGTTTCGCCCGTCGCGCGCTATTCAGGTTCGGCTTGGGGCGGAGTGTGGGGCCGGAGCCGGGAGGGGGCCTTGCTCATGGGCGACATGGCCGACGCTGTTCACGACGCCCCAGCCCTTGCCACTGCTGGGCCGGTCGCCATCGACATGTGGATGTCGCGATTGGGAAAGTGGCGGTCGTGGGGCCCTCCCAGAATCGCCGCCAATAGCCCCAGTGGCAGTCGAGGTGCGTCATGAATACCTTCCTCAATCCCGTAACCACCCAGACCTGGACCAATGGCCGCCACCCCGTGCGCTGCGTCAAGGTCATCCAGGAAACCTGGGACGTACGCACCTTCTGCTTCACCGCCGAAATCCCGCTGATGTATTTCTTCAAGCCGGGCCAGTTCGTGACCCTGGAGCTGGAGATCGACGGCCGCCAGGTGATGCGCTCCTACACCATCTCCAGCTCGCCCTCGGTTCCCTACAGCTTCTCCATCACCGTCAAGCGCGTGCCGGGTGGTCAGGTGTCCAACTGGCTGCACGACAACCTCAAGGTCGGCGACAACCTGGCGGTGCACGGTCCGGTCGGGCTGTTCAACGCCATCGACTATCCCGCCGACAAGGTGCTCTACCTCTCCGGCGGCGTCGGCATCACCCCGGTGATGTCCATGGCGCGCTGGTTCTACGACACCAATGCCAGCGTCGACATGGTCTTCGTGCACAGCGCCCGGACCCCGCGCGACATCATCTACCAGGGTGAGCTGGAGCACATGGCCGCGCGGATCGACAACTTCGCCCTGAACCTGGTGTGCGAGCGCACCGAGCACGGTGAGTCCTGGGCCGGTTTCCGCGGCTACTTCGACCGCCGCATGCTGGAGCTGATGGCACCGGACTTCCGTGAACGCGAGATCTTCTGCTGCGGCCCCACGCCCTACATGAATGCCGTCAAGGCCATGCTCCGCGAGCTGGACTTCGACATGACCCGCTACCACGAGGAATCCTTTGGCGCGACGCCGCCGGAAGCCAAGGTCGAGGCCGCCGAACAGGCCGAAGCCGCAGCCGACCTGCCGCCGATTCCTCTGGAAGCCCAGTGCCTGATCTCCTTCACCGAGAGCGACAAGAGCGTCAGCATCGGCCCGGGCGAAACCATCCACGGCGCCGCGGCCAAGCTCGGCCTGCACATTCCCAAGGCCTGCGGCATGGGCATCTGCGGCACCTGCAAGGTGCTCAAGAAGAGCGGCGAGGTGGTCATGGACCACAACGGCGGCATCACCGAGGAAGACGAAGCCGAAGGCTACATCCTGTCCTGCTGCAGCATCCCGCAGGGAGACGTGCAGATCGAGTTCTGAGGGCGTAGGTTGGGTTGAGCGCAGCGAAGCCCAACATATCAAAGCGCCAGCTTGAGCCCTGTAGCGTGGACAACGGCGCAGCCCTGTCCACACTCCTTCACCCGCTAGACTCTAGGCCGGCTGTCGCTCGCCGTAGCGCTGCTCCAGATAGGCGATGATGTCGTCCGACTCGTACATCCACACGCTCTGGCTGCCTTCATCGATCCGCAGGCAGGGCACCTTCACCCGGCCACCGCCCTGTTCCAGCTCGGCGCGCAGTTGCGGGTCCTTCTTGATGTCCTTGAGGCGGATCGGCAGGTTCAGCCGATGCAGCGCCCGCCGCGTCTTCACGCAGAAGGGACAGGCCTGGAACTGATAGAGCGACAGATTCGCCAGCTCCGCCTCGATGGCCGCCTGGGCCTGCTCAGGGCGCTGGAGCTTGCGCGGCCGGGTTACCAGATCCAGGCCGACGATCACCTGGCCGAGGCCGTTGCGTAGCAGATTGATCAACGGGATTCACCTTGAGGGGTCGTTCGAGCCGGGCAGTTTACCCTATCGTCCCAGGGCTGCCGCTCCGCCAGTCGTTACGGAACGTCACCCGCAACGCAGCGCTCTACAAGAGGGATTAATTCCTCGATGGAGACCTGTTGCATGCCGCTGTCTTCCGCAGAGCGCGAAGCCTTTCGCCAGCTCGCTGCCGATCTTCCAGGTGTCGATCTTCCGGTCTATCAACAATTCGCCAAGGACCCGCTGGACCCCATCATCGGTCTGGGCGATCCCGATGCGCCCCTGGGCTTCTTCGGCCGCGATCCGGGGCGGGAGGAAGTGAAGTACGGCGAGCCCTTCATCGGCAGCGGCGGCCAGATCGCCCGCAAGGTCCTCTATACCCACCTGCACGGCCAGCCCCCGACCGACTTCGAAGCCACCCGCAGCCTGAGCCAGCAATTTTTCTGGGCCAACACCGTGCCCTACAAACCGCTCGGCAACAAAGCCTGGTCGGAACGGGTGAAAAAGACCTTCCACCCCCTGATGCGCCGCCTGCTGGTGGAGCACTGGCACGGCACCCAACTCATCACCTTCGGCCGCGAAGCCTTCCTCTGGTTCGGCATCGGCCAATCCAAGGAAGAACGCGCCCGCCTGGAAGCCTTCTGGAAGAGCGAAGACCGCTTCGAAAGCAGTATCGAGGTCACCCTGGAAACGGAGGAGGGCACGCGCAAGATACTGACCCTTTATCCGCTGCCACATCCGTCGCCGTTGAATCAGACGTGGTATACGAGGTTTCCGGGTTTGTTAGAAAGTAGAATAAAAAAACTCGTATAGGGTTATAACGTAAGCGTCCGGCGAATTCACCTTCCGAACTCCCGCTTTAAGGGCGAGCGATTCACTACTACAGTTCTAGCCGGGCAGGCTCAAGTGCAGCAAGGGGAAGGGGCGGCCCTCGCCATCCAGCGGAGAACGACCTGTTTGAACAAACCCGTAATGTAAATAGAACCCTACCGCTTCAGGGTTCTGTTCATTCACATCAACACTCATCTGACTGCGCAAACTGCGGGCATGATCCAGCAGTGCGCGGCCAATCCCTTTCCCTCGAAGATCTGGTTCGATGAAGAGCATCTCTACGTGGTTTTCATTGAGCCCGATGAACCCTAGCGGGCAGTCCTCGGCATCTACCGTAATCCATAATTCAACAGCGGGTAGGTAAATATCGCGGAGCTGAGGAAGCAATTCCTCGATATCGGATTCTTGCAGGAAGTGATGTGTGGCGCGAACGGAGCGCAGCCAAATGTTGAGCAGTTGCGGATGGTCGACGTTAGTAGCCTGACGAATGATCATAGAATCATCCTTTACACTTGATATCGGAAATTAGGCGCGCTAGTAGATAGCGACCGTAAAAGTGTCGGCAACTTGTATGACCGCTTCGCGATTTAACGCCTGGGCGGTTCACGGCAGAGGTAGCCGGAAAGGAGGGAGGAAGGACGATACTGGGAGGCTTTGGGGGTGTCAAAAAAAGTTACGGAAGGGAATGGTGGAAGCATACCTGACAGATGGTGGCCGGGCCGGTAGGGATCTCACGCGGGACGTTAGAACCGGATGATGTCAGGAGCTTACGGTGACTTACCCGGACGCTTACGTTATAACAAGATTCTTATGCCATCTTGGATGCCGAAATAAAAGAGTTCTGGTCTTTTGTATGCTCCTTGTTTGGGGTAGGTCTAGGTAACTTTCTTATAGGGTTTTTAGGAAAAACCCAGATTGAAAATCGCTTGAGGGCGAGTATAGATCACGAGTATTCAAAGGATTTGGAACGCATCAAGGATGAGATAGTTAGAGATCAAGTCAAGGCCATCGAAGAGTTAAAAAGAGAAAATTCAAATCAGAGATAGAGCCGCAAAGATTGCTGATCTTTTATCGGAGTGGTTTTCATGTCCGGAGAGCCGAAAAAAGCTAAATTTGCTGACTTTCGAAGCTTTTTTGTGGCTTCCTGATGAAGTTCTTAAGGACCTCTCTGCAGTGCTTTCACATTCTCCAGATGCGCCTGATATCAGACAGGTCTTAAGCAAAGTAAGAAAGCATTTGCTAGGGCCTACAAATTTAGGCCCAGAAAAATTTATAATTTTCAGGATGATGCTAGTAACTGTTCCAACAAAAATGACCCAAAACAAAAAATTTTTTAACCATTCCTCTAAATAGTTTTAAAAGCATTAGATTCAATAGCTAAAGCCACCCATATTCCGCCATCGACAGCGGCTCCCCATCCCCCACGATGAAATGATCCAGCACCCGCACATCGACCAGCGCCAGGGCGTCCTTCAGGCGCGTGGTGAGCAGGCGGTCGGCCTGGCTGGGTTCGGCGATGCCGGAGGGGTGGTTGTGGGTGAGGATGACGGCGGCGGCGTTGTGGGCGAGGGCGCGCTTGACCACTTGGCGGGGGTAAACGCTGGCGCCGTCGATGGTGCCGTGGAACAGGGCTTCGAAGGCCAGCACCCGGTGGCAGGTGTCGAGGAACAGGCAACCGAAGATTTCGTGGGGTTCGTGGCGCAGACGCGCCTTGAGATAGTCGCGGACCTGTTGGGGGCTTTCCAGCGCCGAGTCGCGCCTGAGGCCTTCGGCCAGGTGGCGGCGGCCCATTTCCAGCACCGCTTGCAGCTGGCTGTACTTGGCCGGGCCGAGGCCGAGGTGGGCGCTGAAGGCGGCGAGGTCGGCTTCCAGCAGGGCCCTCAGGCTGCCGAATTCCCCGAGTAGCTGGCGGGCGAGGTCCACCGCGCTTTTGCCAGCCACGCCGGTGCGTAAAAAGATCGCCAGCAGTTCGGCGTCGGTGAGGGCTTGAGCGCCCTGTGCCAGCAGTTTCTCCCGCGGCCGTTCCTGGGCCGGCCAATCCTTGATGCTCATGGGGCGCTCCCTGTCTGGCGGGGCGCCTGCGTCCTGCAGGCGCTGTGCTATCTTAACCGGATCATTCGCGGGTGCGCGCAGGCCTCGATTGGCCGTGCGATGCCCGTTCTAGACGGTTCGAGAACGGAAAGGCTATATGCAGCGGCTCCATCGTAAACGCATCGTGCTGGGCGTCGGAGGTGGCATCGCCGCTTACAAGAGCGCCGAGCTGGTGCGCCGCCTCAAGGATCAGGGTGCCGAGGTGCGGGTGGTACTGACCCGAGGCGGACGCGAATTCATCACGCCGCTGACCCTCCAGGCACTGTCGGGTCTGCCGGTGCATCTTGATCTGCTGGACCCGGCCGCCGAAGCGGCCATGGGGCATATCGAGCTGGCCCGCTGGGCCGATCTGGTGCTGGTCGCGCCGGCCACCGCCGATGTCATGGCGCGCCTGGCCCAGGGCGTGGCGGACGATCTGCTCACGACGATAGTGCTGGCCACTGATGCCCGGGTCGCCCTGGCACCGGCCATGAACCAGGCCATGTGGCGCGATCCGGCCACCCAGGCCAATGCCGAGCTCCTACGCAGCCGTGGCATCAAGCTGTTCGGCCCGGCCAGCGGCAGCCAGGCCTGTGGCGACGTCGGCCCCGGCCGGATGCTGGAAGCCACCGACCTTGCCCAGCTCGCCGCCGACTGCTTCCAGCGCCTCGACCTGACCGGTCGCCATGTGGTCATCACCGCGGGCCCGACCCAGGAAAATATCGACCCGGTGCGCTACATCACCAACCACAGCTCCGGCCGCATGGGCTTCGCCCTGGCGGAAGCGGCGGCGGAGGCGGGCGCGCGCGTCAGCCTGGTGAGCGGCCCGGTGCATCTGCCGACCCCCGATCGCGTCGAGCGCATCGACGTGATCAGCGCCCGCGACATGCTGGCCGCCTGCGAGGCGCTGATGCCCTGCGACGTGCTCATCGCCTCGGCGGCGGTGGCGGACTATCGCCCCGAGGTCATCGCGCCGCACAAGCTGAAGAAGGACCCCACCCGTGGTGACGGTCTCCTGCTGGAGCTGGTGCGCAACTCGGACATCCTCGCCACCCTGGCGGGGCGCCCGGATCGGCCCTTCAGCGTCGGCTTCGCCGCGGAAACCCAGAATCTGCTGGAGTACGCCCAGCGCAAGTTGCGCGACAAGAATCTCGACCTCATCGTCGCCAACGACGTGGCCAACCCGGCCATCGGCTTCAACAGCGAAGACAACGCGGTCACCGTGATCGACCGTGGCCTGCACGAGATCCGCTTCGAGCAGACCAGCAAGGGCAAGATCGCCCGCCAACTCATCGCTCTGATTTCCACCCATCTCAAAGATACCGCCCAGAACCATGCATAGCCTTCAAGCCAAGATCCTCGACCCGCGCCTGGGGCGCGATTTCCCGCTGCCGTCCTACGCCACCCCCGGTTCGGCCGGCCTCGACCTGCGCGCCATGCTGCAGGAGGATCTGGTGCTGGAGCCGGGGCAGACCGTGCTGATTCCCACCGGGCTCGCCATCCATGTGGCCGATCCGTCGCTGGCGGCGCTGATCCTGCCGCGCTCGGGCCTGGGCCATAAGCACGGCATCGTGCTGGGCAACCTGGTTGGCCTGATCGACTCGGACTACCAGGGTGAGCTGATGGTCTCCTGCTGGAATCGCGGCCAGACCACCTTCACCGTGAGCGTGGGCGAACGTATCGCCCAACTGATGCTCGTACCTGTGGTCCAGGCGCACTTCGATATCGTCGACAGCTTTACCGAGACCGAGCGGGGCGCTGGCGGCTTCGGGCACTCCGGTACCCGCTGACGCCAGACACGCAAGACGCGCCGTGACATAAAGGAGAAGAACGGCATGGCAAGGGGCAAGAACGGCAAGGATGTGCGCAAGGCGGCCCCCCGGGTCGCGGTTTTGCCCGGCCTGGGCGCGGGGCTGCTGCTGGCGCTCGCCGGCCTGCTGCTGGCCGCGCTGCTGCTGTGGTTCCTGGTGTTGCAGCCGCAAGGCGCGCGCAATCAGGAGCAGCAGGCGGACCAGGCGCTGCAGGCCCAGGCGGCCTCCCTCAATCAATTGCTGGTCGGCCTGACCCGCCGGCTGCAGGGCGTCGCCGGGGATGCCCTGGTGTTGCAGGCCTTGCAGGGCGATGACCCCGCGGCGCGTGCGGCGGCGGAAAGCCAGCTGCGCGAGCGCCTCGGCGTGGTCGATGTGCTGGTGGTGCCGGCCGGCATGCGCCAGATCGAGGACGATCGCCCCGGTCCCCTCAACTATGCCGCCCTCGATCTGCTCAAGCGCCTGGAAAGCGGCCAGCGGACCCCGCCGGAAGCCTATCGCGTGAGGGATCGCTGGCTGGTCTACAGCGCTCAGCCCATCCGCCGCGGCGATCAGCTGCTCGGCAGCGCCGTGCTGGTGGAAGCACTGCCGGACGTCTTGCAGAGCTTGGCCACGCCGCCGGCGAATGTCGGCCAATGGCGCCTGCTGCAGCAATTCCCCGGCAGCAGTGTGCAGGTGCTGGCCAGTGGCGGCAGCCCCGGTGATCCGGCGCTGATGCGGCGGCTCGCGACCGGCAGTCCGCTGTGGACACTGGAGCTGGCACCCGCCGCCGAGGCCGGTGCCGATACGCCCCTGGGTATTCCGCTGGTGGCGCTGCTGCTGGCGCTGTTTGGCGTGCTGACGGGCTTTTGGCTGTTTTCCCGGGAGCTGTCACGCCGGCTCCGTGACGACGTCCGCAGTCTGACGGCCTATGCCGAGGAACTTGAATCCAATCAGATAGCCAAAAGCCCGACTTTGCGCCTGGCGGTAATGGAACCCGTGGCCAAGTCGACGGCCCGATTGGCCAGCCGATCGGCCGGGTCGTCGCCGGACCTATATGCTGCGGCACCTAGCGATGCCGTGGCCAAGACCCTGGCGGAGTTTGCCGACAGAGGCCGCGCTCAGCAGAGCGAGCCGCTGTTCCAGACCACCGACATCCTCGATATCAGTATCCTCGACGAAGACCAGGATCTCCTGGGATTGGAGAAACCCCCGATGAGCACTACCCCGCAAGCCCCCCAACTCAACGCCAGCATCTTCCGCGCCTACGACATCCGTGGCGTGGTGGGTGACTCCCTGACCGCCGAAGCCGCCTACTGGATCGGGCGCGCCATCGGCTCGGAGAGCCTGGCGCGTGGCGAGCCCAACGTGGCCGTCGGCCGTGACGGCCGCCTGTCCGGCCCCGAGCTGGTCGCCCAACTGATCAAGGGCGTGGCCGACAGCGGCGCCAATGTCAGCGATGTCGGCATGGTGCCGACCCCGGTGCTCTACTACGCAGCCAATGTGCTCGAAGGCAAGTCCGGCGTCATGCTGACCGGCAGCCACAATCCGCCGGACTACAACGGCTTCAAGATCGTCATCGCCGGCGAGACCCTGGCCAACGAATCCATCCAGCGCCTGCGCGAGCGCATCGAGACCGGCGACGTGGCCAGCGGCCAGGGCCAGATCAAGCAGGTCGACGTGCTCAAGAGCTACGCCGACTACATCCGCAATGACGTGGTGCTGGCCAAGAAGCTCAAGGTGGTGGTGGACGCCGGCAACGGTGTCGCCGCGGTCAATGCCCCCCAGCTGATCGAGTCCCTGGGCTGCGAGGTCATCCCGCTGTTCTGCGAGGTGGACGGCAACTTCCCCAACCACCATCCGGATCCGGGCAAGCCCGAGAACCTGGAAGACCTGATCGCCAAGGTCAAGGAAACCGGTGCCGACCTGGGCCTGGCCTTTGACGGCGACGGCGACCGCGTCGGCGTGGTGACCAACGAAGGCAAGATCATCTATCCCGACCAGCTGCTGATGCTGTTCGCCAAGGACGTGGTCTCCCGCAACCCGGGCGCCGACATCATCTTCGATGTCAAATGCACCCGCCGCCTGAACAACCTCATCGCCGGCTACGGCGGTCGTCCCATCATGTGGAAGACCGGCCACTCGCTGATCAAGAAGAAGATGAAGGAAACCGGCGCCCTGCTGGCTGGCGAGATGAGCGGCCACGTGTTCTTCAAGGAACGCTGGTTTGGTTTCGACGACGGCATCTACAGCGCCGTGCGCCTGCTGGAGATCCTCAGCCAGGAGAAGAACAGCGCCCAGCAGGTGTTCGACACCTTCCCGGTAGACATCTCCACCCCGGAGATCAATATCCAGGTGACCGAAGAGAGCAAGTTCGGCATCATCGAGACCCTGCAGCGCGACGCCCAGTGGGGCGATGCCCAGATCACCACCCTGGACGGCGTTCGCGTCGATTACCAGAACGGTTGGGGTCTGGTGCGTGCGTCCAACACCACGCCGGTGCTGGTGCTGCGCTTCGAGGCGGAAACCCTCGAGGAGCTGGAGCGCATCAAGACGGTGTTCCGCAAGCAGCTGCTGGCGGTGGAGCCGGATCTGAATCTGCCGTTCTGACCTCGGGTCAGCGGTAGCACAGAGGGCGCCTAGGCGCCCTTTGTCTTTTCTTAGTCGACCTTGAGAGGTGAGCCATGACCCTGAGCCGCGAGGATGCCTCGCACGTCGCCGAGGTGCTGTCCGAGGCGCTGCCCTATATCCGCCGGTTCGTCGGCAAGACGCTGGTGATCAAGTACGGCGGCAACGCCATGGAGAGCGACGAGCTCAAGGCCGGTTTCGCCCGCGACATCGTGCTGATGAAGGCGGTGGGCATCAACCCGGTGGTGGTGCACGGTGGCGGTCCGCAGATCGGCGACCTGCTCAAGCGGCTGTCCATCGAGAGCCACTTCATCGACGGCATGCGTGTCACCGATGCCCAGACCATGGACGTGGTGGAGATGGTGCTGGGCGGCCAGGTCAACAAGGACATCGTCAACCTGATCAACCGCCATGGCGGCAAGGCCATCGGCCTGACCGGCAAGGATGCGGGCCTGATCCGCGCCACCAAGCTCAAGGTCAGCCGGCAGACGCCGGAGATGACCAAGCCGGAGATCATCGACATCGGCCATGTCGGCGAAGTCACCGGGGTCAACGTCGACCTGCTCAACATGCTGGTGCGCGGCGACTTCATCCCGGTCATCGCGCCCATCGGCGTGGGTCCGGAGGGCGAGTCCTACAACATCAACGCCGACCTGGTGGCAGGCAAGGTGGCCGAGGCGCTCAAGGCCGAGAAGCTGATGCTGCTGACCAACATCGCCGGCCTGATGGACAAGCAGGGCCAGGTGCTCACCGGGCTGTCCACCGAGCAGGTCAATTCGCTGATCGCCGACGGCACCATCTACGGCGGCATGCTGCCGAAGATCCGCTGCGCGCTGGAAGCGGTGCAGGGCGGGGTGCAGAGCGCCCACATCATCGACGGCCGGGTGCCCAACGCGGTGCTGCTGGAAATCTTCACCGACGTCGGCGTCGGTACGCTGATCTCCAACCGCAAGCGCTGAGCGCTTTCGCGCGGACCCAAAACGGCGCCCCAGGGCGCCGTTTCTATTGCTGGCCCGGACTCACTGCTCCCAGCTGGCCTTGGGCAGGGTCAGGCCGTGCTGGCCGTTGTAGGCCGCCCGCTTGGGCGACTCCCAGTCCTGCAGCAGCGCCTCCTCGACCCGGTAGATCTCCACCCCCAGCGGACGGCAGACCTTGAGCGGGTCCTCGGCATCGGGCCCCCACATCGCCAGGGACAGATCGCCGCCCGGGCAGGTGGACAGGGCGCAGAGCACGTCGATCTCGGCGAAGAATTCCAGGTAGTCGCCGGGCTTGGCCGGGCAGGCCTTCATGAAGTACAGGTCATCGTGGTTGAGGCCGGTGCACTGGAAGATGTTCAGCACATCGTGGACATCGAATTCGGTGAGGCCGTGGGGCAGTACCGCACGGGTCAGATTCGAATGGCAGTGGTGGTGGAAATCCTCGCCGGTGAGCATCTTGTTGACGTAGGGATCGCAGCGGGTGCCGAGCAGGTCATGCAGGCGGCCGCCATGTTCGTCGATGCCATAGCCGGCCAGGCTGTCGTCGGTGATGGTCAGCAGCGGACGCAGGAAGGGCAGGTTGGACCAGAGCCGGTCGTAGGTGCTGACGTGGGCACCCTGCAGTTGCCGGGTGCGCGCAGCCCACATCCGTTCGCGGGGATCCTCGGCGTTCCAGACGTTGAAGTCGCCGACCTGAGGCCCGTGCGGGGTGGTGACGCGGAACAGATGGCCGGCGGGGACCTTCCAGGCGCGACCGGTACGGATCGGGATCTCGAATTGCTCGATCAGGGTGCGTCCGTCCTTGCGTTCACGCAGCCGATCATAGAAGGCCTGATCGACCTGCAGGGCGGAGCCCTGGGTGGACTGGTAGGCAGCGGGGTAGTCCTTGTACATGGGAGGTCTCCTCGGTCAGAGCGGCCTGGCTGCGCTGAGCAGATCCAGCAGCCGGTTTTCGGAATCGTCGAGATAGCTGGCCATGGCCTCGCCCGCCGCCTGGCGGTGCCCGGCGGCGAGCAGGTCGTGGATCTGGCGGTCGCGGGTTATCCAGGGCCGCTGGAAGTGCTCCTCGTCGGGCGCGAGGGAAAACAGCAGGCGCATCTGGGCGGCGACGGTGGCGAAGAATTCATCGAACAGCGGACTGCGCAACAGGCCGACGATGTGCTGATGGAAATGCAGGCTATGGGTGCCAAGAGCGCGCCAGTCTTCGCGCGACTGCGCCAGTTCGGCTGCCTCCAGGGCATCCAGCATCCGATCGGACTGGTATTCGCGCAGCAGGCGGCTGGTGAGGATGGCCTGCAGTTCCAGGGTGCGACGCACCTGGAAGATGTCGCGCACCTCGGCCAGGCCCAGGCGCCGCACCATGACCCCCTTGTGGCGAACATAGGTGGCCAGGCCCTCGCGATCCAGCTGGTGCAGGGCTTCGCGGATGGTGTTGCGCGAGGCGTTGTAGGCCTTGAGCAGCTCACCCTCGACCAGCGCGGTACCGGGCAGCAGGCGGCCGCCGATGATGTCTTCGCGCATCTCCAGCAGCAGTTGAGCCCCCAGGGACAGCTCGCCCGCATCCTTGCCACTCATGGGTCTTCACGCTCGATTGTTCAACAATGTGTTGGAAACAAGCTTGCACGGCGTGTGCCAGAAATTAGCGGGGAGATTGAGGAAGTCCGTCGCGCTGCCCAGGTGGCGCGAGGTGGAGGTGACCGCAGGTAGCGGGTTTGGCAGGGCTCAGCGATCCGCGGCCTGGGCCGCTTCCAGGCGCTGCATGCGCGCACGGTCGGCGTCGAAGGCAGCGCTGGTGCTGGTGCGCATTTCGGCGTAGCGCTGCAGATCGGTCTGCAGACGCACCTGATCGGCCGCCGCGGCGTCGAGGCGTGCCTGCAGATCCGCCGGGAGCGCCTGGCCATTGCGCTGCTGCACCGCCGCCTGCTCCATCAGCTGGCTTTGCAGCTGACGCGTGGCCTCCAGGTTGGCCTTCTTGATCTGCAGCACGCCGTCCAGCTCGGCCAGCTTGCGCGCCTTGGCGCGGTCGACGTCCTCGACATTGCTGTAGAGCTTGCGCAACTGGCCATCGACCAGGGCCTGCTGGCGCTCGCGCGCCTGGCGATCGAGTTCCGCGGCGGGCAGCGCCGGCGCGACCTTGCGGATCACCCGGCCCTGTTCGTTGAGCACGTCGTAGCCCTTGCCGGCGTACTCCGGCGGCACGCCCTGGCGATCGATGACCAGGGTGCCGTTACGGTCCAGGTAGCGGTACAGCTCGGCCGCCTGGCCGGCCAGCGGCAGGGCGATGAGCAACAGGCTGGCAGCGGCGCGACGTACGACCATGGCCGTCTCTCCTGGGGCTGACGGCTAGATGCCGTATTGGGCGCGATAGTCCTGGACGGCAGGCAGGTGACGCTTGAGCTCGGCATCCTCGGCCAGGTATTCGAGCACCTGATCCAGGGCGACGATGCTGAGCACCGGAATGCCGTAGTCACGCTCGACTTCCTGGATGGCCGACAACTCGCCGCGACCACGCTCCTGGCGATTCAGGGCGATGAGCACCCCGGCCGCGCTGGCACCCTGGCCTTCGATGATCTGCATGACCTCGCGGATGGCGGTGCCGGCGGTGATGACGTCATCGATGATCAGCGCCCGACCGGTCAGGGGCGCGCCCACCAGCAGGCCGCCTTCGCCGTGGTCCTTGGCTTCCTTGCGGTTGAAGCACCAGGGCACGTCGCGGCCATGGTGCTCGACCAGGGCCACCGCCGTGGCCGCGGCCAGGGGGATGCCCTTGTAGGCCGGGCCGAAGAGGACATCGAACGGCAGATTGGCCTGGACCAGCGCATCGGCGTAGCAGCGGCCGAGCTGGGCCAGCGCCGAACCGCTGTGGAACAGGCCGGCGTTGAAGAAATAGGGGCTGATGCGACCCGATTTCAGGGTGAATTCACCAAAGCGCAGAACTCCGCGCTCGATGGCGAAACGAATGAAATTACGCTGGTACGCCTGCATATAAGTCCTTGCGCGGCTTGTATTTAGCTAAACCGGTTTAGCTCGGGTATCATACATCCACGATTTTTTGGGGGCCATTTATGCGGATCATCAGCTTGAACGTCAATGGTATTCAGGACGCTGTGGAGCGGGGCCTGCTGCCTTGGCTCAAGGCGCAGAATGCCGACGTGATCTGCTTGCAGGATACCCGCGCCTCTTCTTACGACATGGACGACCCGGCCTATGCGCTGGAGGGTTACATCCTCTATGCCTGCGACGCCGAAGTGCCGTCCCAGGGCGGTGTCGCGCTCTATACGCGGGTCCAGCCGAAGGCGGTGATCAGCGGCCTGGGCTTCGAGTCCTGCGATCGTTTCGGTCGCTATCTGCAGGCGGACTTCGACAAGGTCAGCATCGCCACCCTGCTGCTGCCTTCGGGCAAGCGCGGCGATGAAGATCTGAACATGAAATTCAAGTTCATGGACGACTTCACCCACTACCTGAACAAGCAGCGCCGCAAGCGCCGCGAGTACATCTATTGCGGCTCGCTGTACGTGGCGCACCAGAAGCAGGACGTGAAGAACTGGCGCGACTGCCAGCAGATCCCCGGTTTCCTGGCCCCCGAGCGCGCCTGGATGGACGAGGTGATCGGCAACATGGGCTACGTGGATGCCCTGCGCGAAGTGAGCCGCGAAGGCGACCAGTTCAGCTGGTGGCCGGACAGCGACCAGGCCGAGCACCTGAATCTGGGCTGGCGCTTCGACTACAACATCCTCACTCCGGGTCTGCGCCGCTTCGTCCGCTCGGCGCGCCTGCCGCGGCAACCGCGCTTCTCCGAGCATGCGCCGCTGATCGTCGACTACGACTGGACTCTGAGCATCTGATCCACGCGGTGCCCGGAAACGAAAAAACCAGCCCAAGGGCTGGTTTTTTGTTGGGCGGCTATTTCACCAGGATCACTGGCAAGGGCACCTGGTGCACCACGCGATGGGCCACCGAGCCGAGCAGCAGGCCACTGAGCGAACCCAGGCCGCGGGTGCCCATGACCACGGTGTCCACCTCCAGGCGCCGCGCCGTCTCGCCGATGGTCTCGGCGATGCCGCCGAAGCCGACGTGGGTCTGGGCCTCGATACCGGCTTCGAGCAGGGCCGGGCGCGCCCTGACCAGGATATCCTCGGCCTTGTCCTGCAGGCTGCCGCGCCACTCGCGCAGGATGCGGTCGTCGAAGGGCGCGCCATAGATCTCCGGCTCGTTCTGCACGTTGAGCAGGTGCAACTCCAGCGTCAGCCCGGCCTTCACCAGGTCGAGGATATAGCGCAGGGCGTTGTCGGCGCTGGGGGAACCATCGTAGGCGACCAGGACAGTGTGCATGGGGCATCTCCACGAGAGGGGTATGCCTTCATGCTAGACCCTGGCTGTCAGGGTCGCTTGATCCCGATCAAGCCCGCAGCCTCAATGGCCCACCCAGTTGCGCGCGCCCTTGGGAATCACTTCGGATTCGTCCAGCTTGCTGGCGAACATGCTCACGGCTTCCACGGCGTCGCTGGCGCCATCGCGGATCTGCACGATCACCGCGCCGGCCTGGTCCGCCAGCTCGACGCCCTTGACCGCGCGCCCCTGGGTGCTCTCCATGCTGGCCACCGCCTGCTGGGTTTCGTTGAGAATCCGCCCGATCATCTCGGCAATCTCTGCCGTGGCGCTGCTGGTGCGTCCCGCCAGCTGACGAACCTCGTCGGCGACCACGGCGAAGCCACGGCCCTGGTCACCGGCGCGGGCCGCTTCGATGGCGGCGTTGAGCGCCAGCAGGTTGGTCTGGTCGGCGATGCCGCGGATGGTGTTGACGATGGCGGTGATCTGCTCCGAGCGCTGACCCAGCTGGCCGATCACCTCGGCGGAGGCGCTGACGTTGTGCGCGATCTCGCGCATCTCGCCGGCGGCGGCCTGGATGATCCGGGTGCCGTGCTCGGCGACCTTCTCGGTCTCGGCGGAGATGTGATAGGCCCGCGAGGCGCTGCGGCCGTCGCTTTCGTGCTTTTCCACCCGCTCGCTGATGTCGCTGGCGTACTTGACCACCTTGTACAGCCGGCCGGTGGCGTCGTACACCGGGTTGTAGCTCGCTTCCAGCCAGATCACCCGGCCATGCTTGCCCAGGCGCTTGAACTGGCCGCGAAAGAATTCACCGGCGTTGAGGCGGCGCCAGAAGTCGGCGTATTCGCTGCTGTTGACCAGGGCCGGCTCGCAGAACAGCCGATGCTGCTGGCCCTGGATCTCCTTCAGGCTGTAGCCCAGGGTGGCCAGGAAGTTGTCGTTGGCGTCCAGGATGCGTCCGTCCAGGTCGAACTCGATGCGCGCCAGGGCGCGGTCCAGCGCCTTGAGCTTGCTTTGGGCTTCGCTGTCGCGCTCGACCTGGGCGGTGACGTCCAGGGCGTACTTCACCACCTTGGCGATCTTGCCGCTGCTATCGGCCAGCGGGTTGTAGCTGGCTTCCAGCCAGAGCGTACGGCCCTGGGCGTCCAGGCGCTGGAAGGCGCCGGAGACGAAATCGCCACGCTTCAGGCGCGCCCAGAAATCGCCATAGTCGCGACCCTGGACCACGCTGGCCGGGCAGAGACGACGATGGTGCTGGCCGACCAGGGCGTCGGCGCGATAGCCGGTCAGGCGGAGGAAGTTGTCGTTGGCGCGCAGGATGGTGCCGTCGAGATCGAACTCGATCACCGCCATGGAACGCTCCAGGGCCTGGGTCAGGCCCTGATTGGCATGCTGCTCGGCTTCCAGCCGAGCGATGGTCTTCTTTAGATGCGCATTGAACATGGCAGAACTCGCTGGCTGGGGCAAAGGCGTAACCAGCCTATCGGCGCCAGGAGAGCCGACTTGATAGGACCCGGCGAACGGCAGAACTCGCCCGTTGAGCGGCTGTCGCAAACGCGCCGGCCCGGGGCGTAAACAGGCATCTTGGGGTCAGGGGCGGGGCCTACCATCGCGGCAAGGGGGTGGTTTTCACCGCCACAGACTTCAGGAGCGCCGCGATGTTCAGCAAGCAGGACCAAATCCAGGGCTACGATGATGCGCTGTTCGCCGCCATGGGCGAGGAAGCGCGGCGCCAGGAGCATCACCTGGAACTGATCGCCTCCGAAAACTACACCAGTCAGCGCGTCATGGAAGCCCAGGGCAGCGTGCTGACCAACAAGTACGCCGAAGGCTATCCGGGCAAGCGCTACTACGGTGGCTGCGAGCATGTCGACAAGGTCGAGCAGCTGGCCATCGAGCGCGCCAAGCAGCTGTTCGGCGCCGACTACGCCAACGTCCAGCCGCACTCCGGCTCCCAGGCCAACTCGGCCGTCTACCTGGCGCTGCTGCAGCCCGGCGACACCATCCTCGGCATGAGCCTGGCCCATGGCGGTCACCTGACCCACGGCGCCAAGGTCAGCTCCTCCGGCAAGCTGTACAACGCGGTGCAGTACGGCATCAACACCGACACCGGGCTGATCGACTACGACGAGGTCGAGCGCCTGGCCCAGGAGCACAAGCCCAAGATGATCGTGGCGGGCTTCTCCGCCTACTCCAAGACCCTGGATTTCCCGCGCTTCCGCGCCATCGCCGACAGCGTGGGTGCCCTGCTGTTCGTCGACATGGCCCACGTGGCCGGTCTGGTCGCCGCCGGTGTCTATCCGAACCCGGTGCCCTTCGCCGACGTGGTGACCACTACCACCCACAAGACCCTGCGCGGCCCCCGTGGCGGCCTGATCCTGTGCAAGGCCAACGCCGACATCGAGAAGAAGCTCAACGCCGCGGTGTTCCCGGGCGCCCAGGGCGGCCCGCTGATGCACGTCATCGCCGGCAAGGCCGTGTGCTTCAAGGAGGCCCTGGAGCCGGGCTTCAAGACCTACCAGCAGCAGGTGATCAGGAACGCCCAGGCCATGGCCGGCGTGTTCAAGGCACGCGGCTACGACGTGGTCTCCGGGGGTACCGACAACCACCTGTTCCTGGTCAGCCTGATCAAGCAGGGCATCACCGGCAAGGACGCGGACGCCGCCCTGGGTCGCGCCTGCATCACCGTGAACAAGAACGCCGTGCCCAACGATCCCCAGTCGCCCTTCGTGACCTCGGGTCTGCGCATCGGTACCCCGGCCCTGACCACCCGTGGCCTGGGCGTCAGCGAAAGCGAACGCGTCGCGGGCTGGATCTGCGACATCCTCGACCACCTCGGCGATGCCGATGTGGAAGCCCAGGTGGCGCGCCAGGTGGCTGCGCTGTGCCGCGACTACCCGGTTTACCGCTAGTCGCCGCGCGCCTGACGCAACCCTTATCCAACCCCTTTCCCCCTCGCGGAAAGGGGCGTCGTCTGCAGGAGTCTCCAGATGCAACGCTATTCCGGCTTCGGCCTCTTCAAGCACTCCCTGAGCCATCACGAGAACTGGCAGCGGATGTGGCGCACCCCGACGCCCAAGCCGGTGTACGACGTGGTCATCGTCGGTGGCGGCGGTCACGGCCTGGCCACCGCCTACTACCTCGCCAAGCAGTTCGGCGTGAAGAACGTCGCGGTGATCGAGAAAGGCTGGCTGGGCGGCGGCAACACCGCGCGCAATACCACCATCGTCCGCTCCAACTACCTGTGGGACGAGTCGGCGCATCTCTATGAGCACGCCATGAAGCTGTGGGAAGGCCTGTCCCAGGACCTCAACTACAACGTCATGTTCTCCCAGCGCGGCGTCTACAACCTCTGCCACACCCTGCAGGACATGCGCGATTCCGAGCGCCGGGTCAGCGCCAACCGCCTCAATGGCGTCGACGGCGAACTGCTCGATACCCGCCAGGTGGCCGAGGAGATTCCCTACCTGGACTGCAGCAAGAACACCCGCTATCCGATCTTCGGCGCCACCGTGCAGCGTCGCGGCGGCGTGGCCCGTCACGACGCCGTGGCCTGGGGCTTCGCCCGCGCCGCCGACGCCCTGGGCGTCGACCTGATCCAGCAGACCGAGGTCACCGGCTTCCGCAAGCAGGACGGCAAGGTGATCGGCGTGGAAACCAACCGCGGCTTCATCGGCGCCCGTCGCGTCGGCGTGGTCACCGCCGGCAACTCCGGGCACATGGCCAAGCTGGCCGGTTTCCGCCTGCCGCTGGAGTCCCACCCGCTGCAGGCGCTGGTCTCCGAGCCGATCAAGCCCATCATCGACAGCGTCATCATGTCCAACGCGGTGCACGGCTACATCAGCCAGTCCGACAAGGGCGACCTGGTGATCGGCGCCGGCATCGACAGCTGGGTCGGCTACGGCCAGCGCGGCTCCTACCCGGTGATCGAGCACACCCTGCAGGCGATCGTCGAGATGTTCCCGATCCTCTCGCGGGTGCGCATGAACCGCCAGTGGGGCGGCATCGTCGACACCTCGCCCGACGCCTGCCCGATCATTTCCAAGACCCCGGTGGAAAACCTGTTCTTCAACTGCGGCTGGGGTACCGGCGGCTTCAAGGCCACGCCTGGCTCGGGCAACGTCTTCGCGGCGTCCCTCGCCTCCGGCGAGATGCATCCGCTGGCCAAGCCCTTCTCCATCGACCGTTTCCACACCGGCGCGCTGATCGACGAACACGGCGCAGCGGCCGTCGCGCACTAAGGAGCCCGAGCATGTTGTACATCCATTGCCCCCACTGCGGGGAATTGCGCTCCGAAGAAGAATTCCACGCCGCCGGCGAGGCGCACATCCCGCGTCCACTGGATCCCGAGGCCTGCAGCGACGCGGAGTGGGGCGATTACATGTTCTTCCGCGACAATCCGCGCGGTCTGCGTCACGAGCTGTGGGTTCATGCTTCGGGCTGCCGCCAGTACTTCAACGCGACCCGTAACACCGAGACCTACGAAATTCTCGAAACCTATCCGATCGGCGAGCAACCCCGCTTCACCGCCGAGCGAGGAGAGCGCACATGAGCCAGGTCCATCGACTCACCCAGGGCGGTCGCCTGGACCGCAGCCAGGCCATCACCTTCACCTTCAACGGTCAGACCTACCAGGGCTTCAAGGGTGACACCCTGGCCTCGGCGCTGCTGGCCAACGGCGTGGACGTGATCGGGCGTAGCTTCAAGTACTCCCGCCCCCGCGGCATCGTTGCCGCCGGTGCCGAAGAGCCCAACGCCATCATGCAGATCGGCGCCACCGAGGCCACCCAGGTGCCCAACGTGCGGGCCACGCAGCAGGCGCTGTACCAGGGCCTGGTCTCCGCCAGCACCAACGGCTGGCCAAGCGTCAACAACGACCTCATGGGCATCCTCGGCAAGGTCGGCGGCAAGATGATGCCGCCCGGCTTCTACTACAAGACCTTCATGTATCCGCAGAACCTGTGGATGACCTACGAGAAGTACATCCGCAAGGCCGCCGGCCTCGGCCGTGCGCCGACCCAGGTCGATCCGGATACCTATGACAACTTCAACCAGCACTGCGACGTGCTGGTGGTGGGTGGTGGCGCCGCCGGTCTGGCCGCAGCCCTGGCCGCCGGTCGCAGCGGCGCCCGGGTGATCCTGGCCGACGAACAGGAAGAATTCGGTGGCAGCCTGCTGGACAGCCGCGAGCGTCTCGATGGCGCCCCGGCCGCCGACTGGGCCGCCAAGGCCGTGGCCGAGCTGCAGGGCCTGGACAACGTGGTCTTGTTGCCGCGCGCCACGGTCAACGGCTACCACGACCATAACTTCCTCACCATCCACGAGCGGCTCACCGATCACCTGGGTGATCGCGCGCCCCATGGCCAGGTGCGTCAGCGCCTGCACCGCGTCCGCGCCACCCGCGTGGTACTGGCCACCGGCGCCCACGAGCGGCCGCTGGTGTACGCCAACAACGACCTGCCGGGCAACATGGTGGCCGGCGCCGTATCCACCTACATCCGTCGCTATGCCGTGGCCCCGGGTCAGCGCCTGGTGCTGTCCACCAACAACGACTACGCCTACCGCGTGGCCCTGGACTGGCTCGAAGCCGGTCGCCAGGTGGTGGCCGTGGCCGATGCGCGGCCCAACCCCCGCGGCGCCTGGGTCGAGGAAGTGCGCAAGCGTGGCGTGCGCGTCATGGGCGGTACCGCCGTGAGCGAAGCCCGCGGCAACACCCGCGTGACGGGCGCCAAGATCGCCACCATCGACCTGACCGCCTTCCGCACCCTGGGTGGCGGCGAGTGGGTCGACTGCGACCTCATCGCCACCTCCGGCGGTTACAGCCCGGTGGTCCACCTGGCTTCGCACCTGGGCGGTCGTCCGCAGTGGCGTGAAGACATCCAGGCCTTTGTGCCCGGTCCGGCGCCGCAGAAGCGCGTCTGCGCCGGCGGCGTGAATGGCGTCTTCGCCCTGGGCGATGTCCTCGCCGACGGTTTCGAAGCGGGCGCGACTGCCGCCGCCGAAGCCGGAGCCAAGGTGGTTAGCGGCGAGCTGCCCCAGGCCGAATTCCGCCAGGAAGAGCCGAGTCTGGCGCTGTTCCAGGTGCCCCACGACAAGCCGTCGTCGCGAGCGCCCAAGCAATTCGTCGACCTGCAGAACGATGTGACCGCTGCCGGCATCGAGCTGGCCTGCCGAGAGGGCTTCGAGTCCATCGAGCACGTCAAGCGCTACACCGCCATGGGCTTCGGTACCGACCAGGGCAAGTTGGGCAACATCAATGGTCTGGCCATCGCCGCCCGGGTGCAGAGCAAGGCCATCCCGGAAGTCGGCACCACCATGTTCCGCCCGAACTACACGCCCATCACCTTCGGCGCCATCGCCGGACGGCATTGTGGCCACCTGTTCGAGCCCAAGCGCTACACCGCGCTGCACGCCTGGCACCTCAAGCAGGGCGCGCTGTTCGAGGACGTTGGCCAGTGGAAGCGCCCCTGGTACTTCCCCAAGGCGGGCGAGGACCTGCACGCCGCGGTCAACCGCGAGTGCCTGGCCGTGCGCCGCAGCGTCGGCCTGCTCGACGCCTCGACCCTGGGCAAGATCGACATCCAGGGCAAGGATGCGCGGGAATTCCTCAATCGCGTCTATACCAACGCCTGGACCAAGCTGGACATCGGCAAGGCCCGCTACGGCCTGATGTGCAAGGAAGACGGCATGGTCTTCGACGACGGCGTCACCGCCTGTCTCGCCGACAACCACTTCCTGATGACCACCACCACCGGCGGCGCCGCGCGCGTCTTCGAATGGCTGGAGCTCTACCACCAGACCGAATGGCCGGAGCTGGAGGTGTACTTCACCTCGGTCACCGATCACTGGGCGACCCTGACCCTGTCCGGTCCCAACAGCCGCAAGCTGCTGGCCAAGCTGACCGACATCGATCTGGACAACGCCGCCTTCCCCTTCATGGCCTGGAAGGAAGGCCAGGTGGGCGGGGTGCCGGCGCGGGTGTTCCGCATCTCCTTCACCGGCGAGCTGTCCTACGAGATCAACGTGCCGGCCAACTACGCCATGGGCGTGCTGGAGCAGGTGGTCGCCGCGGGCAAGGAATTCGACCTGACCCCCTATGGCACCGAGACCATGCACGTGCTGCGGGCGGAGAAGGGCTTCATCATTATCGGTCAGGACACCGATGGTTCGGTCACGCCCCAGGACCTGGGCATGGGCTGGGCGGTGAGCCTGAACAAGAGCTTCTCCTTCATCGGCAAGCGCGGCATGCATCGCGTGGACTGCGTCCGCGAGAATCGCAAGCAACTGGTCGGCCTCAAGCCCCTGGATGCCCGCGACGTCCTGCCGGAAGGCGCGCAACTGGTGTTCGAGCGCAACCAGCCGATCCCCATGGACATGGTCGGTCACGTGACCTCCAGCTACCACAGCGCGACCCTGGGCTACGGCTTCGCCATGGCCATGGTCAAGGGTGGGCTGGGCCGTATGGGCCAGACCGTCTACGCCCCGCTGGCCGATGGCCGCTACATCGCTGCCGAGATCGTCTCGCCGGTGTTCTACGACCCCAAGGGTGAGCGGCAGAACGTCGCCTAACGAGGATAGCGCCCCATGAACAACATCAATGTCTACGACCAATACTCCGCCAAGGCGCGCGCCGAATCCCCGCTGTTCCACGCCGAGTTGAACAAGCTCGTCGGTCGCGGCCCGGCCACCGCCGGGGTGACCCTGCGCGAGCGGGCCCTGCTGGGGCACCTGGTGCTGCGTGGCGACGCCCATGACGAAGGCTTCACCGGCGCCGTGCAGAGCGTGGTCGGCCTGGAAGTGCCCGGTCCGCTGGCGATTACCCAGAAGGGCGAGAGCTCGCTGCAGTGGCTCGGCCCGGACGAGTGGCTGCTGGTGGTACCCGGTGGCAGCGAGTTCGCCACCGAGCAGGCCCTGCGCCAGGCCCTGGGCGAGCGCCATGTCGCCATCATCAATGTCGGTGGCGGCCAGACGCTGGTCGAGCTCAAGGGACCCAAGGTGCGTGAAGTGCTGATGAAGTCCACCTCCTACGACGTCCATCCGGACAACTTCCCGGTGGGCAAGGCCGTCGGGACGGTGTTCGCCAAGTCCCAGCTGGTGATCCGCCACACGGCGCCGGACACCTGGGAACTGGTGGTGCGCCGCAGCTTCGCCGACTACGTCTGGCTGTGGCTGCAGGACGCAAGCGCCGAGTACGGACTGCGCATCGAGGCCTGATCGGTCGCTGCGTTCAGACGCTCCATCGAACCCGACCTGCGTTGCGCGCAGGTCGGGTTTTGTGATTCTGGCTTCATCTCCATGCAAAGGAATTCATCATGAGCCGCACGCCCGATACCTGGATTCTCACCGCCCAGAGCCCGAGTCGCCTCGGCACCGTGGACGTGGTCACGCGTTATCTGTTCGAGCAAGGCTGCTATGTCACCCAGCACCACAGCTTCGACGATCGCGAAGCCCAGCGCTTCTTCATCCGGGTGGAATTCCAGGTACCCAGCGACTTCAACGAAGGCCTGTTCCGCGTCGGCCTGGACCTGCGCTTCACGCCCTTCGACATGACCTTCGAACTGACCCCGCCCGGCTATAGAGCCAAGGTCGCCATCATGGTCTCCAAGGCCGACCACTGCCTCAACGACCTGCTCTATCGCCAGCGCATCGGCCAGTTGCCCATGGACGTGGTGGCGGTGATCTCCAACCATCCGGATCTGGAGCCCCTGGCGGCCTGGCACGGCATTCCCTATCACCACTTCCCGCTGGATCCCCAGGACAAGCCGGCCCAGGAGGCCAGGGTCTGGCAGGTGCTGCAGGAGACCGGCGCCGAGCTGGTGATCCTCGCGCGCTACATGCAGGTGCTGTCGCCCGAGCTGTGCCGTCGCCTCGATGGCTGGGCGATCAACATCCACCATTCGCTGCTGCCAGGCTTCAAGGGCGCGCGGCCCTATCACCAGGCCTATGCCAAGGGCGTCAAGCTGGTGGGCGCCACGGCGCACTACATCAACAACGATCTGGACGAAGGCCCCATCATCGCCCAGGGCGTCGAGTCGGTGGACCACGCCCACTACGCCGAAGACCTGGTGGCCCGCGGCCGTGACATCGAGTGCCTGACCCTGGCGCGTGGGGTGGGCTATCACCTGGAGCGCCGCGTCTTCCTCAATGCCGGGCGGACGGTGGTGCTCTAGGCCTTTCCGCTACCTCTCCAGGCAGGCTGCGAGATCGCCAAGGCGCTCGCAGCCTGCCTGTCCTGCGCCACCTCGATCATCTTTCCTATCAGCTCAGCGGCGCCCATCGGGCGCTTGCTTAAAGACGCTCGCGCGTCCCTTGGCCGTACCAGACGAACAGCGTCAGGCTGGGTGATGGCCGGGATAGAGAGGTAGCTATGGATGAGGAGAGGGTGCCGGGAAGGGAGCCTGGCTGGCTCTGCCGGCGGGGCGAGCAGGAGGGCGGTACGCACCCGCCTCCGCAGGGAGAGGCGGGCGGCGGGCCAGGCGGTCAGCCCGCCTGGGACAGGGTCGAGCGGACCGCCGGCGGGACGACGTCTTCGCCGGCCTTTTCCAGATTCTTGCCCAGCAGGGCGTGGTAGAGCTCCTTGTCACCGAGGATGCCCACGGCGCGGCCGTCGGTCTCCAGCACCAGCTTGTGCCCGGTGTGGTAGCGGATCTCCAGGGCGTCGCGCATGCGGATATCGGCCGGCGCCAGGGTCGGCTGGCGCTGCAGGCTGGTGACCGGCATGCCCGGGGTCCAGCGTTGCAGGGCCAGGCTCTCGCCGCCGCGGCGCAGGGCCTTGACCGTCTGGTTTTCCAAGGCCAGCCAGATGTCGTGGCTGCGTTCCAGGCAGATCTCGTTGCCCTCGCGGCCGCACTTGTCCAGGCCGCGCATCAGACTGTAGCCGCTGAGCACGTTGAGCGGATTGGTGTGGGCGACGAAGGTGCGTACGTACTCGTCGGCCGGATTGAGCACGATGTCCTCGGGGCGGCCGTGCTGGATGATGCGGCCGTCCTTCATGATGGCGATGTTGGTGCCGATCTTGAGGGCTTCGTCGAGGTCGTGGCTGACGAAGACGATGGTCTTGTTGACCTTGGCCTGCAGCTGCAGCAGTTCGTCCTGCAGTTGCTGGCGGATCAGTGGATCGAGGGCGGAGAAGGGTTCGTCCATCAGCAGGATGTCGGCATCCATGGCCAGGGCGCGGGCCAGGCCGACGCGCTGCTGCATGCCGCCGGAGAGGGAGTCGGGCTTCTTGTTGCGCCACTGGGTCAGGCCGACCAGCTCCAGCTTCTCGTCCACCAGCTTCTTGCGCTCGGCGGCCGAGCGGCCCTGCATTTCCAGGCCGAAGCCGACGTTCTCGGCCACGGTCAGCCAGGGCATCAGCGCGAACTTCTGGAACACCATGGCGATGCGCGTGGTGCGCATGTCCTTGAGCACGGTAGGCGAGCAGTTGGCGATGTCCACCTCACTGCCTTTGTGCTCGATCAGCAGCTTGCCGCGGCTCACGGTGTTGAGGCCGTTGATGCAGCGCAGCAGGCTGGACTTGCCCGAGCCGGACAGGCCCATCAGCACGCAGATCTCGCCCTTCTGGACCTCCAGGCAGGCGTCCTCGACACCCAGCACCTGGCCGGTTTCCTGGAGGATCTCGCTGCGACCCTTGCCCTGGTCGAGCAGCTCCAGGGCACGCTTGTTCTGCTTGCCGAAGATGACGTCGACGTGTTCGAAACGTATGGCGGTCATGACTTATTTAACCTCGCGAGGGGCGGGTTGCTTGCACACCCGGTCGAGCAGGATGGCGATCAGGACGATGGACAGGCCGGCTTCGAAGCCCAGGGCGATGTCCGCGGTGTTGAGGGCGTTCACCACCGGCTTGCCGAGGCCGTCGGCGCCCACCAGGGCGGCGATCACCACCATGGACAGCGACAGCATGATGCACTGGGTGATACCGGCGCCGATGCTGGGCATGGCGTGGGGCAGCTCGATGCGGGTCAGCAGCTGCCAGCGCGAGCAGCCGAAGGCCTTGCCGGCGTCCATCAGCTCGGCGGGAACGTCCTGGATGCCCAGGCAGGTCAGGCGGATCGGCGCGGCCACGGCGAAGACCACCGTGGAAATCAGCCCGGGTACCACGCCCAGGCCGAACAGGGTCAGGGTCGGAATCAGATAGACGAAGGTGGGGACCGTCTGCATCAGGTCCAGGACCGGGCGCAGGCCGGTGTAGAACCAGGGCTTGTGCGCGGCGATGATGCCCAGCGGCACGCCCACGGCGATGCACACCAGGGTGGCGAAGACCACCTGGGCCAGGGTTTCCATGGTTTCCTGCCAGTACCCCAGGTTGAGGATCAGCAGCAGGGAGATGAGGGCGAAGATCACCAGGCCGATGCTGCGTTGCAGCAGATAGACCCCTACCGCGACCAGGGCAATGAAGGCCAGCGGGTTGAACCACATCAGGCCGGCGGTGAGGCCGTGGATGAGGCCGGACAGCACATCGGAGATCTTGTCGAAGACGCTGGCGCCATGCAGCGTCAGCCAGTCGATGAAATCGGCGATCTGCTGGCCGAGAGGGAGCTTGTGGTCGGTGATTAACATAACGGTGCCCGTCAGGTAGGAGTGGACAGGTCGAAGCACGAGAACCGCTGATTCGTGCTTCGGCTGTGGCAGTACCCGCCCGAACTGGCGCGGGACAGTCGAATGTTAGTGTTCGCTCAGGGGGCCAGGGCGGTCTTCGCCGCCTCCAGCGCAGGCTTGCCATCGCGGGTGGTCACGCCGGCCAGCCACTGGTCGAGCACCTGCGGATGCGCCTTGAGCCAGGCCTTGGCGGCGGCGCTCGCGGCTTGTTTTTCGTTGAGAACCTTGTCCATCAGCTGGTTTTCCATGTCCAGGGTGAAGGACAGGTTGGTCAGCAGCTTGCCCACGTTGGGGCATTCCTGGACGTAGCCCTTGCGGACGTTGGTGTAGATGGTGGCGCCGCCATAGTTGGGACCGAAGACGTCGTCGCCGCCCTGGAGATAGGCCATCTTGAAGCGGGTGTTCATCGGATGGGGTTCCCAGCCGAGGAAGACCACCCACTGCTGGCGCCGCTCGGCGCGCTGAATCTGCGACAGCATCCCGGCCTCGCTGGACTCCACCAGCTTGAACTTGCCGAGGTCGAAGGTGTTCTTGTCGATCATGCCCTGGATCAGGCGATTGCCATCGTTGCCCGGCTCGATGCCGTAGATCTTGCCGTCGAACTTGTCGGCGTTCTTGGCGATGTCGGCGAAGCTCTTGACCCCGGCGTCATAGACGTACTGGGGGACGGCCAGGGTGTACTTGGCGCCCTCCAGGTTGGCGCGCACGGTCTCGACGCTGCCATTGTCGGCATAGGGCTTGATGTCCGCCGCCATGCTCGGCATCCAGTTGCCGAGGAAGACGTCGATGTCCTTGTTCTGCAGGGACTTGTAGGTAACCGGTACGGAGATCATGTTGGTCGTGGTCTGGTAGCCGAGGGCGTGCAGCACCTCGCTGGTCACGGCCGTGGTCACGGTGATGTCGGTCCAGCCGACGTCAGCAAAGCGCACCTTGGCACAGGAAGCCGGCTCGGCCGCCTGAACAGCGAGCGGCGCCAGCAGGGCGGCACTCAAGAGCCAACGGGAACAACCTTTCATGGACACATCTCCTTGCGTTTGGCGGGGTACCTTTCGGTGCGCCCCACGTGTATTTATCTGTAACCCATCCCCCCAGGCTCGCCTACCGCCTGCGTCGCTACCAGTGTACGCGGCGTCGTAACCAGAAGCGGAAATGTCGTATCCAGCGTGAGCCCCAGGGCACGTCCGCGTCCGGCGCGCGGCGGCCGAGCGAGAGAGGCGGGCAGTTGCGCCCTGCGCCGCGGCGGCCCGCTACCCAGAGGTGTCGGCGACGGTTGGAGCGCTCGCGAATCAGTTGGCCAGACTGGCCTTCACCGCGGCGGTGCCCGGCGCGCCGCTGAGGGTGGCGACACCCTTGAGCCAGGCGTCGAGCCGTTCGGGATTGCGCTTGAGCCAGTTGCGCACGGCGCGGCGCGGATTGTCCTTTTCGTTGAGCACCCGATCCATCAGCTGGTTCTCCATGTCCAGGGAAAACTCCAGGTTGCCCAGCAGCCGGGCCACGTTGGGACACTGCTGGGCATAGCCCTTGCGCACCACCGTGTAGACCGTCGCCCCGCCCTGGTTCGGCCCGAAGTAGTCATCGCCGCCGTCGAGGTAGGCCAGCTTGTGCCGGACGTTCATCGGATGGGGTTCCCAGCCGAGAAAGACGATCCACTGGTGGTCCAGCAGCTCCTTCATCCGCACCTGGGTCAGCATGCCCTGTTCGCTGGATTCGTCGAGCCTGAAGTCGCCCAGGCCGAAGGCGTTGCTGGCGATCATCTTCTTGACCAGGGCGTTGCCGTCGTTGCCGGGCTCGATGCCGTAGAGGGTGTGGTCGAAACGGTCGGCGAAGCGGGCGATGTCGGCGACGTTCTTCACCCCGGCGTCATAGACGTACTGGGGCACTGCCAGGGTGTAGCGGGCGCCTTGCAGGTTGGCGTGCAGGCGTTCGACCGCCCCCGCATCGACCAGCGGCTGGCTGAGCTTGGCCTGCGCCGGCATCCAGTTGCCGAGAAAGACATCGGCCTCGCCCGCGGCCAGGGCGTCGTAGGTCTGCGGCAGGGACAGGCGCAGCACCTCGGTCTCGTAACCGAGGGCGCTGAGCAGATAGCGGGCCGTGGCGTTGGTGATATTGAGATCCGACCAGCCGACATCGGCCAGGCGCACCTGCTGACAACTCTCGGCCTCGCCCGCCTGCACGGTCGAGCTCAGCAACAGACCGGACAACCACAGCGCTTGGAAGATTTTCATCCTGAACTCCAGGGTTCGCGAAGGGAAGGGCCCGGGCCACTGCACGTACCGGTCCGTCTGGCCCGGGCCTTGGTGGCTTTTCGCCACAAGTAGCCAGAAGGGCGACAGACGGTTGAAACGCCTGACCTACAACCGTGCCCACTGAGTCGCCATGCCACATTTTGGCGCGCGTCGGTTACGCCCTGGTGTTACCGATGGAATACATCTGGCGAAGTGCCATCGGCAAAAGGTCGGTCTCGGACCTGAAAGGTCGCAAATAAAAACCCTAGCTAATCAACGCCATTGAGCGCTGCTGAATGGGTTATTCGCCCCAGACAGCTTGCCCGTGTCGGGGTTCACCCATTTACGGCATGGGAATTGCGACATGACTTATGCGTCCGCGACACATCTTTCGCCCAACGTTGTCCGCCGCACCTCATTAGAGCCCAGCCAAGGGCCCCAGCCTGCGTGAAGGAGATTCAAACCATGTCGCCCATTCCCACCTCGTCACAGGCCCGTGCGATCCAGTCCATCGGCTTTCTGCTGCTGGACAACTTCACGCTCATTTCCCTGGCGTCGGTGGTGGAGCCGCTGCGCATGGCCAACCAGCTGTCGGGTCGGGAACTCTATCGCTGGTGCACCCTAAGTCTGGACGGTCGTCCGGTGCGCGCCAGCGATGGCCTGCAGATCACCCCGGACAGCGCCGTGAGCGCCGCCCCGGTGATGGACATGGTGATCGTCTGCGGCGGCGTGGGCATCCAGCGCAGCGTGTCCCGCGAGCATTGCACCTGGCTGCAGAGCCAGGCGCGCCAGGGCCGCAAGCTGGGCGCGGTCTGTACCGGCAGCTGGGCCCTGGCCCGGGCCGGCCTGCTCGACGGCTACGACTGCAGCGTGCACTGGGAAACCCTGGCGGCCCTGCAGGAAGCCTATCCACGCGTGGTGCTCAGCACCCGGCTATTCACCATCGATCGCAATCGCTGCACCGCTTCGGGCGGTACCGCGCCGATGGACATGATGCTGCACCTGATCGGTCGCGAGCATGGCCGCGAGCTGTCGGCGGCGATCTCGGAAATGTTCATCTACGAACGCATCCGCAACGAGCAGGATCATCAGCGCGTCCCGCTCAAGCACATGCTGGGCACCAATCAGCCCAAGCTGCAGGAAATCGTGGCGCTGATGGAGGCCAACCTCGAAGAGCCCATCGACCTCGACGAACTAGCGGTCTATGTGGACGTGTCCCGGCGCCAGCTAGAACGCCTGTTCCAGAAGTACCTGCATTGCTCGCCGTCGCGCTACTACCTCAAGCTGCGGCTGATCCGCGCCCGGCAGCTGCTCAAGCAGACCACCCTGTCGATCATCGAGGTGGCCTCGGTGTGCGGCTTCGTCTCCACCCCGCACTTCTCCAAGTGCTACCGCGAATACTTCGGCATCCCGCCGCGCGACGAGCGCCAGGGTCCGACCATCCAGCAGCCCATCGCGCTGATGCCGCTGTCCCAGGAACTGTCGCTGATGCCGGCCTCGTCCGCGCTGGCGGCCCTGAGTCAGGCTCAGGGCGAATCCACCTTCGCCAGTGTGCGGCTGTAAGCCGCCTCCGGCCGCCTAGGTTCTGTACGAAAAGTCGCCGAGCGACGGTCAGGCAAGGCGAAAAACGCTGAGGAAGCGGAGTTTACGAGCGGTAAATGAGCATTCCGAAGCGTTTTTCAACGAAGCATCACCGAGCGTAGGCATTTTTCGTACAGAAACTAGCGACTGCTGGGCAGGCTGAGTAGTAGCGCTGCCGTCTGCAAGTCCGGCTGGCCATCGAAACGGCCCGGCCGGTACTTCATCTGGAAGGCGCCGATGACGTCGCGGGTAGCGGCATCGAGCACGCCAGTGCGCGGTACCGCATAACCGATCCGCGCCAGTTGATCCTGGAACCAGGCCGGCGGCGGCAGCACGCCGCCCAGGCTGGTCTGGCGCTGGGCGACCACCGCCGGATCCGGCCAGTTGATCAAGCCTGCTGCGGCCAGCCGCGCCCAGGGAAACAGCGGCCCCGGGTCCTGCTTGCGCCCCGGGGCGATGTCGCTGTGGCCGACGATGGCGCGGCGATCCAGGCCGTGGCGCTGCTCGATGTCCTTGAGCAGCGGAATCAGCGCCTTGATCTGGGCTTCGCTGAAGGGATACCACTGGCGCCCGGCCGGGGTGTCGCGAAAGCCCAGGTTGACCATCTCGATGCCGATGGAGGTGGAGTTGAGCCAGGTGCGGCCTTCCCATTCGCTCACGCCGGCGTGCCAGGCACGGCGATTCTCGTCCACCAGGCGATAGATGGTGCCATCGGTGTCGATCAGGTAGTGGGCGCTGACGCCGGCCTGGGTCAGCAGCTTGAGCGACTGCTGGGAGCCGGCCGCGGTGTAGTGCAGCACGATGTACTGCACCCGGCTGTCCTGATCGCGGGCGGTATAGTCGTCATTGATGCGCGGACCGCTGGAGCAGCCGGCCAGGAGCAGGCCGCAGAGCAGCCAGGGAAGGAGCTTGAAGGGCTTTCGCACGATTACCTCGCGAACGTGGAAGGGGTCAGGCCACGTCCAGGCGATCGCGTCCGGCGCGCTTGGCGCGGTAGAGCGCCTGGTCGGCACGCTCGAATACGGTATCGGCATCCTCGCCCGGCGCAAAGGCCGCGAGACCAGCGGACAGGGTGATCACCACCCGTTCGCCCTTGAAATGGAAGGGGCAGGCGGCGACCGCGGCGCGTAGCTGCTCGATCAGGGTGACCCCGCCGGCGACCGGCGTGGCGCCCAGCAGCATGACGAATTCCTCGCCGCCGAAGCGGGCGATGAAGTCGGTCTTGCGCAGGCGGCGCTGCAATTCGCTGGCGATGATCTTGAGCACCTTGTCACCAGCCAGGTGGCCGTAGCCGTCGTTGATGCGCTTGAACAGATCGACGTCGAGCACCGCCAGCAGCAGGTCGCCGCCATGGCGTTGCCAGCGGGCCACCTCCAGCTCCAGGCGCTCGCTCCAGGCGGCGCGATTGGGCAGGCCGGTGAGGGGGTCGCGGAGGGCCTTCTGCCGTTGTTCTTCCAGATGGCCGCGATACTGCTGGGCCTCGCGCTCCATGCCGGCGACGCGCTCGGTGAGGGCGCTGAGTCTTTCGCTGGCTTCCTGCTCGCGGGTCTCGCGTTGGCTCTGCTGGTCGGCCAGGCTGGTCAGCAGGCCTTCCAGGCGGCTGTCCAGCGACAGCTTGAGGCTGTCCAGGTCCGTCGCCTCCTGCACCTCGCTCTGCAATTCGCTGACCTGGCCGCGCAGAGCGTCGCCAAAGGCGCGCTCCTGGGTCTGGCCGTCCTGACGCCCGGCGTGGACGTCCTGCAGACCGGTCTGGAAGGCGGCGAGACGCTCATTGAGGCGGCGCAGGTAGAGCTGGAATTCGCTCTGCCCGGAATGGTTGAGGGCCAGCACCAGCACCGACAGGTCATCGAGCACGGGTACCAATTCGTACCAGTTCAGGCTGCCCTGGATGCGTTGGCGCAGGTGTTCGGCCTGGGGCTTGTGGCTGTCCGGCAGCGCCAGGTCGTCGAGCAGCCGCAGCAGGGTGGCTTCCAGATGCGGCGCTATGGCGCTGTAGCCGGGCTCGGGCACCGCGGGCAGGGCATAGGCCGGATCGGCCTGGACTGCCTGGGTCTCTGCTGAGAGCTCAGGCCGCGCGGCGGGCAGACCTTCGACCGGCAGCGGCGGCGGTTCGGGTGTCGCCGGCGCTTCCACCGCTGGCGCAGCGGCTGTCGCCGGCGAGGCGTCTTCTACTGGCGGACTCGACGTCGCCGTCGGCGCCTCTTCCGCGGTCTCGCCACGACCACCCAGCAGGCGCTGCAGGAAGCCGGCGCGGGCGGGCTGTTCAGTGTGCAGCTGACTCAGGGCCTGTTGCTGCAGACGACTGAATTCGCCGAGCAGCGCGGGCAGTTCCCCCGGTTGGTCGGCAGCGGCCTGGGCGCGCTTGGCAAAGCCCTTGAGCGCCTTGCGCTGGTCGCGCGGCAATTCCAGGGTCTGCAGCAACCGGCAGAGTTCGGCGAAGGCCTCGGCCACCTGGCGCGCGCGCAATTCCCGGCGCTGCTCGGAGTCGAGCACGGTGCGTTCCAGGCGCGGGATCAGCTTGGCGAGATCGGCGTCGCTGTCGTCACGGCGGAGGATGTCGCGCAATTCGACCAGGCAGGCGTCCACCGCCGCGTCGTTGCCTTCGGCGGCCAGGCTGCTGCGCACGAGGCCTCGACGCACCAGGTCCAGGCGGTTTTCCCACCGGCTTTCCAGGCGCTCGAGATTCTCGAGGCTCTCCAGGTATTTGCTTTTCCAGCGTTCGACGTCCGCGCGCTCCATCCGCCCGCTCCAGAGGCTTGAGGGTGGCCAGCAGGCAGGCGCGACAAGGCGGCCAGCCCACTTGATAGTCGCTAGGGTATCGGCGGTTACGGGGAAAGTTTGAGCAGGACGACCGGAGGCCGCTTGAGAGGGACGAGCTGAAGAGCCGCCGCGGGGCGCGGCGGCGGGTGACGCTTACTTGGCGGCGCGTTCTTTCTGAATCAGGAAGTCGGCGACCTTCAGGGTCTCGTCCGGGCCACCCGAAGAGCCCAGGTCGAAGCGGTACTTGCCATTGACCACCATGGTCGGCACACCGGTGATCTGGTAGGCCATGGCCAGCTTCTTGTCCTTTTCCACCTGCCCCTTCACGGCGAAGGAGTTGTAGGTGCTGAGGAATTTTTCCCGATCCACGCCCTGGGTGGCGAGGAAGTCGGCCATCTCCTCGGGGGTGGCCAGCTTCTTGTGCTCCTTGTGGATGGCAGCGAAGACGGCGTCATGCACCTTGGCTTCCACGCCCATGGCTTCCAGGGTCACGAACAGCTGACCGTGGACGTTCCAGATGCCGCCGAACATGGCCGGCACGCGCTTGAAGGAGACGTCGTCGGGGAGCTTCTTGGACCAGGCGTTGAGCGTGGGCTCGAAGGCGTAGCAGTGCGGGCAGCCGTACCAGAACAGCTCAACCACTTCGATCTTGCCGGGTTCGGACACCGGAACCGGACTGCTCAGTTCGGTGTACTGCTTGCCGGCCTGGATGTCGTCGGCATGGGCGGCCGCGCCGAACAGACTGGCGGCGGCGAACACGGCGGAGAAAAGCAGGTTGCGCATGGGACTACTCCTGGAAGAAGGCACGCCCACCAACCGGGCATGACGGATTGCGGGCATTGTAGCCGGGTGCATCGCCGCGCCTAGTCGCCGCAGCGCCCGAGGCCGGCCATGTTCAGGCTTCGTTCAGGTTACCAGGGGCGCGGCTCTCGCCCGGCGCATCCGATATACTGCTGGCTTTGCCGCGCGCTCGCGAGTACCCCCATGTCCAGCTTCAAGAATCCCATCGTCGGTCTGTGCCAGCAGGCGTCCTTTCTCATCAGCGCCGCCAAGGTCGATCAGTGCCCGTTCGACAACGGTCGCGAAGTGGCCTTCGCCGGTCGCTCCAATGCCGGCAAGTCCAGTGCGCTGAACACCCTGACCCACGCCAACCTGGCGCGTACCTCGAAGACGCCCGGGCGTACCCAACTGCTCAACTTCTTCACCCTCGACGACGAGCGGCGCCTGGTGGACCTGCCCGGCTACGGCTACGCCAAGGTGCCGATCCCGCTCAAGCAGCACTGGCAGGAGCACCTGGAGGCCTATCTGAGCAGCCGCAATTCGCTCAGCGGCGTGGTGCTGATGATGGATATCCGCCATCCGCTGACCGAATTCGATCGCCTGATGCTGGACTGGGCCCAGGCCAGTTCCATGCCGCTGCACATCCTGCTGACCAAGGCCGACAAGCTGGCCTTCGGTGCCCAGAAGAATGCCCTGCTCAAGGTGCAGCGCGACGTGCGCCAGGGCTGGGGCGATACCGCCAGCATCCAGCTGTTCTCGGCGCCCAAGCGCCAGGGGATAGAGGATGCCCAGCGCGTGCTGGCCAGCTGGCTGGGCCTCGACGAGCCCGCCGCCGAGGCATAAAAAAACTCCGGACTTCCATCGGGGGAGGGGAGAAGTCCGGAGTTCAAGACTGGACCGCCAAAGCAGGGGTCCAGCATCTGCCAACACTAAACAGCAAAGGAGCAGAACGGTTATCCGAACCGTTCAGCAATTCAGACGGGGCGCCTTGAGAAAGGTTCGCCCCGCCAGGGAAGAAAGCCGGCGCCCTGACTAGCGGCCGCTGGCGAGCCCCAGACCCTCGTCGGTGCCCAGGTGCACGTTCATGCACTGGACCGCCGCGCCCGCCGCGCCCTTGCCCAGATTGTCCAGCCGCGCCACCAGCGTCATCCGCTCGGCATTGCCGAAGGCGAAGAGATCGGCGCGGTTGGTGTCGTTGCTGGCCTGGACGTCGAAGAAGCCATTGTCCAGTTCCTCCTCGGCGGCCACCGGGGCCACGCGAATGAAGGCTTCGCCGTCATAGTGACGGGCCAGCGCCGCCTGCAGGTCGGCGGCAGTGGTACCCGGGCGCAGCTGGCTGGCGTGCAGCGGAATGGTCACCGCCAGACCCTTGAGGAAGGGGCCGACGATGGGGCTGAACACCGGCGCGGCGGCCAGGCCGCTCTGCACGCGCATTTCCGGCAGGTGCTTGTGGCCCTGGCCCATGGCATAGGGACGCGGACTCAGCAGGCGGGCGTCGCCGCCGGCTTCGTACGCGGCGATCATCTGCTTGCCGCCACCGCTGTAGCCGGTCAGGGAAAAGGCCGACAGCGGGGTATCGGGAGCCAGCAGGCCCGCGTCCACCAGCGGCCGGGCCAGCAGGATGAAGCCGGTGGCGTGGCAGCCGGGATTGGCGATGCGCTTGCTGGCGCGCAGCGCCTCGCGCTGACCGGGCGCCAGTTCCGGCAGGCCGTAGGTCCAGCTGCTGTCGGTGCGGAAGGCGGTGCTGGCGTCGATGATGCAGGTGTTGGGATTGGTCACCAGGCTCACCGCTTCGCGGGAGGCGGCATCGGGCAGGCAGAGAAAGGCCACATCGGCGGCATTGAGGAAGCGCGCGCGCTCGGCCGGGTCCTTGCGCTTGCTCTCGTCGATGCGCAGCAGTTCGATGTCCGAACGGCCGGTCAGGTAGTCCAGCAGACGCAGGCCGGTGGTGCCTTCCTGGCCGTCGACGAAAACTTTGAAGCTCATGGCGGTGCCTCTCGCGGATGGGCGCTGAAAGCCTCGATTGTAGCGATTCACGCCGACCAGGGGTACGTCGCGGCAGGAGATACAGTTCGCTCCCGATGAACCGGTGCAGAGTGGCGTCGCAGAGCGATCACCACGGGCATGTTCAGTACAGATAGACCTGCTATGAAGTTGTACGGGTACAGTATTCTCTGGCTGTAAGTGGTCTGCCTGCGCCGTACGGATGAAGCTTGAGGCTCCCTTGCTGCGCTGGAGATCGCCATGGACAGCCGGTCACTGCTTACCTCACCCACAGAATCATCGGGTTTTCGCTGCCGCTTTCACCCACTGCTCGCGCTGCTGGTCCGCTGGCACCGGCGCCTCGTCACACGCCGGCAGTTGCAGCGCCTGGACGCTCGCGCCTTGGCCGACCTGGGGCTGAATCTCGCCGATCAGTACCGGGAAGGCGGCAAACCCTTCTGGCGGGAGTGAAAATCTGCCTCGGGATGCGACTTCCTCGGGCTGGCGGTAGTCTCAGTCAGGCCTATCCAGACGGGAGTCCCCCATGAAAACCCTGCACCTGGGCGCCGCCGCGGCGCTGTTCTGCCTGTCCACCGCCGCCTCCGCGTCGAGCTTTTATGTCACCACCGACATCATCGTCAACGCCATCGATGCGACCTCGGACACCACCTCGTCCATCACCGGCTCCTTCAAGAACGACAAGCTGGTCCAGGAAGCCCGTGACGATGCGGCCACCTACGTCGGCAGCGCCGGCGACATCCGCGGCGTGCGCCTGGAAGCGGCGCTGGACCACCTGCGCAGCCAGGCGCCCGAACTGCGTCAGGCCAGCGATGACCAACTGGCCCAGGCGATTCTCGCCATCTGACGCGCAACACCGCGATACCCCCCGTACCCCGTGGCTGCTAGCCCGGAACGGGGGGCTGCGTTAGCCTTGGCGACCATCTGCCACCGGAGGGTCGCCATCCATGTATATCCGTCGTTCTGCCGCGCTGTTGCTCGGTCTCTGTCTTGCCACGCCGGTCCTGGCGTTCGACTCCACCACCGAGGGTCTGGTGAAGACCATCTATGGCACCAGCCAGATCACCACGGCGCCGTTCCAGAACAAGCTGGTCCTGGCAGCGCATGACGATGCCGCAGCCTTCGTTGCTACCGATGGCGCCCTGCGCGGCGCCCAGCTGGAGGAAACCTTCCGCGCCCTGCGCGCAGCCGATCCGGCGCTGCAGGCTTCCGACCGGGAACTCGCCGCGGCGATTCTGAGTCAGTAGTCCGTTTCAATTCCGTGACATCCCTGGAGTATCCATGCGCCGTTCCCTGCTTATCGCCGCTGCCCTGACCCTGGGCGTTTCGAGCCTGGCTCAGGCCCAGACCCTGGTGGCCACCAGTAACATCGTGGTGCGGGCGCTGCAGCGCAGCATCGACTTCACCTCCGACACCACCACCTCCATCCGCGACGCCAAGATGATCCAGGCCGCGCGTGGTGATGCCGCCAGCTTTGTCGCCAGCGACGGTGACATCCGTGGCGTCCAGCTGGAAGAAGCCTTCCGCAGCCTGCGCGACCAGTTCCCGGCCGCGCGCCAGGCCAACGACCTGCAGCTGGCCCAGGCCATCCTGGCGCTGTGAACAACCGCGCCGGCCGGCTGCGGCAGTGGCTGGTCGGCCTCGCGGCCGGCCTGGCCCTCGGCGGGGCCCAGGCCGCCCTGCACCTCGAACTCGATACCCAGGGCCTGACGCCCGCGCAGATCCAGGCCACCCAGCAGTTGCTGGATGAGGCCCAGGTGTTGCTGCCACCCAAATTCAAGGCGGCGCTGGACGAGCGCATTCCGGTGCGCTGGAGCAGCGAGCTACTGGAAGAAGCCTATGGCGAGGCGGATCGGCGCAACCTGCTGCTCAATCGTCGCCTGCTGCCCAGTCTGGTGGACGGCAGCGATACCCGCATCCAGACCGGTCGCCCCCACGGCACCCAGCACCGCGAACTGCTGGCCACGGTGCTGCACGAGCTGACCCACTTCTATGACCGCGAGCGCGTCTGGACGCCCGAGCAGCGCCAGCTGATCCTCTCCTGCGGCGGCCTGGGGCTGACCTCCGACCAGCTGCCGCTGAAATGCCAGGGCCAGGCCGGGCGCAGCTATACGCTGTCCGACGATCCGCGGCTGCTGGACCTGGCCGGCTGGCAGGTGAAGACGCGCAAGCACGGCAATCGCGAGTCGAAGAATCTCTTCATCGCGCGCAGTCCCGATCTCTATGAAGTCACCAACCCGAAGGAATTCGTGGCGGTGAACATGGAGTACTTTCTGCTCGACCCAAGCTACGCCTGCCGGCGGCCGGCGCTGCAGCGCTACTTCGCCGAGCACTTCGGCTGGTCGCCGGCGCACGATGCCTGTCCGGGGCGCTATCCCTATCTCAACGCCGGCAACGACTTCGGCGAGGCGCCCCTGGGCTGGCTCGATCCGGAGCGGGTCTATGCGGTCGACTACCTGCTGGCCGAGGGCAACGAGCAGGTCATGAGCCGCTGGGGCCACAGCATGCTGCGCCTGGTGGTCTGCGCCCCTGGCCGGCCGCGCGGCCCGGATTGCCGACTGGACCTGCAATACCATCTGGTGCTGTCGTTCCGCGCCTTCGTCAACGACGTCCAGCTCTCCAGCTGGCGCGGCCTGACCGGTTCCTACCCGTCGCGGCTGTTCGTGCTGCCGCTGGCCCAGGTGGTGGACGAGTACACCAAGGTGGAGCTGCGCGGCCTGCAATCCGTGCCGCTCAAGCTGACCCGTCCGGAGATCGCCGACTTCCTCGAACGGACCGCCCAGGTGCACTGGAGCTATGACGGCCAGTACTACTTCGTCACCAACAACTGCGCGGTGGAGACCTTCAAGCTGCTGCACGACGGGGTACCGCGCCTGGCCGACGCCCAGCTCGATGTCATCACCCCGACGGGTCTGATGGATGCCTTGAGGTTCAAGGACCTGGTGGACACCTCGGTACTCGACGATCCGCGCGAGGCCTTGCGGCTGGGCTATCGCTTCGACAGTTTCCGCGAGCGCTTCCAGGCCATGTTCAAGGTGGCCCGGGAGCGCCTCAAGCTGCCCCAGGCGGACGTCGAGGCCTGGCTGGCGCTGACCCCGCAGCAGCGCCGCGAGCAATTCCAGCGCGCCGACCTGCGCGCCAGCGCCGCCTTGCTGCTGCTGGAGCAGGCGGCCTATCGCCGGGCGCTGCTGCAGGCGCAGACCGAGCTCAAGGATCGCTACCTGGGTGAGGACGCGGTGGACAAGGCACGCTTCGGCAAGGCCGGTGGCGCCCTGGAGCAGATCCTCAAGGACAGCGGCTACCTGAGTCGTCCGGCCGAGTTGCTCGGCACTGATGGCTACGGCCTGCCGCAACCGGGCGAGTGGGAACAGCTGACCGCCGAGAGTCAGAAGCGCCAGGCGCACCTGCGCAGTCTCAGGGACACCCTCAACAACGAGGTCCGCCAGTTGCTCTCGCCGCAGGCGCGCGATGGCCTGGATCTGACCGAAGCCAACCTGGATCTGCTCGGCAAGCACCTGCGCGAGCTGAACAAGGCCAGCGGCGGGTTGGAGTTGAAGTAGGGCGGTCGGGACGTTGTTGGGCTTCGCTGCGCTCAACCCGACCTACGGACCTGCGTAGGTTGGGTTGAGACGGCGCCATCATCGAAGCTCAACAGCCCCGGCATCCGCTAGCGCTTCGGCGCCTTGCCCTGGGGTTTGCCGGGTGCCGCGGGTTGCGGGCGTTCCAGCAGGGCCAGCAGCTGTTCCGGCGGGACTTCCTGGCCGTTGAGCAACAGCCGCCCGGCGCTGTAATTCAGGGTAGCCACCAGATCCTCGCCTTCGGCCTTGAGCAGGCCGCTGTTGAGGCCGATGCCGGCCAGGGCTTCGGCGGTGGCCTGGGCCTGTTGCTGCATGGCCGGCTGGCTGCGCTGGGCGCCCGCCTGGAACAGGACGCCATCCACCAGGCTGCCCCGCGCCACCGACAGGCGCGCCTCGAGACCTGCCAGCAACTGGGCCGCGAGTTGCTCCGGTGGCAGATCGTAGGTCGCCGGCTTGGCCAGGGTCAGGTCCAGGCGCAGGCGGTTGCTGCCGCCGGGGGTGTCGAGACGCAGCTCGTCCACCACCAACTGGGGACGCGCGGCGAGCACATCGCCGAGATGCTGCTGCAGGGTCGCCTGGGTGGTGGGATCGAGACCCTGCTCGGTATCCAGCTGCAGGTGCTGCAGCAGCGCATTGAGCTGAGCCAGGGCCGGGCTGTCGAGATTGCTGTAGTGACTGCGCAGGGTCGCCTTGCCCAGGGTCTGGCCGGCGATATCGAGCTGGCCGAGGCTGGCGTTGAGCGTGCCCGCCAGCTGCTGGCCCTGTTGTTGGGTGTCGCCCTGAAGCTGCAGATCCCGCAACTCGACCGCGGGCTTGCCGGGCATGGACAGCAGCAGGCGGCCGAGGCGCAGCTGACCCGGGCCGAGCCAGAAGCCATCGGCATTGCGGCGATTGTCGCCGGTCAAGGCGAAGCCTTCGGTCTCCAGCTTGGCCCAGCCCTCCGGCGTGCGCACATTGAGGCTGAATTGGCCGACCGTGCTGTCCAGGCGCAGTCGGCTGGCCTCCATGTCGGTAGCGAAGGTGGCAGTCAGGCCGGAGAAGGCCACCGCGCCCTGGGGCTGGTCCAGGTGCAGGGCGGCGAGGGTCAGACCGCCGTCCACCGTGCGGTCGTAGCCCAGGGTGGCGTCGAGCCGCACGGGTTCGGCGCCCTTGGCCAGGGTGAAGAGATCGGCGGTGAGCGGCGTGCGCGCGAGGGTGAAGCGGTTGACCGCCATGACCGGCGCCAGCTGCAGGGATTTGAGGCGGGTCAGGGGGAAGGGACCGTGCTGGATGTCGTCGAGCACTCGCAGCACTTCCACGGGCGGGCGGTCCTCGGCCTGCACGCTCAGGCTGAAGGTGGCGGTGCTGCTGAAGACACCGCGCTGCAGCTCGACCAGTTGCAGCTGCAAGGGGTACTCGGGCAGTTGCGCCTGCAGGGCCAGCTGGGCCTGGCTCGCGGCCTGGCGCAATTCGCCTTCCAGCCGGGTACCGGTGTACCAGGCGCCGCCCACGGCGGTACCGACGACCACCAGGGTCACGCCGGCGAGGGTGGTAAGTAGCGGTTTCTTCATGGCGACCAAATCCCTTTGTATGAGGCACACGGCGGCGCGCGGCCGATTGGAAGCGGAGTGTACGAGAGCGCCGGGTGGATGCCGAGGGGGAGAGGCCGGGATCGGCTCGCCGGGCCGCAGACTGTGATGGCTTTCCGGCGACGTCGGCGCCGAGTCGACGACCGCGGCGGTGGGTGCTAGCGTGCCGCGATCCCCACTGCCGGAACCTCCGCCATGACCGCTTTCCCGTGCCTGCCTGCCGTTTCCATCCGTTCACTGCCGGGGGTGCCGGCATGAGCAGTCAGCGTCCGGTCGATGGCCTGCAACTTCCCGCCGAACTCCTGGCCCGCGCCGAGGCGCTGCTGGCCCAGGGTGGACGTCGCCTGCTGGGCATCGCGGGCACTCCGGGCGCGGGCAAGTCGACCGTGGCCGAGTTGCTGGCGGCGGCGCTCGGCGAGCGTGCCGTGGTGGTGCCCATGGACGGCTATCACCTGGCCAATCGCGAGCTGGCGCGTCTGGATCGCGCGCAACGCAAGGGCGCGCCGGACACCTTCGATGCACGCGGCTATCGCGCCCTGCTGCAGCGGCTGAAGACGCCGGTGGCTGGGGAGACCGTCTATGCGCCGCTGTTCAATCGCGAGATCGAAGAGCCCATCGCCAATGCCATTCCGGTCCACGCCGACACCCAGCTGGTGATCAGCGAGGGCAACTACCTGCTGCTGACGCAGGCGCCCTGGAGCGATGTCGCCGAGGTGTTCGACGAGTGCTGGTACGTGCGCGTCGATCCCGCGGAGCGTCGCGAGCGGCTGGTCGCCCGCCACATGCATTTCGGCCGCAGCCGCGCGGACGCCGAGGCCTGGGTGGAAAGCACCGACGAGCCCAATGCGCGACTGATCGACGGCGATCGGGCGCGGGCGGATCTGGTGGTGGAGTGGCGGGGCTAGGGCACCGGGGACCCGGCTCCGCCTGCGTGTCGCCCGGGGCGCCCTGAAGGGCGGGTCAGAAACCCCCGCCGGCATCCAGCCAGGCCTGTTCCTCCGGCGTATTGAGCCGCCCCAGCGCCCGGTTGCGGTGCGGGAAGCGACCGAAGCGGGCGATCACCTCCAGGTGGGCCTCGGCATAGCGCCGGTAGTGCTCGATGCCCAGGTCCTCGAACAAGGCGAGCGAGCGCTGCTGATCGGCCAGGACTTCGGAGTGCTCGAACGGCAGATAGAAAAAGGCGCGCAACTCGGCTTCGACCTGCTGATCCAGACCGGCGTCGAGCGCCTGTCGCGCCTGTTGCAGGGCCAGGCCGTCGGTGGCGAAGGCGTGGCCGCTGTGGCGGAAGACGTTGCGCGGGATCTGGTCGAGCAGCAGGCACAGGGCCAGGGCGCCTTCGGCACCTTCGATCCAGTCATCGCACTCACGGCGGCTGGCAGCGAAGTGCAAGGCCTCGAAACGCGCGCGGCACTCGGCGTCGAAGGCAGGGCCGCCATTAAACCACTGGCGCCGGCCGGCGGCGCGCCAGAAGGAGACGACTTCGGCTGGATTCATTGCTTGCTCCCTGTCTGATCGGGTTCCACGTGGAACCCCTCAGCCCCGGCCCACATAGGGCATCTTGGTCGCCATCACCGTGAGGGTCTGGACGTTGGCGTCCAGCGGCAGGCTGGCCATGTAGCGGACAGCATTGGCGACGTGCCTGACGTCCATGCGCGGCTCCACGGCGGTGCTGCCATCGGCCTGGAGCACACCGTTGGCCATGCGCTCGGTCATCTCGGTGGCGGCGTTGCCGATATCGATCTGGCCGCAGGCGATATCGAAGGCGCGGCCGTCGAGGGCCAGGGCCTTGGTCAGCCCGGCCACGGCGTGCTTGGTGGCGGTGTAGGGCGCGCTGAAGGGCCTGGGCGTGTGCGCCGAGATGGAGCCGTTGTTGATGATGCGTCCGCCACGGGGTGTCTGCGCGCGCATCAGGGCGAAGGCCGCGCGGCTGCAGAGAAAGACGCCGGTGAGGTTGGTGTTGACCGCCCGGTGCCAGGCGTCCAGTTCCAGCTCGTCGATGGGGACCGCCGGGGCACCGACGCCGGCATTGTTGAACAGCAGGTCCAGGCGGCCGTAGGTGTCGCGGATGCGGGCGAACAGCGCCTCGACGCTGGCGGCATCGGTGACGTCGCAGGGTACCGCCAGGGCTTCGCCGCCCTGTTGCCGGGCTTCTTCGGCAAGGGCCTCCAGGGGTTCGGCACGGCGGGCGGCAAGGACCACGCGGAAGCCGTCCTGCAGCAGGCCGAGGGCGACAGCGCGGCCGATGCCCTGGGAGGCACCAGTGACGAGGGCGATGGGGTGGGCGGTGGTCATG